>CAILUU010000017.1 GCA_903837525.1 uncultured Bacteroidota bacterium | reverse complement strand
TTGCTCGTCAAATCAGTTACATTTTAAAATGCTTGTACATTTTTATATTCGCTACTCAACAAAACCTGAACAGTCTTTACATATTACAGGCAACGTAGTAGAATTGGGTAGCAATAGTATAATTAATGCCATTGAATTAAATTATGTTAATGCCGATTTTTGGGATGTTAAACTTGAACTAAACACCTATAAAATTGATATTCTACAATACAAGTATATTTTAAAAGAAACCGGATTAGATGATGTTGTAGAATATGGCGATGATAGATGTATAGATTTAAATAAGTATAACCAAAGAGCACTTACCACTATAGATACTTGGCAAACCGAAGCCGATTATAGAAATAATTTTTACACCAAAGCATTTGAGCAAGTACTCTTAAAAAATTATACTCAACCAACTAATGGGAAAAAAGAAAAATCATTTACGTATGAGTTTAGGGTAAAAATGCCAATTTTACAACCCAACCAAGTTTTATGTATTGCCGGCTCAGTAAAAGAATTAGGTAATTGGCAAAATAAAAAAGCTCTTCTTCTAACTCAAATAGGTAATTGGCATTCTACAAAAATTAATCTGACTAAATATAATGAAACGATTACTTATAAATACGGTATATATAATATCAAAACAAAGCAATTAGTACAATACGAAACCGGTGATAACAGAATATTAGTAGGAGAGCCAAGTAAAAAGAGTGTTATTATTATACATGATGGTTATGCAAATATGGCCACTACTAATTTTAAAGGTACTGGTGTAGCTATACCTGTGTTTAGTTTGCGTAGTAAAAATAGTTTTGGAGTAGGTGAGTTTGCCGACTTAAAGTTATTAGTTGATTGGACTAAAAAAACTGGTCTGAAACTTATACAACTTTTACCTATTAACGATACCATTGCTACACATACGTGGAAAGATTCTTATCCATACGCTGCAATATCTGCATTTGCATTACACCCAATGTATGTAAGCTTACAACAAGTTGCTTTTAAC
Organism: uncultured Bacteroidota bacterium; assembly: GCA_903837525.1. GTDB lineage: Bacteria > Bacteroidota > Bacteroidia > Chitinophagales > Chitinophagaceae > Ferruginibacter. The sequence goes on along the minus strand of CAILUU010000017.1, from coordinate 1,811 downwards.
GAAAATCAATCTATTGTAACAGTATTGAAAAAAAAGCAACAACAATTAAATGAATTAGCAATAGTGGATTATGAGCAAGTAATTAAATTTAAACTACTTGCTTTAAAAGAATTATACCTTCTACAAAAAAGTACATTAAATGACAATATTAACTACCATACTTTTTTTGAGGTAAACAAACATTGGTTGGTACCGTATGCTGCTTTTTGTTATTTAAGAGATAAGCATAAAACAATTGAATTTAAGACATGGCGTAGTAATAGCACCTATAACAAAAGTGCCATACAACGGCTAACAAGTGCTACACAAAAACATTATGACGAAATTGCTGTACATTATTTTACTCAATACCAACTGCATCTTCAATTAATAGATGCTACTGTTTATGCACATAAAAATGGTATTGTAATAAAGGGTGATTTGCCCATTGGTATTTATAGAAATAGTGTAGATGCTTGGATGGAGCCTGAACTATACAATATAGATGAACAAGCTGGGGCGCCGCCAGATGATTTTGCTGTAAAGGGGCAAAACTGGGGGTTCCCCACTTACAACTGGAAAAAAATGGCTGAAGATAAATACACTTGGTGGCGAAAGCGTTTTCAGAAAATGAGTACGTATTTTGATGCTTTTAGAATAGATCATATACTAGGTTTTTTTAGAATTTGGAGTATTCCCTTAAACGCAGTTGAAGGTATTTTGGGAAAATTTAAACCAGCTTTACCCATACAATTAAACGAGTTTGCAGAAAACAATATTATGTTTAATTATGATCGGTTTTGTACACCCTTTATTAACGAACAAATAATAGAAAAAGAATTTGGCGAAAAAGCTGAATATGTAAAAAATACTTTTTTAAATGCCTATAAACTTAAAGAAGAGTTTAATACACAACGCAAAGTGGAAGAATACTTTAATAGAAATGATACTGAAAACACGACTATAAAAATTGGGCTTTTTAATTTAATTAGTAATGTAATTCTACTAGAGGAAGAGGGAAGTGGTAAACAACAATTTCACTTTCGTATATCGATGGCCGATACTGAATCGTATAAAAACTTAGACAATAGTACACAAACAAAATTATACCAATTATATGTAAACTACTTCTATTATAAGCAGGATGATTTTTGGAAAAAGGAAGCCATGCAAAAATTGCCTAGTCTAAAAAGTAGTACCAATATGTTGGTTTGCGGCGAAGACTTAGGGATGGTGCCACATTGTGTGCCAGCTGTTATGGAGCTGCTTAGTATTTTAACGTTAGAAATACAACGTATGCCTAAAAAAACGGGGATCGAATTTTCTCACCCAAAAGAAACTCCTTATTTAAGTGTGCTTACACCAAGTACACATGATATGAGTACTCTACGAGGTTGGTGGATGGAAGATAAAGCCAAAACTCAACGTTTTTACAATAACATTTTGGGTAAGAATGGCGATGCTCCCTATTTTTGTGAGGCTTGGATAAGTAAAGAAATTATACAACAACACCTACAATCTCCTGCAATGTGGAGCATTTTTCAATTACAAGATATGTTGGGTATTAATGAAACTATTCGTAGAGAAAACCCTGATGATGAAAGAATTAATATACCAGCAAACCCTAACCATTACTGGCAATATAGAATGCATATTTCATTAGAAGATTTACTAAAACAAAAGATGTTCAATAAAGAAATAAAAGATTTATTAAGTGCATCCGGAAGATAAAGTACTTTTGGCCTATGAAAGTTTCTTACAAAACATTTAATCTACCTTTTAAGCATCCCTTCACTATTTCTAAGGGTACAAAAACACATCAACCAACTTTT
>CAILUU010000016.1 GCA_903837525.1 uncultured Bacteroidota bacterium | reverse complement strand
GCTGTCTTCATCTTCAGCTGATGGGCTTCCTACTATCCAAATTGGCACCCAGAAATGGATGAGTAAGAACTTGGATGTGGCTTTCTACAGGAACGGCGACCCCATTCCTGAGGTTACCGATGCAACAGCATGGGCAGCATTGGAAACAGGCGCCTGGTGTTATTATAATAACGATGCCAATACGGGCTTAACTTATGGAAAATTATACAATTGGTATGCTTTAAATGATCCAAGAGGCTTGGCGCCACAGGGTTGGCATGTCCCCAGTGATGCAGAGTGGAGTATACTGGAGACTGCTTTGGGTGGTTCATCTGTAGCTGGGGGGAAAATGAAAGAAGCCGGAACGCTTAATTGGACAAGCCCTAATACCGGAGGTAATAATAATAGCGGTTGGGTAGGCCTGCCGGGCGGCTTCCGTTACTTCAATGGGTCATTCAACAATGTTGATAACTACGGCTACTGGTGGAGTTCTACAGAGTTAAGTACTGCTTTCGCCTGGTTCCGCTACTTGGATTACCTGAATGGCAGTGTGAGCAGGGGCGGTGACTATAAACGAAACGGTCATTCTGTTCGTTGCCTTAGGGATTAATTTATTTGATTATTTACCGCGAATCGGTCAAAAAACCCCCGCCTTGGTTCGTGGCACACGAACCAAGGCGGGGGTAGGTAGCTGTCATATTTATTTAAAAAGCCTTTCTGGAAACAGAGAGGCTTTTTTGTTATTATAAGTATTTGGTTTTTAAGAACGATATTGATTTAACTGGAGAGTCAAAAAATTATTTATTGTTTGTTAGCGTTATAATTTATTCTTATTACAACTAAAATTAGATTGAGGAATACAATTGTTTTACTATTTTTAATTAAAAATTAAATCATGGCTACAACAAAAATTACTATAAACAACAATGGGTCTTTAAAAATTGAAGGCGATTTTGAAATTGTTGACCGTAATGGGGGTGTTTATAATTTACAAGGTAGAGAAGTAGTTGGTATTTGCCGCTGTGGTCTTTCTAAAAATAAGCCGTTTTGCGATGGCTCACACAATGGTCATTTTGAGCATGAAGCTATTGCTTTTGATTTGCCTCCTAAAAAGGTAATTTAATTTCTTTAAATTCCATTTTTCTACAAGAGTTTTTTATTCATTAAAAACAGTATAAATAGTTTGTCCCTACTATAGTATACTTTTTTTAATAGAATTTTTACGTTGAGTGTTTTTCCAATTTCTTAAGAAAACGATAAAATACCAATATCTGTAAATGTAATTACTGCTTTAATTGAATAAGGCAGCTTTTTTTTGTTAATTTTAGGCCTAATTTAGTTGAATACTTTATTTTAATGAAGAAAATTTTTATCCTTATTTTTTTAATAATTAGTTCTATTGTTTCCTTTGCGAATCACACAAAAGGAGGATGGATGTATTATGAATATCTAGGGCCAGGATCGGCTCCTAATACATTGCGGTATAAAATAGTTTTAAAGCTTTATACACTATGTAGTTTATCTCCGGGCCAAACAGATGATATTGTGCCCTTTACATTTTTTAATGCTATTACTAATCAACAATTACTCAATATAAGTGTTCCACTTTTGAGTGATGTTAATACTAGTAATTGTTCTTTACAAGCCTGCCATCCCTGTGTTTCAAATATTCCAAATATTTGTTACAAAATAAGAACATATGAATTAGTTGAGGAGCTTCCAATTTCAACTTCTGGTTATCGAGTAGCCTACCAAAGATGTTGTAGAATAGGTGGAATTGTAAATTTAGTGACGCCTTCTAATAATTTTGGAGAAACTTGGACTGTAACAATACCTGGTACATTGATACCTAATGCGGAGAAAAATACTAGTGCTAAATTTTCACAGAATGATACAGCTATTATCTGCAGAAACGATTTTTTTACTTTTGATTTTAGTGCATCAGATATTGATGACGATTCATTAGTGTATGAGTTTACCCCAGCTTTTACTGGTGGGAGTCAAGGAACTCCGTCACCTACTTCATCTAGCAACCCCCCATTTTTTCTTGTACAATATTCATTTGGTTATTCTGGAAATTCTCCATTGGGGAGCCAAGCAACAATAAATCGTCAAACAGGTATTGTAAGTGGTATAGCTCCAGGTGTTGGGGTTTATGTAGTGACAGTAATTGTGAGTGAATATATAAGAGGTACTAATATTAGGAAAGCAGAAGTAAGAAAATCACTTCACATAGAAGTAGCAGATTGTTCATCTACAAAACCTGTTCTAGATCCTGAATATTTAAGTTGTGATGGTTTTACTATCACTTTCGTTAATGGAGGATCATCTACTAACATACAAACATATGAATGGACATTTGGAGATTTAAGTCCAGTAGATAATAGTCCATCACCAACTCATACCTATTTGCTTGCAGGGAATTATACTTTAAAATTAGTTGTTAATAGAGGTTTGCTTTGTTCTGATTCTTCGGAAGCAATCGTAAAAGTTTACCCTGGCTTTCGCCCAGCATTTCAAGTACTTGGTCAATGTAAAAATACTCTAATTCAATTTAACGATTTAAGCCAACACGACTTTGGTACTATTAATAAATGGGCTTGGAATTTTGGAGACCCTAGCTCTGGAGTAAACAACACATCTACCTTAAAAAACCCTACACACAATTTTGCAGCTTCGGGGTTATATAATGTTACCCTTATTGTAGAAAGTGATAAAGGTTGTATTGCTAATATACCTAAGCAGGTGGAGGTTAAGGATAAACCAGCCTTTACTGTATTTCCTAAGGATACGCTTATTTGTATAGTTGATGATTTACAAATAGGCGTTACCGGTAGCGGTACTGTTGTTTGGAGTCCTAATTACAATATAAATAATGTAAACAGTCCTAATCCAATTGTTAGCCCTGATATTACTACAACCTATACTGCAACATTTACAGATGCTTTTGGCTGCAGTGGTAGCGATGATGTAAAAATAAATGTAGTTGATAGAGTAAATCAAGGGAATAATTACGATACCACTATTTGTATTGGAGATGCGGCTGTGCTTAGATTATTTAGTAATGCTTTGTATTATACATGGACGCCTAATGATGGAAGTTTAAATAGCACTACTATAAAAAACCCAACTGCTACGCCAACTGTTGCAACCGATTATTTTGTAACGGGTAAAATAAGCGATATATGCTTTGCCCAAAATACAATAAGAGTAAGACCTGTGGCCTACCCAACTGTTATAGCACCAGATGTTAGTGTTTGTTCTGGCAGAAGCACTCAACTAAATGCTAGTGGTGGTACAATTTATACTTGGAGCCCTAGAACCTATTTGAGTAATACAACAATTCCTAATCCACAAGTAATAAACCCAACCAATAGTGTTTTATATACACTAACAGTTAGGGATATACTAGGTTGCCCCAAGCCTGTGCAAAAGATAGTTAAATTAAATGTTGTTAAAATAAATGCTAACGCTGGGCCAAGAGATACGAGTGTTGTGCTAGGGCAGCCTTTGCAATTGTTTGCAAGCGGTGGTACTGATTATTTATGGCTACCCGATAATAGATGGTTAAGCAGCACTATTGTGCCTAACCCAATTGCATTGCCACAAAGTAATATTGAATATATAGTACAAGTGAGTGATGTTAATGGTTGTTTTGCCTTTGATAGTATACGGGTAAGATTATTTACCGTAAAGCCAGGATTGTATGTGCCTAATGCATTTACCCCCAATGGCGATAATAATAATGATTTTTTTAGACCAATTGCTTTGGGCATAAAGTCGTTAGATTTATTTCAGGTATATAACCGCTGGGGCCAAATGGTTTACAGTAGTACAGATTTAGTAAGAGGTTGGGATGGTACTTTTGGTGGACGACCACAAGACCCTGCAACATTTGTGTGGATTGCTGAGGCTACAGATTATACAGGGAAGAAGATTAAGTTAAAGGGAACGGTGGTGTTGATACGGCAATAAAGATGGAACGCTGATATTTATGATGTTGATGATTTAATATGATTGTTTTGATGGAACATGAATAGAACTTAAAGAAAAAATTTAGACTGATTTTTATACTATTTTTGATAAGCACAGATTTTTCTGTGCTTATCTGTTTTAATCCGTTTCATCTGTGACTCAAAAAAATTTATGAGAAAAATAGTTATCCTTCTTGCTTTTGCATTTTGCCAAACAACCCAAGCCCAACAATGTGCTTTTGAAAAAAGTAATGGGTTGGAAAGTGCTACTTATTTTGAAGCTATTGATTGGTATAAAAATTTAGATAGAAAATATACCGAAGTATTTGTACAAGAAATGGGGATGACGGATGCTGGTTATCCATTGCATTTAGTATTGATAAGTGCTGATGGAAAGTTTGATGCTGTACAATGGCATAAACAGAATAAAGTAGTTATTTTAATTAATAACGGCATACACCCAGGAGAGCCTGATGGCATTGATGCTAGTATGTTATTGGCAAGAGATATTGCTACAAAAAAAATTAGCTTACCAAAAAATGTTGCCTTAGCTTTTATACCTGTGTATAATATTGGGGGATGTTTAAATAGGGGAAGAACAAGCCGTGCCAATCAGAATGGGCCTTTAGAATATGGCTTTAGAGGTAACGCACAAAACTTAGATTTAAATAGAGATTTTACCAAATGCGATAGTAAAGATGCCAAAGCATTTGCTCAACTCTTTCATTTGCTAGATCCTGATATTTTAATTGATAATCATGTAAGTGATGGGGCCGATTATCAGCATACGATGACGCTGCTTACTACACAGTACGACAAATTAGGAAGTAAACTAGGACAGTTTTTAAAAGAAAATTTTGAGCCACAATTATATGCTGGAATGGTAGAAAAAAAATGGGATATGATTCCGTATGTAAATTTTGAAACGGCAAGTCCTGCAAAGGGTATGGAAATGTTTTATGATCCGCCAAGGTATTCATCTGGCTATGCAGCCCTTTTTCAAACAATAGGTTTTGTGCCAGAAACTCATATGCTAAAGGCTTTTAAAGATAGAGTGTTGAGCACTTTTGCTTTTATGCAAACCGTTATTGAAAAATCAGCTATAAAGGCAAATGAGCTTATTGCTGCAAGAGAGGAAGAAAAAAAAATGGCAAAAAATAACATTCGCTTTCCGTTAATGTGGACAGTAGATACTTCAAAAAATAAGTTGATAACATTTAAAGGTTATGAACAAGCCTTTAAACCTAGCGATGCTACTGGTTTACAAAGAATGTATTACGATAGAACAAAACCATTTACACAGCAAGTAAAATTTTTAAATGTTTTTAACCCAAGTAATTTTATTGTTGCACCAAAAGCATACATTATTCCGCAAGGGTGGAGTAGCGTAGTAGATTTATTAAAATTAAATAATGTTGCTATGCAGCAATTTAATGCCGACACTACAATTGAAGTTGAGGGGTACAAAATTGAAGACTATAAAAGTTATCCAAGGCCATATGAAAAGCATCATAAAAACACGAGTGTAAAAACTTACTCATCTACCCAAAAAATAAAATTTTTAAAAGGTGATTATATTATTTACTTAAACCAACGAGCCAATAGGTATTTATTAGAAATGCTTGAGCCAACGGGTGATGATAGTTTTTTTTGCTTGGAATTTTTTTGATGGAATACTTCAACAAAAAGAAGGCTATAGCGATTATAGATGGGATGACTTAGCAGCTGAAGTTTTAAAAAATAATCCTGCTTTAAAAATAAAATTAGAAGCTAAGAAAAAATTGGATGAAAAATTTGCTGGTGACGCATCAGCCCAGTTAGATTTTATTTATAAAAATTCGATGTATTACGAGCCTGTGCATAATAGATATCCTGTTTATAGGTTAGTGAAGTAATACCGTTTAGACAAACACTGTCAGCCTGAGCTTGTCGAAGTCGGGTTCAATAATAAAAATAGCTATTTTGATACTAGCACCGGTTTCGACAAGCTCAACCTGATAATTTTTATTAATGTATTTTTAAAGTCAAATTGGTATAAACCCCTCCGCCACTAAAGGGAAAATAAGCACTATAAATTATCGCAGGCAAGAATGGGGCAGCTTATTTTATTTATTGCCAACTATTTATTTAAAATTTTTTCTTGCAATAAACAACGTAACAATCATTGCTATTATACCAATGTACCCAAGCCATGGATAATTTGCTATGCTTTCATCAGCATTTTTAGTAATGATAAAGCCTGAAACTAAAGCTGCTAAACCACTGCCTAATTGCTGCATACTACTATTAAAGCTTTGAAAACTCCCCCTATGCTCTGGTTTTACAACGTTGCTAACCATAGCTTGAGCTGTTACACCTCTGCCTGTTGCTACGGTAAACCATAAACCAAAAAGCACCAATACAATCCAATAGGGAATGGTAAATAAATTTGTTATTAGAAACATCATCGGTAACGAAAATAATAAGCAAAGGGTAAATATTTTTAGCTTACCAATCTTATCTGATAATCTGCCTAAATAATTTGCCGAAAAAAATGCAGCAATGCCACCAACTAAATAAATTAATGGGGTAAGTTTTTTACTGTAACCTAAATTAAACTCCATATACGGATTGATAAAAGGGACAATAATAAAATGTGCAAACATCATCATTCCTGAAAAAATTAATGCTTGGTATTGATGTTTATCTTTAAATACTGCAAAAAAACTGTCTGTATTTATTTTTGGCTTTTGTTTTACAGTTGCCAAATGCTGATTCATAGCAGGGATGAATTTTATTAAAAAAGGTATTAGTAGTAAACCAAAACCAGCTATAAAAATAAAAGGCGCATGCCAACTAATTAAATTTGCTAAGTATAATGCTAAAGGAATGCCAACAGTTGAGGCTACTGCAAACGAAGACATTATTGCACCCATAGCCCTACCTCTTCGTTCGTACGTAAATAAATCGGATACTATAGAAATTACTTGAGCACCAATTAAGCCCCCAAATAACCCAGCCACAACCCTTGCCAATAAAAGAAAAATATATGTTGGTGCAAAGCCGCAAGCAAAAGTCGCCACTAAAAAGCCTATATAGGCAAAAAGAAGCACTTTTTTTCTATCGAAACCATCCACAAAAAAAGCAGCACAAAAGCCTGAAATACTAGCACTTAGTGTATAGCTAGCTACTAACAAACTAAACTGTTGAGGTGTGATGTTAAAATAGGGCATAAGATAATTGCCTAAGGGCATCATTATCATAAAGTCTAAAATATTGGTAAAATTTAATGCGGCTAGTAAAAAAAGGATAATTCGTTCGTTTTTAGACATTTGTTGGATTGAAATGCAAATTTACAGTTTTTAAGTAGCTAATATTTAGCCTTTTGTTAGTAGCTGTAACTTTACAATACTGATTGCCTTATACTTTGTTGTCAACTGCCAAGTTTAACTTCTAACTATTTCCCTAAAAAGGCATTGACTTTTACCATAAAACCCTTACCTTTGCTGCCCGTTAAAAAAACGGAATAAACAATATTTATAACTGTTTTTCATTCGCCACGGCGAATAAAAACAAAAAACAAGGGAAATGAACAATTACGAATTGATGGTGATTTTTACCCCTGTGTTGTCTGAGGAAGATTTTAAAGCCGCTCAGAAAAGATACGAAGCCTTAGTTAAAGATAACGGAGGTGAAGTAACAAACACAAATCCTTGGGGATTAAAATCACTGGCCTATCCTATTGCCAAAAAAACCACCGGTTTATATTGGGTAATGGAGTATACAGCGCCAACCAGCTTCAATGAAAAGTTGAAAACTCAGCTTTTACGTGACGAATCGCAGATGCGTTACATGTTTACTGTATTGGACAAATACGCCGTTCTTTACAATAATAGAAAGAGAGGTGGCGTAAAATCTTCTAACACTGAAAAAGCGGAGGCATAAGTTATGGCAAAAAACGAAATAAAGTATTTGACAGCAATTAAAGCCGAAGCAAGACCAAAGAAGTATTGCCGCTTTAAAAAAATGGGTATTCATTATATTGATTATAAGGATGCCGAATTTTTGAAAAAATTTATTAACGAACAAGGTAGATTATTACCCCGCCGTATTACAGGAAACTCTTTAAAGTTTCAACGTAAGGTAGGTGCGGCAGTAAAAAAAGCCCGTCAAATGGCAATTTTACCTTACGTTACAGATTTATTAAAATAAAAACCCCTCAACCCCCTGAAGGGGAAAAGGAGGAGATTGAAAATATTTTCTTAACCACCCTAATCTGCCAACAGGCGGAGAAAACTCTGAGCTTGTCGAAGAGTTGGGTAAAAATGCAAAACTATGCAGGTAATATTAATACAAGATGTAAACAATTTAGGTGGTACAAACGAATTAATAACCGTAAAGAATGGTTATGGTCGTAACTACTTAATTCCTCAAAAATTTGCAGTAGAGGCTAGTCCTTCTAATGTAAAAATGATGGAAGAAAGAAAAAAGCAACAAGCTAAAAAAGAAGCTAAATTATTAGCTGAACTTAATAGTGTAATTGCAGTACTTAACAATGGCGCTTTAAAAATTGGAGCTAAAACAGGTACAAGTGGTAAAATATTTGGTAGTGTAACTACTGTTCAAATAGCAAGAGCTATTAAGGAGCAAAAAGGCTACGAAATTGATCGCCGTCGTATTAGTATTTTAGATGAGGTTAAAGAATTAGGTACATACAAAGCAAAAATTGATTTTGGTAACGGTACCGAAATTGAAGTTGAAATGGAAATTGTATCCGAATAATTTTATATAAATAAAATATGTAAAAGCCTCAAATTGAATTATTTGAGGCTTTTTTGTGTTCCGTTACTAACTGATTTAACAGTTATATAGGCTCTTCCCCGTTTTTATAATTTTCTGTAAATTTGGCTACTGATACTATCCGCTAAAAAATGTACCTACAGAATTTTACCATTATAATACATAAACACCTATCTTTACTAAGTAATTAATGGTTTTAGTATTTCGTATTAGCTGATAATAGCTTTCTCAAGTTCAAATTCAGTTCATTGTAGTTACTAAGTCATTAGGTTTTATTAATTAAAAAAGTTTTTACAATGAACATTTATGTTGGAAATTTGAGTTGGTCTATGACTGATGAAGATTTAGCAGGATTATTTACTGAATTTGGTACTGTAACTAGTGGCAAAATTTTAAAAGACAAAATGAACGGCCGTAGTAAGGGTTTTGGTTTTGTTGAAATGGAAGACGATGAGGCTGCAAAAGCTGCAATCGCTGCATTAAACGAAACTGAAGTACAGGGTCGTAAATTAATCGTTAACGAATCACAACCTCGTGCTGAAGGTGATCGTCCTAAACGCAGCTTCGGCGGCGGCGGCGGTGGAAATCGCGGCGGTGGCTACGGCGGTGGTGGAAATCGCGGCGGTGGCGGTGGCTACGGCGGTGGTGGAAATCGCAGCGGTGGCGGCGGTGGTTATAATAGAGATTATTAATATTAATTGATATAATCGCATTAAAAAAATCCTTTCATTTTTGAAAGGATTTTTTTATGTATGAGCATTTACGCAATTGATAAAAAAGCGGATAATGTATTATTTGTTTTTTCAGTTTCTTCCCACATGCCCATGTGTGCTGTATTACGTAATATAATTACATGTGTCTGTTGTGGTAAATGGCATTGCTGCATACTTTGATTAAAAGGAATTGCCAAATCATGCTCACCTATTATAAAAAGTATAGGATTACAAAATGTTTTTAAAACATTCGTTTTATCTACTCTATTAATCATGGCATTGTAATAGGCTATTAAGGCCTCTGCACTAAATTTTTTTCCTTCCTCAATTAATATATTCATGTAAGCAACGGTAGGGTTAAGCCCCTCTTTACTTTTATAAAATAAATTAGGAATACTTGTTTTTAAAAACTCGTAAGCACCATTCGTATTTATAAATTCAATAGACTTTTTACGAGCTGCTTTTTTTTTCTCATCATCTGCAAAAACAGATGAATGTATTAGTCCAAACGATGAAAATAGTGTTGAGTATTTTTCTATTAGGGCTAATGTTATGTAACCTCCCATTGAGTGGCCTAAAAGGGTTACTTGATTTTTAGAATTTAATTTTAAAACCTCTATATCTATAATTTCTTTTATTACTTCGCTCATTCCCTCAATACTCATATCACTAATTAATTGCGATTGACCACTGCCAGGTAAATCTGGAATAATAAGGGTGTAGTTGTGTTTTAGAAAATTTACCTGATTTTCCCAAATAGTACTATCCTCACCAAAGCCGTGTATTAATAATACAGGTTTGCCTTTACCAATAACTTGATAAAAGATTATAGAGTATTGGTATACAAAACTTTTGTACGACATACTTTAATTGGTATAATCTGTTAATACTGCTTTTTTATAACTTATGTACATTGATAAAAACACCACTGGTAGTAATGCATCATTCATTTGTTGGGGTAAAAAAAACCAACTTAGTAATAGTAAGGACTGTAGTAACAAGTTGATACGTAAATATTTTTTTACCCAACTTTTTTTACTATTTATAAAGAAAGAAACAATCAGATGCGAGGGTATTGCCCATAATAAATTAAAATTATTTTTACAAGTAGCATGGTCGGTAAAGTGCCACATAAAAAGTAAAATAAAACCTAGTAGCCCTAACAAAAAAAAGAATAAACCAAATAAACCATTTAAAGCAGTTTGTACAAATCCATTCTTTATAAAGCCTAACCCTATAATAAAAATAAGTACCAAGCCTAAAATTATTAGTGGAGTAAAAATTGGCTTGCTTATAGTTGTGTTGGGTAGTGGGTATAAATTTTGAGAAGATAAAATCATCTGTTGTTTATTACTATCAAGGCTATACATTAAATTATCAGGTAAAAACTCTTGCTCTTCAATACTCATTTTTTTATCCATTGGGCTACCTAGTAAAATATCTATACCTAGTTTACTCCAAAATTGTTTATTATTGTTTAAATAGATGTGTATAGCATTTCTAAACGTAGTGCCAACGGGCATTACGGTAGTTTTTGTAAAACTACTATCGTGGTGTTGTTTTAAAATATCTTTTAATCGAGTGGTGCAATTGTCTAATATAAAATCGTATTTATAATACTTATTTTCTTCTTTAAGGTTGTTGAGTAAGAAACGTTTAATGCTAATTTTTTCTATGGCTGACATTTTTAATACCTGTTCTGTAATGCCTCTATTTTCGGATTGATAAGCTGCCTTAAAATCAGAAAAATCTTCGGTAGAAATATAATATTGTAGTTTACCTCGTATAAATTTTATTAAAAAATTATCATCATCAAAATTAAATGTACCGTAGTTATAAACTATATCATTTACACTGTTACTATCAACCATTCTAAATGCACTATGCCCAAAGGTTGAGTATAACTCTGCCCCAGGTGTGCAAGTGAGTAGTGATATGCGAAGCCGGGATGTATCTTGTGCTGTGCAATAGTTGCAAATTGAAAGTTGAACGTTGAAAATTAACAAGAGTACTAATAATTTAAATTTCATGTCGAATTTTTTTAACTACAAATACGCTACAATAAAAGTTGAATAAAGGTATTCCGTAAAAGAGTGCGACGGAACTATGCTTAGCAAACATACTAAAGCTTGTTACATAAAAATAGTAAAATACATTCTGTTTTTTAATCTATCCTTCATTCAAGTTCCCCTCTCGGGGCAAAGTAATTTATCTACTATAATTTGGGGCTTCCTTTGTAATATCAATATCATGTGCATGGCTTTCTTTAATACCAGCATTTGTAATTTTTACAAATTTTGCTTTTTGTAATTCAATAATATTATTTGCTCCACAATAGCCCATACCAGCTCGTAAGCCTCCGGTGTATTGATGAACAACTTCTTTTAAACTCCCTTTGTATGCCACTCTTCCTTCAATACCTTCAGGTACAAACTTTTTTATATCATCTTCAACATCCTGAAAATACCTATCGCTACTACCTTGTGCCATGGCGCCTAAACTACCCATACCACGGTACTGTTTAAACTTGCGACCTTCGTAAATGATGGTTTCGCCAGGACTTTCCTCTGTGCCAGCAAAAACATTGCCCATCATTACACAGCTTGCACCAGCGGCTAAGGCTTTAACCATATCGCCAGTATAACGTATTCCACCATCGCTAATAATACCAATTTTTTTATTTTTTAAAGCATTTGCCGCTTCCATTACTGCTGTAATTTGTGGTACTCCAATACCTGCTACAATACGTGTAGTACAAATTGAACCTGGGCCAATTCCCACTTTGATAGCATCGGCACCTGCATCGGCCAAGGCCTTTGCACCTGCAGCTGTTCCTACATTGCCAGCAATAATTTGTATATTTTTAAACGATTTTTTGATAGATTTCAACGCATCAATTACTCCTTTAGTATGGCCATGCGCACTGTCTAATGCAATTATGTCAACATCAAAACTATTTAATGCTTCTACTCTAAGTAAAATATCTTTTGTAATGCCAACACCAGCCCCAACTAGCAATCTTCCTTTTGCATCTTTTACGGCATTGGGATGACTCTTTAATTTTAAAATATCGCTGTACGTAAATAAACCAATTAGCTTTCCTTGCTTATTTATAATGGGTAATTTTTCAACTTTTGTTTGTTTAAAAAGTTGTTCAGCTTTTTTTAAATCTGTGCCTTCTGGGGCTGTAAATAAGTTTTCTTTAGTCATTATAGAGCTAACATGGGCTTTGTAATTTTCTTCAAAACGTAAGTCTCTATTAGTTAAAATACCCACTAATTTATGCTCATTATCTACAATAGGAATGCCACCTATTTTATTTTCTTTCATTATTCGTAAAGCCTCGCCAATTGTAGCATTAGGCTTTAAAGTTATAGGGTCGCTGATCAATCCGTTTTCGCTACGTTTTACTTTACGTACTTGCTCGGCTTGTTGCTCAATACTCATATTTTTATGCAGTATACCTATGCCGCCTTCTCTTGCCAAAGCTATGGCTAAAGTGGCTTCTGTTACGGTATCCATAGCAGCACTTAACAAAGGTGTATGTAAGGTTATTGTTTTGGTAAGATGTGTTTTAATATCAACATCTCTGGGTAAAATTTGTGAGTAAGCAGGCATTAGTAAAACGTCATCAAACGTTAAGCCTTCGCCGTAAAATTTTGCTACTTGTAGGGGAGAAATATTTTTGGTTGCCATAGGCAAAGATAAAGGCAATAATTAAAAAATAAAAATTAAAAATTATGAGAAATTAAGGCGCATTGTAAAAAATATAACTTTTAAGCAAGCTTATACACCTTACCTGGCAGGCTTAGTACAACATTCTGCATTTCAAGCATTAGTAAGGCACTTGCAACAGCACTACTACTTAAACCGCTTTTAAAATACACTTCATCAATTTGTACTCCATCTTTTTGTTGTAAAATAGCTAGAATAATTTTTTCATCTGCGGTAAGTTCTATAAATAATTCTCTTTGCTTTTTTTGTTTTTTTTCCATGGGGGTCCAGTTCATTAGTTGCAACAAATCATCGGCATGGGTTATTAAAGAGGCTTTGTTTTGTTTGATTAAATAATTACAACCTTCACTATTTTTGTCGCTGGTTTTGCCCGGTATTGCATACACATCTTTATTATAACCATTGGCTAATTCTGCCGTAATTAAGGAGCCTCCTTTTATGCCACTTTCAATTACTACTAACGCATCACACATGCCAGCAACAATTCTATTTCGTTTAGGAAAATTTTGTTTGTCGGGTAGCGTATTGCTCATAAAATCTGTTAACAACCCTCCTTGGTCAATCATTTCTTTTGCAAGTTGTTTGTTTTGCGATGGATATATTCTATCTAAGCCGTGTGCCAATACACCAATGGTTTGTAAATTATTTTTTAATGCTGCCTTATGTGCAATAGTGTCTATGCCAAAAGCTAAACCACTAATTACTAAAACATTTTGCTCTTGTAATCCTTCAATTAAACTTTCCGTAAAATTTTTTCCATATTCTGTATTTTTTCGGGTACCCACAATGGACAAAACTTTTGAGGTATTTAAATCTGCATTGCCTTTGTAAAATAATATGGAAGGGCTATCATAACAATTTAATAAACGCTTTGGATAATTTTCATCTGTAATAAATAGAGGAGCAATTTTATATTTTTCTATAAATTTTATTTCGTTTTCTATCCGTTCAAAATCAGAAAAGTATTTTATGCTATTTGATCTTATTGTGCCGATGCCATCAATATTTTCTAGCTCTTTTTTCTTTGCTTTAAAAATATTTTCAGCATTACCATAAATGTTTATTAAAGCTTTTGCATGTATATCGCCAATATTGGGTACAAGGGTTAGGGCTATTTGATAGAGTAAATCGTTATTCATTGAATTGTAAAATAGTGTGTAAATATATTACAACTATTTAATTTTAAATAACTAATACTATTTGTAACAGTTTGTACTAACTAGTTACTAACCACACTCAATTCTGTTCGTCTATTCATTCCTTTTCCTAGTTCAGTTTTATTATCTGCAAGGGGTTTGGTGCTACTAAACCCTTTTGCAATAACCCTTGTAGCTAAAATACCCCTTTGCAATAAATAGTTTGTGACGGCTTTTGCTCTGTTATTACTTAATAATATATTATCTTTTGGTTTACCAATATTATCGGTATGCCCACTAATTTGAATTTTTAATTTAGGATTATCAGTAAGTAACTGTACTACTTTATCTAACTCAATAATGGATGTTGGTTTCAACACAAATAATTTTGAATCAAAAAAAATATTATTCAACACAATAGTAGCCCCAGTTTCAATAGGTTGCAGTGGAATATCTTTTGTAAAAATAGAATCAGTTATTGTTACTAAAGAAAAATTTTCATTGTAAAATAAATATCCTTTTCGGTTTACATTAAACAAATAATTTTTTCCGATAGGTAAAGTAGCTAAATAATTTCCCTCCTCATCAGTTTTAATCTTATTTATTATTTTTTTGCTCACTATATCAATCAATTCTAAGGTGCTTGGTAAGCCTTGTAAACTTTTTTTATCAAACACTTTGCCTTTTACCCAAAGAGTTTTCGTTGGTTTAATATCGTTTCGTAAGGTAAAACTAAAAATATCTAAACCACCTTTGCTGTTGTAATTATCGCTAGCGTAGTAAGCTGTTTTGGCATCTGCAGCTACAATTAAGGAGCCTTCGTCATCAATAGTATTTATAGGGTAGCCTAGGTTTTGTGCAACTGTCCATGTGCTATCGCTTACTTTTTTACTTAAAAATAAATCTGTCATTCCATAGCCTTGGTGGCCATTACTGTTAAAGTAAAGTGTTTCATTATCTGCATGTATAAAAGGGCAACTTTCATCGCCAATGGTATTAACAGCTTCGCCTAAATTTTCTACATTGCCCCATTTGCCATTGGGTAATAAATGTGTTACCCATATATCTCTACCACCAAAACCGCCAGCCCGGCCACTTGCAAAATAAATGGCTCTTTTATCTGGCGAAATACTTGGAGATGATTCCCAAAAATCTGTATTTACAGTAGGTCCTAAATTTTGTGGCTCACTCCAACCATTTTTTGTTTTTAAAGAAAAATATAAATCGCAACTACCTTGCCCCCCTGTATAATTGCAACCAGTAAATACTAATAACTGACCATCTTGCGATATGTTTTGTGCTCCCTCGTTTAAATTTGTATTTACTTTTCCTTGCAAAAGTTTTGCGGCACTCCATTTATCATTTTGTAAAGTGCTTTCGTAAAAATCTTCATCATTATTTTCTCTTCTTGTAAAAACAATTTTTTTACCATCAATGCTTAGCGATGGAAAATATTCTAAACTTTTTGAGTTAATACTGTCGCCTAAATTTATTGGGGAAAATAAATACGTATTGTCCTTTATTTTATTTTGTTGCGCAACAGCAAATTCATATGTTTTTTTACGGTAGGTAGCGGCTTTAATACTTTGTTCATTTAGCTTTTTATTTTGTAAAAAATTAGCTACAGCCTTTAATGCCTCTGTAAACTTTCCTATACCGGCTAGTGAAATTGAGTATGGTAATAAATAGGAAGAGGCGTATATAGAATCTAATTTTAATCCACTTTCAAAGTCGGTTACCGAAAACGAGTAATTTTTTAAATTGGCATAAATGCCTGCTCTGCTTAAATACGCATCTACAAACCTAGGCTCTATTTTTAAAGCATCATTAAGTTTTGTAATAGCATTAGGGTATTTGCCAGCTTGTGCGTCTTCGTATGCTGACTCATAAATTTCATCTGCTTTTTTATTAACTTTTTCAGGGTCATACCATTGAGCTGTAGTAAGTAAAAATGAGAAATTAAAAAGGATAAAGGAAAGAAAATATTTTACTATGAATTGCATGAAATGAATTTGAAGTAAAATAACGAAAATTTATGCCGTTTATTTCTAAAGGAATGTTATATCCTAAAAAATCTGCAAAAATCTGCAAAAATCAATAAAATCAGCTCCAACTATGTCTATTATTTTTAAATCATAGCAATTATAAAAACCTACCTGCCGGCAGGTAGGACAGCGTTACACCCTAAGGTACATTTATATATTTATGCACTTGCAAACTCAATTGCCATTTGGGGTTAGCTTTTATGTAGGCAATTAGTAATGGAGTTACTTCTGTTGCTTTATCCCACTCTGGCTGTAAATATAATTTGCAGCTTGGGTTTACTAAGGCTGCATATTTCTCTGCCCAATCAAAATCACTTTTATTGTACACTACAATTTTTAATTCATTCGCTAGGGGTAAAATTTCGGGTAAGGGTGCTTTAAATTTTTTTGGCGATAAACAAATCCAATCCCATTTACCACTTAATGGATGTGCCCCCGAAGTTTCAATGTTTGTTTGCAAACCTTGTTGTTGTAAAGCAGTAGTAAGTTCATCTAAATTATGCATCAACGGCTCTCCTCCAGTAATTACTACAAGCTTAGCAGGTGTTTCTAATACGTTCAACTTTAAACGTCCAACGTTCAACTTAGGGTGTTTTTCAACATCCCAACTATCTTTAACATCACACCACACACAGCCAATATCGCAACCGCCAAGGCGTATAAAATAGGCCGCTTTTCCTTGATGATAACCTTCTCCTTGAATGGTATAAAAATGCTCCATTACAGGAAGTGAGTTAAAAGTTGAAAGTTGAAAGTTGAGAGTTGACAATTTTTAATTTTTAATTTTTAATTGTGCGGCTGCAAAAGTGTTCATCATTAAAGCTCCAATGGTCATTAAACCCACACCGCCTGGTACTGGTGTTATATAACTACATTTTGGTGCAACGTTTTCAAAGTCAACATCTCCTTTTATTGAAAAGCCACTCTTCTTTGTTGCATCAGCAACTCTTGTAATACCTACATCAATTACTACAGCACCTTCTTTAATCATGTTGGCTTTTAAAAAACCAGGTATCCCTAAAGCGGCAACAATAATATCTGCTTGTTGGCAGATTTCTGTTAAATTTTTACTTCGGCTATGGCAAATCGTTACCGTACAATTTCCTGGGTTGGTATTTTGGCTTAATAAAATACTCATAGGCCTTCCCACAATGTTACTTCTACCAATAACTACAGCATGTTTACCAACGGTATCAATTTTATAATGCTTAAGCATTAACATAATACCATAGGGTGTTGCAGGTATAAATGTGGGTAAGCCTTGAACTAGCTTTCCAATGCTGCTCGGATGAAACCCATCTACATCTTTACTAGGATTTATGGTATTGATTACTTTTTCTTCACTAATATGTTTTGGTAAGGGTAATTGCACTAAAATACCATCCACCTCGTCATCTACATTAAGTTTTTTAATGGTGTCTAAAAGCAATTGCTCCTTTACGTTTTCATCAAACCTTAATAAGGTGCTTTTAAAGCCAATTTCTTCGCATGTTTTCACTTTGTTTGCAACGTATGTTTCGCTAGCACCGTTTGTACCAATTAAAATAGCCGCTAAGTGTGGAGTTTTTTTATGCTCTCTTATTAATAGTGCTGCCTTAGCTTTAACCGATTCTTTTACGGAGGCAGCTACAATTTTTCCATCTAAAATTATCATGGCGCAAAAGTAATTAACATAATGCTAATTTTCAATTTGAATACTAAAACCATTTTTACCTATCTTGTAGTTAATAAATTGTAACCGAATTGAGAAAATTATTAATAGGCTTAAGTCTGTTGTTTACCAACCAATTAATAGCACAATCGCTCAGATACTCTATTGCCTTGCCTTATACGAGTTTAAGTGGGTACAGC
Organism: uncultured Bacteroidota bacterium; assembly: GCA_903837525.1. Classification (GTDB taxonomy): domain Bacteria; phylum Bacteroidota; class Bacteroidia; order Chitinophagales; family Chitinophagaceae; genus Ferruginibacter. The sequence continues at coordinate 111,527 of CAILUU010000016.1, read as the reverse complement.
AATAAACAAAATGATGCTTTTTCATTCACGAGCAATCAAGCCGCCTTAGCTAATACCAAACAAACTTCGGTGGGTGTTTATGGCGAACGACGTTTTTTGTTAACCGAAACAAGCTCTTATGCTGCAGCACTCGCTATTCCAACAAAATTGGGTAATGTGGGGGTTTCAATGAATTATGCCGGGTTTAAAAATTTTAATGAAAATAAAATAGGCTTGGCGTATGCTCGTAGTTTGGGTAAAAAAGTAGATATAGGGGTTCAATTTAATTATTATGGCTATAATGTCCCATCCTACAGTAATGCCTCGGCAATTTTTTTTGAAGCAGGGGCAATTATTCATTTTACAGATGATTTTAATGGAGGTATTCATGTATACAATCCCGTTGGTGGAAAATTAAATAATGTAGATAAAGAAAAATTGGCATCAGCCTATAAAATGGGTTTTGGTTATGATGCTTCTGATAATTTTTTTATAAGTGCTGATATTGTTAAGGAAGAGGATAAACCTATAAATGTGGTGGCTGGATTACAATATAATTTTGCTAAACAATTTTTTGCAAGAGCAGGTTTTATGAGCGAAAGTGGAACAGCATTTACGGGGCTGGGAGTTGCTTGGAAAAACTTTCGGTTAGACGTTGCAGGTAGTTATCATCCTCAACTTGGTTTTTCGCCAGGCATTATGTTGTTAAATAATTTTGGAAAAGAAAAAACAAGCCAATAGTACTATTTTATCGTCTCCTTTATTTTACTTTTTATAAAAATGGAACTTATTAATACAATATTATATCAGAAAGCGAAAAATAGAAATTGGGTATTAAAAATGTTGTTTTTAATACTTTTTGTTTTTCAGTTTTCTATTTTCAATTCTATCAATGCCCAAACCCCTGAACCCACCGAAACGCCCACCAACAATACCGAACAACAAATTGAGAATAGTACGGAAAAGAATGAAGATGCCGAAACTGAAGACGACTCTTATGTACAACAAATGCAGCAGTTAATAAAAAACCCCATAAATATTAATACAGCCGACGAAGCACAATTAAAAGAGTTGATTGTGTTAACTCCTTTGCAAATTGCAAACATTATTTCGTATAGAAATTTATTAGGAAACTTTACTTCAATTTACGAGTTGCAAGCTGTGCCAACTATGGATACAGAAACCCTACAAAAAATTCGTTTATACATAACCGCTAGTATACAGCAAAGATTAGTAAGTTCCATTGCCGAACGATTAAGTGGGGGAGAACATACCCTACTATTAAGAGCCACACAAATACTCGAAAAATCAAAAGGGTTTTTATTAGACAGTACTCAAGCTACAAATTTTTACCCCGGTAGTAGGCAGCGTATATTCGTTAGGTATAGGTATAATTATAAAAATTTATTACAATATGGTATTGTTGGTGAAAAAGATGCTGGCGAACAATTTTTTAAGGGGAGTCAAAAACAGGGCTTCGATTTTTATTCAGCACATTTATTTGCAAGAAATATAGGTATAGTAAAAGCATTAGCTGTTGGCGATTTTACCGTTAATATGGGGCAAGGGTTAACACAATGGCAAAGTTTAGCGTTTAAAAAAAGTGCAGATGTAGTAAATATAAAAAGACAATCAGCAGTTTTAAGGCCCTACAACTCTGCAGGCGAAATAAATTTTCATAGAGGTGTGGGTATCACCTTAGGCAAAAAAGGGTGGCAAGCAACAGTTTTTGGCTCGTATAAAAATATAGATGCCAATTTTATTGCCGATACCTCACAAAGCCAAGATGATTTTGTTTCTTCACTACAAACATCTGGATTTCATCGTACTAAAAGCGAAGTTGAGGATAAAGGAGTACAACGCCAGCTAGCCTTTGGGGGTAATTTTTCGTACCAATATAAAAATTTACATATAGGTATAAATGCTATACAGTATAAATTTATGTTACCCATTCAAAAAGGGAACGAACCCTATAACAAATTTGCTTTGGCAGGAAGTTCATTTGGTAATTATAGTATAGACTACAGTTATACTTATAAAAACCTTCATTTTTTTGGTGAAGCAGCTTCTACTCAAAAAATGGATAAAGCTATTGTGCAAGGTGTATTGTTAAGTGCAGCAAACAATGTTGATATAAGTCTCTTTTATAGAAACATTCAACGAAGTTATCAATCACTTTACACCAATGCGTTTACAGAAGGTACTTTTCCTACAAACGAAAAAGGTTTGTATACAGGCATAAGTATTAAACCTGCTATAGCTTGGCGTATAGATGCTTATGCCGACTTTTACAGCTTCCCTTGGCTAAGGTTTAGGGTAGATGCACCTTCTAGCGGATCTGATTATTTAGTGCAATTAAACTATAAGCCCAACAAACAGCTAGAAATTTATACCAGATTTAGGGCCGAGTCTAAGCGTATAAACGTTAACCCTACTGATTTTACCTTAAATCCTGTAATTCCTCAACCTAGGCAAAGTTGGCGTACACACTCCGTGTATAAAATTAGTCCAGCATTTTCTTTAAAAAATAGGGTAGAAGTGGTATGGTTTGATAAAAAAGGGGACAACAAAGAACAAGGCTTTTTAACCTATGTAGATGTGGCATTTAAACCAGCTTTAAAACCACTTTCGGTAAGCTTACGCCTCCAATATTTTGAAACTGATGGGTATAATAGCCGATTATACGCTTATGAAAATGATGTTTTATATAGTTTTTCTATCCCTGTTTTTTACGAAAAAGGGTTTAGATATTACCTAAATGCTAATTACGACCTCAACAAAAAAATGACCGTTTGGTTTAGAGTGGCTCAAACCCTTAATCCTGATAGAACTACCATTGGTAGTGGGTTAGATGAAATAAGTGAAAATCGTAGAACCGAATTAAAAGTACAATTTATGTATAAATTTTAACATTTTTTAACACAAAAGCAGCGAAATGGCATCATAAATTGTCATTGCTTGAAGGAGTTCAAAATTTTTAATTTAATAAAATAAATTTAACAATTATTTGACGTTAACAAAAATTCCCTATTTTTACATTATCATAAAACTCAATTAACGCACATGAGAAGATTTTTATCACTGTTTACAATGCTTATGCTTTGCAGCTTATTGGCATTTTCACAAAACCGAGTGGTGACCGGTAAGATTACTGACAAAGATGGTAGGGCTGTCCCTTTCGCATCTGTAAAAATTAAAGGCTCTCCAAATGGGGTATCAGCTGATGATAACGGTCAATACTCGTTAAAAGTTAAAGCAGGTGATGTTTTAACTATTTCTAGTTCTGGCTTTACTCCGGTAGATGTTGCTGTTGAAAATCAGACAAGTCTATTTACAACTTTAGAAAGAAGCACCAAAGGTGATATCAAAGAAGTTGTAGTTACTGGTGCTTTAAATAGAAGAATAAACGCAAAATCAGTAGGTACTGCCATTACAACTATTGGCGCCGAAGATTTAACAAAAGTAAAAGCAGTAAATGTTCAACAAGGTTTAACTGGTAGAGTTGCTGGTTTGAATGTTCAAAACGTAAACAGTGGTGTTTTTGCTGATACAAGAATTACCTTAAGAGGTGTTCGTTCTTTAACTGGTAATAATCAACCCTTGTTAGTTATTGATGGTATCCCTGTTTCATTAGATTTAATTAGTTCTATTAGTCCTAACGATGTACAAGATGTATCAGTACTTAAAAGTAATGCTGCTGCTATTTTGTATGGTCAAGATGGTGCTAACGGTGCTATTGTAATTACTACTAAAAAAGGTAACCGTTCTAAACCAACTATTAATTTTTCTACTACAGCTCAATTCGATAAAATTGCCTACTTTCCAAAATTACAAAATGAATTTGGACCTGGTGAAACCGAAGATGCTAATGGATTACCTATATATGATTATTTTACAAACAATAGTTTTGGTCCTCGTTACGATGGTAGCATGGTTCCATTAGGACATCCTTTGGAGAATGGTCAACAGTTTATGGTTCCTTATGTTAACCTTCCAAACGAACGTTTTAATTTCTTTAATACGGGTGTAACCCTTCAAACAGATATCTCTGTTTCTGGTGGGGATGAAAAAAGTCGTTTTTTACTTTCTGCACAAGATGCCGTAATTACGGGTATTATGCCTAAGGATAAAAATCGTCGTACTTCTTTCCGTTTAAATGCAAGCAGAGATTTTAATAAATTATCTGTAGGTTTTAACGTTAACTATATCGTACAAAACTATAGTGTAGTTAACCAAGGTAGAGGTGGTTTTGATGATATTTATACTTCAGTAATCAAAACTGCTGGTAATGTTCCTTTAACATCATTAAAAAATTGGAGAAGTAACCCTTATGCAACAGCAGATGGTTATTACAACTTTTTTGGATACAATCCATATATGTTAATAGATATTGATAGATCAACTGGTAAAACACATAGAGTTATTGCAAGTACAGATTTAAACTATAAATTAAGTCCTGTATTCTCCTTAACGTATCGTTTGGGTACTACTTTATCTATTTCTAATTCACGTTCTCAGTTAGGGGCAACTTTTGTAACTCCTTTTACAGCGTCATATAAACCATCTCCATGGGGGCAAAGTACTAAAGCTTCTGTAAACGATTTTTCTTCTACTGGTGTAAGAGTTTCATCTGAGCTTTTTTTGAATTTCAAGAAAAATATCAAGAAATTCTCAATTGATGGTTTAGTAGGTAATAGCATTTTAAGCAGACAAACAAACTCTATTAGTAATAGTGGCGCTAACTTAGTTATTCCTACTTTGTTTAATGTTAGTAACAGAACTGGAGAGCCAGGTGTTAGTCAAGGATTAAACCAAGTTAGAACAGTAAGTGCTATTGGTCAAGCTACTATTGGTTACGATAACAAAGTATTTGTAACCTTAAGTGGAAGAAACGATTGGGATTCAAGATTACCGGTAAAAGCTAATTCTTTCTTTTATCCAGGAGTAAATACTTCGGTTATGGTTAGTGAATTAATACCTACATTAAAAGGAAATACCATTTCTTCTTTAAAATTAAAAGGAAGTTATGCTAAATCGGGTAATGTAAATTTAGGAGCTTACCAATTAAACAACTCATTTAGTGTAGGTTCATTCCCTTACGGAAACTTGCCTGGTTATAGTATTGATGATCAATTAAAAGATCCAAATATTAAACCTGAGTTTATCGTATCTAAAGAAATTGGTTTTGAATTAGCTATGTTTAAAAACAAAGTTCGTTTAGAGGTAAATGCTTACAGACAAGATAATACTAATCAAATAATAGGTATATCATTACCTGCATCTACAGGTTATACAAGTTCATTAGTAAATGCTGCGGCTTTTGTTAATGAAGGTATTGAGACTGAATTAAGTTTAACTCCATTGTTAGATTTAGGTAAACTTAAAATAGATTTTAAGGGCAACTACACTTTTCAACAAAACAAGGTTACAAAAGTATATGAAGGTTTAGATCAAGTTTCAATTGGTAACGGTGGTTTAGTTGTAGTGAAAAAAGGGGAGCCTGCATATTTATTAAATTTACTTGACTATAATAGAGATCCACAAGGAAGAGTTATTGTTGATGCTAATACAGGTACTCCTTCATTAGCTGGCGCAAGAAAAACTTATGGTCAAACACTTCCAAAGCATATTATAGGACTTACTCCAAGTATATCTTATGGCGATCTTGCTTTAAGTGTTTTATTTGAGTATCGTGGTGGAAATTTTATCTATAATGATATAGGTCAAGATTTAGTGTTTAACGGTATTGCTGCATCTACTGTAGAGTATGATCGTCAACCATTTGTATGGCCAAATTCTGTAACACAAACAGGTAGTACATTTACACCTAATACAAACATTTATACTAGATCTGGTAATGCAAATCTTTATACAAATTCTATATTTAATGCTGTAGAATCTGCTTATTATACTAGTGCTGATTTTTGGAAGTTAAGAGAGGTTGCACTTTCGTACACTTTCCCTCAATCATTATTAGCAAAGCAAAAATTGTTTAAAGCAATATCTGCATCATTTATAGCTAGAAATGTAGCTTTATGGGTACCAAGTTCAAATCAATACACCGATCCTGAATTTGCTAATACTACTGGAAATGCTACTGGTATTAATACAACAGGTCAAACTCCTCCAACAAGAAGTTTGGGTGTAACTTTTAACTTTACTTTTTAATTAACCATAATAAAGATATAAGATGAAAAAAATAAAAATAATATATCTGTTTTTGGCACTAGGTGTTTTAGGCTCATGCGAAAGAACATTTCTAGATGTTAATTCAGATCCGAACTCTCCAACAGATGCCAATATTACATCTGATTTATTACTTCCCTCGGCAATGCTGAAGACGGCTACTTTTACAACTGCATCTGGCAGAGGTACTCTTGGAACTTTCGCAAGATGGTGTGGTATTTGGAGTCCGAGTGCTGACTATGCTTCTGGTGAAGAAAGTAAGTACTTACGCCAAGCAGGTACAAGTAATGGTACTTGGTCTTCTTTATACGATCAAAACATTGAGTTTAAGTCTATAGAGAATAAGTCTAAAGCTAATGGCGAAACATTTTATCAAGGAATTGCTTTAATTATGCAATCGCTTAATTACCAAATGGCTGTTGACATGTTCAACGATATTCCATATTCACAAGCTCTTAACCCAAGTGTAATAGCTCCCAAATACGATAAGGCGGAAGATGTTTATTTGGATTTGTTAAAGAAGATTGATGAAGGAATTACTTTAATTAAAGCTGCAGATGAAGCTAAAAACTTTAATTTGTCAAATGGTGATATCTTAAAGTCAAGTACATCATTGAATACAGCTGCTAATAGAAAATTAAAGTGGGCAAAATTTGGTAATACATTAAAATTGCGTTTGCTTATTCACATGAGTCAAATGCCAAATATTAATGCGCTTGCTGCAACTGAAATTGCAAAGATTAATGCAGAAGGAAGTGGTTATATTAATGCTGGTGAAACTATGGGTGCAAATCCTGGTTATATTGTATCTAAGCCAAATCCTTTTTGGGCAAGTTTTATTTATGATCAAGCGGGTAATTTTGCACAGACCTTTAACAGAGCTAATAATTTTTCTCTAAATATAATGAAGGGGCTTAACGATGAGCGTTATAAATATTTTTATAAGCCAGTAGCTGGTACTCCGGGTACTTTACCTGCTCATTGGATTGGTATTGATTATGCGATTACTAACTCTGACCCTACAAAAAGAGCTAGTGTAACTTCTGATATAGGAGGAGCATCATCAGCTTCTGGTGGTACAACTGGTTTAGGTAAAAGTGCAACAATGAATTCATGGATAATAACAGCTTCAGAAAGTTTATTTTTACAAGCAGAAGCAAAAGCTAGAGGTTGGAACGTTACTGGTACTGCTTCAGCATTGTATCAAAGTGGGGTTACAGAATCATTTTCTTGGTTAGGCGTACCTAGTGCTGCTTCAGTAGCTGCAGCTTATTTAACTTCACCAGATCCAAGAGTTGCTTTTGGTACTACACTTACGGATAATTTAAGAGCTATTGCATGGCAAAAATATTTTGCTTTTAACGGAAATACATTACTTGAAGTTTGGAATGATTATAGAAGATTAGATATTGTTAATCTTCCATTATCAACAGATCCAGGAAGAGGGACTAATCCAATTCCGGTAAGATTACCTTACCCACAAACAGAATTAGATTTTAACACAGCTAATGTTAATGCTTCTGGAGGGGGATCAATCAGTATTTTTACTTCTAAAATATTCTGGGATAGATAATTTCTCTCATACTTAAAAACTAAATAAAATGAATAAAAAATTTATAAACTTCATGGGTATGTTAGCAATTATTGCTGGTATGACATCATGTTTAAAAGATAAAGGTTTTGAAGATCAAGACTACGGAACAGTTTTATCAGGTTCTCCAACTGCTTCTTTGAGATCAGTTAAAATACTTGAAGGGGGTACTTCTTCTGGCGATATTAAAAAATTAGTTTTTGCCGATGGATCTGCTGCTTTAGATAGCTTGGAATTTTCTTTAGCGTATGTTGATTATGCTTCTCAGTTAGCATCTGCAGATTTAACAGTAACTCTTGGTACAGATCCAGCATATATAGCAGCCTATAATGCTACCAGCACTGTACAATTTCAATTAATGCCTGATTCATTATTTACACTTAGCAAAACTAGTGTTGTAATTAAAAAGGGTACTTTTGTATCTGATCCAGTTAAAGTTTATTTTAAACCTAATAAGTTTGATGGTGCAAAAACGTTTATGCTTCCAATTGTAATCAAATCTGCTACTGGTATTTCTGGCGTACAAGTTCAAAAGAATTATGGTCGTATTACATATACTAAAATAGGAAATGTGTTGTCTGGTAAATACAGTCACAGGTACAGAAGGTGGCAAAGTGGCGATACTACAACTGCTCCTTTGCAGAATATCTTATCAGAGAGGATAGTTCCGCCACTTTCACCTAGTGAAATTATGACGCCTGAAGATTATACCACAACTTTTGTTGATGCAAGTGGAGGAATTGTACTAGGGTTTACCAATGGTGCCGTTCCATCTAATTTTACTACCTCATTAACTGCTGCTACTTATGCAGGAATTACTGCTGGTGCATTTATTTTAAATGATGGGCCTAAACTTACGGCAGGTGGTGCAGTTGTTGTTGTAGGAACTTCTGCTTCAAATTTTATTGGAACTAGGTTTAGTACCTTTATTCAATATATTAATAATACTGGAGGAGTAAGATCGTTGGTTAATGATTTTGTTAAAATTCCATAAGTAATTTTAAATTATACATAAGGGCTATTTCAATCGAAATAGCCCTTTTTTTATTCATTAAATCCAAAAAGGGCATGTATATTTTTAGATTAATTGTAGTAATTAAGAAACATGTACTTTAATTTGAGGCTTTTTTGAAAAGCATACTTACCAAAGACAAACTTAGTTTACCACTTACTTTATTATATTTGTAAGCAAAACTTAATTTTTATTTGAATATGAATAATACTGAACAACCCAACGAACTAAATATTGAAATTAGTGAAGAAGTTGCTGAAGGGCAATACGCTAACCTAGCTATTATTACACATAGCCATGCAGAGTTTGTTGTAGATTTTGTAAATGTAATGCCAGGTACTCCAAAGAGTAAAGTAAAAAGCAGAATTATACTTACCCCTTTTCACGCCAAACGTTTTATGAAGGCAATGGTAGATAACATTAAAAAATTTGAAACTGCTAACGGCAACATACAAGATATGGAACAGGTAGAAATACCGTTTAATTTTGGAGGCCCTACCGCTCAAGCATAAGTATTAAGCTAGGATTTTTGTAAAACTTGTTGGAATTGTTTCCACTTTTTTTGCAGTATAATTGTAGCAAACCATCTTTGTTTTTGCAACGGCTAATTCAATCTCAGTTTCATCTCTAACCGTTTTTAATTGATAATATAATTCAAAACCTGCTTTAGATATATCTCCTACAAAAAGGTTAACAGTAATACTGTCTCCATAAAAACTTTCGCTTTTAAAGTTTATACAAAGCGTACTCATTATTAAACCTATGTTAGTTGCAATTTGTAATTCGGTATAGCTAAAATGCTTTAGCCACTTAACTCTAGCCTCATGTATAAGGCTTACAAAAGCATCATTGCCTACATGCTTTCCATAATTAATATCTGTAATTCGTACATCAATGTTGGTTGTAAAAAGAAGCGTAGTTGGTAATGTTAATCGTTGTCTTGCCATACCGTAAAGATAATTAGCCTAAAATAAAAAACACCTCAATAGGAGAGGTGATTTATAATATGCTAATAAAATAATTTGTTAACTCTATTTATTAGTTTTTAGCATTAGTTTTTGGTTAAGAAACTTATTAATTTGACTAAGGCTTTTTTTCTGTGGCTAAAGGCACTTTTTTCGATCAAACTCATTTCTGCAAAAGTTATATTCGCTCCACTAGGTACAAAGACGGAATCATAGCCAAAACCGTTGCTTCCTATAGGAAATTTTGTAATAGTGCCAGTACAAATACCCTCAAAAAAATACTCTTTACCCTTTAATAGTAAGGCGATTACAGTTTTAAATTGTGCATTTCTATTTGTGCATCCTTCCATATTGTGCAATAGTTTTTCAATATTCTCTTTAAAATCTCCTCCATCCCCAGCATATCTTGCACTTTTTACACCAGGCTTCCCATTCAAGCACTCCACTTGCAATCCAGTATCTTCCCCAAAGCAATCTTTTTGTGTTAACCTAAAAATAGTCGTAGATTTTTCTGAAGCATTGGCTTCAAAAGTATCATGTGGCTCGGGTATATCAATAGTTATCCCAGCCTCTTTAAGGGTTACAATATCAAATTGGTTATTTAAGGCAAATTTTATTTCTGCTACTTTATGTTGGTTATTTGTTGCAAAAATTAGTGTTTTTTTTGTCATACGCTGTACAATGTTAGCCTAATGAAAATACAATTTTTAAGCTATTCCAAAGCTTAGTTTTTTCTTCTTTATTACTCATTAATTCCTTTAAATGAGGGGCGTATAGGTATTGTTGATTATTGTATTTTTGTAGTTGATAAAAAGGAAAGGCTAAAGGCAAATCAATTGTACCAGGGGCAACACCAAATAATAAAACAATGGTTGCTTTAATTTCTTCCTTAAGTACTGTGTAAGTTGGCTTGTTTTTAGTATAATTTATCAAAGCAATATCTGCCATGGAAAGTTTGCAAGCTGCTAAAATGCCTAATAAAAAACTAAGTTCATCTTCTTTTAAGTAAACGGCATCTTCCTCATTTACTACTATACAAATTTGTTTATTGTTATTACCTAAATAAGCAAGTGAAGTATTTGATTGGTTTTGTATTACTTGTTCAGTTGTTTTTAAATCAATTAGTACATTTTTAAACAAATCTGCAACAACTAATGGCGGAAGTTGAATATTATCTAAACTCATAAAAAGGGTTTTTTAGCCTATTCTTTTTTCGTTTCTTTGTGTAAAATTAATCAATATGATTGCTGCAGCCGATATTAATATTTCAAAAATTGAAAAAAGTAAATTAAATGATATTAATTTAGAAAATATTCCGTTTGGTAAATACTTTACCGATCATATGTTAGAGGTAGATTATGAAGATGGAGAATGGAAAACGCCAGAAATAAAACCTTATCAACCCCTGTTGTTATCCCCTTCCACAGCAGCTTTGCACTATGGTCAAGCCATTTTTGAAGGAATAAAGGCCTACAAAAATGCCGATGGCGAAGCCTATATTTTTAGACCACACGATAATTTTAAGCGGTTTAATATTTCGGCAGAGCGTATGCAAATGCCGCAAGTGCCCGAAGATATTTTTATGGAGGGTATGCGTATGCTAATTGAATTAGATAAAAATTGGATTCCTCAAATGGAAGATCATTCTTTATACATTAGGCCATTTATGTTTAGTAGCGATGAAATGATAGGCGTAAAACCTAGCGATAAGTATAAATTTATGATTTTGCTTAGCCCAACTGGCCCTTACTACAGTACGCCAATGCGTATTTATGTAGAGGAAAAATATGTACGAGCTGTACCCGGAGGTGTAGGTTATGCAAAAGCCGCTGGTAATTATGGAGGTGCTATGTATGCTACCGCACAAGCTAAATTAAAAGGCTACGATCAAGTATTATGGACAGATGCTTATGAACATAAATATGTGCAAGAGTGTGGCACAATGAATGTATTTTTTATAATTGGCAATACAGCTATTACACCTAATTTAGATGAAGGAACTATACTAGCAGGTGTTACCCGCAATAGCACTATGGTATTGTTACAAGAAATAGGCTTTAAGGTAGAAGAAAGAGCCTTAAGTATTGATGATATAATTGATGCGCATAAAGCTGGCATATTATACGAAGTATTTGGCACAGGTACCGCTGCAACTATTTCCTTTATAAAAGAATTGCGTTATAAAGATTATATAATAGAATTTAATACAGATGAATGGAAAACAGCCCCAGCAATAAAAACAAAATTAAATGCAATACGCTATGGGCAACTGCCCGATAGGCATGAATGGATGTATAAAATATAATTATTTGCCTAGCTAATAACCTAAAACCACCTGCAAATGGTGGTTTTTTATTAAATATTAATAAAAATTGAAGATTTTTTATATTTAGTTTTCTTTTTTAACACAGATTGCCTACCTTTGCCGTCCGAAAAATAAAGGGTTAAACATGCCTACAATACAACAATTAGTTAGAAAAGGAAGAACAATTATTACTGCAAAGAGTAAATCAAGAGCTTTAGATAGTTGCCCACAACGTCGTGGAGTATGTACAAGAGTATATACAACAACACCTAAAAAGCCAAACTCTGCCTTGCGTAAAGTAGCAAAAGTGCGTTTAACAAATAAAATTGAGGTTATTGCCTATATACCAGGTGAGGGTCACAATTTGCAAGAGCACAGTATTGTACTTATACGTGGTGGAAGGGTAAAAGATTTACCAGGTGTACGTTATCATATTGTACGTGGTAGTTTAGATACTGCTGGTGTAAAAGATAGAAAACAAAGCCGTAGTAAGTATGGTACTAAAAGAGCTAAAGCAAAAGCATAAGATGAGCTAGGTTTTTAAAAACAACAAACAAGTAATCGTAATTTAAACAAAGGCTGAGTAAAGTTTTAATTCTTGAAGAAAATTAGCCTAAAAATAAAAATTAAAAGAAATGCGTAAAACACAACCCAAAAAGATACCCTTAGCACCAGATCCTAAATTTAATGATAAATTAGTTACTCGTTTTGTAAATAATTTAATGTGGGAAGGTAAAAAAAGTGGTGCCTATGATATTTTTTATACAGCTTTAGATAAGGTTGCAAAGCAAACGAACGAAGATGGATATGAAGTATGGAAAAAAGCATTAACTAATATTACACCGGGTGTAGAAGTACGTAGCCGTCGTATTGGTGGTGCTACTTTTCAAATACCAAGTGAGGTACGTGCTGATAGAAAAGTATCGTTAAGTATTAAATGGATGGTACGTTACAGCCGTGAAAGAAACGGACGTAGCATGAGTGATAAATTAGCTAATGAAATTGTTGCAGCAAGTAAGGGTGAAGGTGCATCATACAAAAAGAAAGAAGATACACACCGTATGGCAGAAGCTAACAAAGCATTTGCACATTTTAAAATCTAACACTACACTTAGTTATATTATTAAAGCCCTCGAAAAATTCGAGGGCTTTTTGTTTGGTTATTATTTTTTTAAAATTAGTTAAGCAACTTTTACCAACTTCTTTTGTTTGAATTTCTTTTAGGACCATTTTGATTAGTTCCTCCTCTTTTAAAATTTTGTCGTTGTTGTTGCTTTGGTTCAGGTGGCGATGGTTTAGCATCGGCAGCTAACGGAAATGGGTTGTTACCCTCCACAGGTATTACTTTACCAATTACTTTTTGAATATCTCTTAATTCTAGTTTTTCATCTATATCACAAAACGAAAGTGCAATACCTGTATTACCAGCTCTACCGGTACGGCCTATACGATGTACGTAGGTTTCCGGCACTTCGGGTAATTCAAAATTTATTACATGGCTTAGATCATCAATATCAATTCCTCTTGCTGCAATATCAGTTGCCACTAATACACGTATGCTGCCATTTTTAAAACTGCTTAATGCATTTTGTCGGGCATTTTGCGATTTATTGCCGTGTATAGCTGCGGCAGTAATACCATAGGTATGCAATACTTTCACTACTTTATCGGCACCATGTTTTGTACGGGTAAACACTAAGGCTGTTTTTATAGTTTCATCTTTTAATAAATGAAGCAATAATTTGTTTTTATCTGTTTTACCTACGTAATACAACCGCTGTTCAATAGCATCAACGGTAGATGAAACGGGTGTTACCTCTACCTTACTAGGTTTATTTAATAAAACATCTGCTAACTTTTGTATTTCGGGTGGCATGGTGGCACTAAAGAAAAGGGTTTGTCTTTTAGCAGGTATTTTAGTAATTACTCTTTTTACATCATGTATAAAACCCATATCTAACATTCTATCTGCCTCATCTAACACAAATATTTGTATCTGCCTTAGGGATATGTAGCCTTGGTTAATTAAATCTAGTAAACGGCCTGGAGTTGCAATTAACACATCTACACCTCTTTTTAGGGTACTTACCTGTGGTACTTGGCTTACTCCGCCAAATATTACGGTATGGCTAATTTTGGTGTATTTTCCGTAGGCTTCAAAGCTTTCGTTAATTTGAATAGCCAGTTCCCTTGTTGGAGTAAGTATTAATACTTTTATTCCTGTGCTATGTGTTTTTTCGGTGTATAGTAATTGTAAAATAGGGATGGCAAAAGCGGCTGTTTTGCCCGTGCCTGTTTGTGCACAACCTAGTAAATCTTTTTTCTGCAATAAAATAGGTATAGCTTGTTGTTGAATAGGAGTTGGGGTTGTATAGCCTTGTTCGGCTACTGCTAATAGTATAGGATCTATTAATCCTAATTGGTTAAATTCCATTATAATTTATTTATAAAAATGTGGGCTGAAAAGGACGTTGTATTTTCTAAAACAGCGTAGTAATATTATTGGTACCACCGGCTTACAACTTGCCGTAATGTTTTACGTGGAGACTTCAAAGGTAGGGTATTTAAAATTGGTGGGCTTAAAGAGGTTATAGATAGATTAAATAAGTCTTTATAAACCCTTTGTTATATATTTAGAAATCCTTACCTTTGCGCCGCTAAAAGCTTCAGCAATTATATATAAAATTGATGTTGAACTATTTAGCATAATATGAGATCGTAAAAATTACATATTACCCCTTAAGGCTAAACGCCTTATCTACAGGGGACATTGTGGCACTAAAGTAATATAGGCTACAGTAAAAGTTCAATAAATAAAATAACAACGTTTGTACTAAAATAGTGACTAAATAAGTTACACGAGGCTTTTACAAATTCTTAATTCTTAATTTTTTAATTTTTAATATAAAACAATGGCAGATTTACGTTATCAACGCAACTTTGGTATTGCCGCACATATTGATGCTGGTAAAACCACCACAACCGAACGTATTTTGTACTACACTGGTGTAAACCACAAAATAGGCGAAGTACATGACGGCGGTGCAACTATGGACTGGATGGCACAGGAGCAGGAAAGAGGTATTACTATTACTTCGGCTGCTACTACTTGCTTTTGGAATTTTCCGATGGTGCAAGGCAAAAAAACACCTGATACAAAACAATACAAATTTAACATTATTGATACTCCAGGCCACGTAGACTTTACTGTAGAGGTAGAGCGTAGCCTTCGTGTATTGGATGGTTTATTAGCGTTGTTTTGTGCAGTAAGTGGTGTAGAGCCACAAAGCGAAACTGTTTGGAGACAAGCTAATAAATACAAAGTACCTCGTATTGGGTTTGTAAATAAAATGGACCGTAGCGGTGCCGATTTCTTAAACGTTGTAAAACAAGTTAGAGAAATGTTGGGTGCTAAAGCTGTGCCTTTGCAATTACCAATTGGTGCCGAAGATAACTTTACTGGTGTGGTAGATTTAATTACCATGAAAGGAATTGTTTGGAATACCGAAGATATGGGTATGACATTTAAAGAAGTACCTATCCCTGCAGATATGCAAGAAGAAGTTGATCAATACCGTCAGGAATTGATTGAGGCTGTAGCTGAATATGATGAAAAATTGTTAGAGAAATTTTTTGATGATCCTAATACAATTTCAGAGGAAGAAGTACATGAGGCTATTCGTAAAGCAACAATTGACATGAGTATTATTCCAATGATGTGTGGTTCATCTTTTAAAAATAAAGGCGTACAAACTGCCTTGGATGCTGTGGTAAGATACTTACCTGGCCCAATGGATATTGAAGCAATAAAAGGAACTAATCCAGATACTGGTGAAGAAATTTTCCGTCACTGCGATCCTAAAGAACCATTTAGTGCATTAGCATTTAAGATTATGACTGATCCTTTTGTTGGTCGTTTAGCTTTCTTTAGAGCCTATAGCGGACGTTTAGATGCTGGTAGTTATGTATTAAATACTCGTACGGGTAAAAAAGAGCGTATTAGTAGAATTATGCAAATGCATGCTAATAAGCAAAACCCAGTTGATTTTATTGAAGCTGGTGATATTGGTGCAGCAGTAGGTTTTAAAGAAATAAAAACTGGTGATACGTTATGTAACGAGGACAATCCAATTGTATTGGAAAGTATGACATTCCCAGAGCCGGTAATTTCGATAGCAATTGAGCCTAAAACACAAGCAGACGTTGATAAAATGGGTATGGCTATTGCTAAATTAGTAGAGGAAGATCCTACCTTACGTGTACGTACAGACGAAGAAACTGGTCAAACCATTTTAAGTGGTATGGGCGAGTTACACTTAGAGATTATTATTGACCGTATGATGAGAGAATTTAAGGTTGATATTAATCAAGGTGCACCAATGGTTGCTTATAAAGAAGCGTTTAAATCTACTTTATTGCATAGAGAAACCTATAAGAAACAAAGTGGTGGTAGAGGTAAGTTTGGTGATATTGCTTTTGAGTTTGGCCCAGCAGATGATGAGTGGAAAAAAGAAAATCCATTGGGTGGTTTACAATTTGTAAATGAAATTTTTGGTGGTAGTATTCCAAAAGAATTTATTGCTCCAATTATTAAAGGGTTTACCTTAAGCATGACGAATGGTGTATTAGCTGGTTACCCAGTGGTAGATATGAAAGTAAGATTGATAGACGGTAGCTACCATGATGTGGATAGTGATGCTATATCATTTGAATTGTGTGCTAAGCAAGGTTACAGAGAGGCAGGAAGAAAAGCCAAACCAGTTTTGCTTGAACCAATTATGAAGGTAGAAGTACTTACACCAGACCAATACATGGGTGATGTTACCGGTGACTTAAACCGCCGTAGAGGTATGTTAGAAGGTATGGATAGTAAACATGGTGTACAAGTTATTAAAGCAAAAGTTCCATTAAGTGAAATGTTTGGTTATGTAACTCAGTTACGTTCATTATCTTCTGGAAGAGCTACAAGTACTATGGAATTTAGCCATTATGCACCTGCACCAAATGGTGTTGCAGAAGAAGTAATAGCAAAATCTAAAGGGAAAGTAAAAATAGAAGATTAATCTCCTTCACTTGTAAAGTACAACTTTACCGAGCGTAGAACATTTTATAAGCAAAGCCTCACTCTTTATTGGGTGAGGCTTTTTTTGTATGTTGTTAATTTTTTACTGTACTCATACATTTGCTACTAAACTTATTACTACTTCATCAGTCACACTTAAAATTAATTATACCATGAAAAAAATATTTTCATTAAGTGTACTTGCACTTGTTTTATCGTTTGCAACACAAGCACAATTTGTTGTAAGGATTAGACCAGCGGCACCTTTAGTTAGAGTCCGTCCTGCTTGCCCATCACCAAGGCATGTATGGGTTGGTGGTAATTATAATTGGCGTGGAGGCCAGTACGCCTATACAGATGGTTATTGGGCTTTACCACCAGCTAATAGTAGAGCATGGGTTGATGGCTATTGGAAAAACAAAAGAAGAGGTTGGGTATGGGTACCAGGCCATTGGAGACGTTTTTAATGAATAACCTTTTAATTTATAGCCTGTAATAAGCCATTACAGGTTTTTTAATTATATTTATAGTGGTAAAAATCAATTACTAGAAAAAACTAATCCATTCAAGTAATTTTTGGAGTTACTTTTTTATAAAACTGAAACACAGTAAAAATGCAACATATCCTTACTGAAAATTTATTATTTATAGATATAGAAACTGTATCTGAAAAAGCAACTTACCAAAACTTAACTGAAAATTGGCAAGAGTTGTGGACAGAAAAAACACAACGTATTTTACCCTCAGAAAATACAGTAGCTGAGTTTTATGAACAACGGGCTGGTGTAATGGCAGAATTTGCTAAAGTAATTTGTATAAGTATTGGTTATTTTAAATACGAGGGGGAAGTTATGCAATTGCGAATAAAATCGTTTTATGCTGATGAAGAAAAAAAGGTATTGCAAGATTTTATAGCTACGCTTAATCAAATGGAAATTCAGAATAATAAATGGTGCTTTGCTGGGCATAATATAAAAGAATTTGATATTCCTTTTTTATGCAGAAGGTTATTAATAAACGGTATGCCTATTCCTGAATACATTGATTTTCAAAATATGAAACCTTGGGAAACAAACAGTATTGATACGTTTCAATATTGGCGTTTTGGCGATTATAAAAATTACACCTCTTTAAAATTATTAGCTGCTGCATTGGGCATTGCCTCTCCAAAAGATGACATTGATGGAAGCCAAGTTGGTGAAGTATATTGGAAAGAAAATGATTTACAACGAATTGTTACTTACTGCCAAAAAGATATTATAACCACAGCTAACATTTTACTACGGTTTAAAAATATGCCTTTAATTGAACACAATAATGTTGTTTTTGTTAAGTAGTGATGTTAAATAAAGAACGATTATTCACAATATTTTACAACCCATTTTTGGTGTTTTAAAAGTAAAGTTTATAAAAACAATAAAGAAATTTTTTTTTAGTTTACTTTTTTTAATAGCATAAAATACCCACATAATTCTTTCTTTTTTTTATTGACTTGTACAGGCTTCATCATATGGTATTCGCTAAAACGTGGAATATAGGAGTAGCTAATTACATTTCCATCTACATCTCCCCAATGTTTTCGTTGATAAACTACTTGTTTTTCGTTCCAATCAAACATTCTTACTTCGTATAGTTTAGAAGACCTATCGCCAATAAAAATAAATTGATACCAACTGCCTTGGATTAATGGAAGAAGTACTGGCATTTCATACTCACTTTGCATGCTCATGGAAGCTTCTTTAACTATTATAAAACCTTGCTTAGCTAGTTCTTTTTTAATACTATCGGCTTGTTGTAAAATAGAGGCTTGTGTACAGGCTGATTGCCGTATTACATCTTGTGCTATTGAAGCGGTGCTACAAAATAGTATAACTATTAAAATGGGTATTAGGTTTTTCAATACTTGGATTCATTAATTGGATAATCAAGAATACTTCTTTTTCTTGAATAATATTATAGTGCTTATACCTAGTAAAAACGATAATTCTGTGCCAAAATTATATTTTAGGGATATTAATTTTGATTTATTTTACAATCGATTGATTTTTATGGATATAATAACTGTTTGCTTGTTGTGTACAGGTAAGTACCAACTCGTTAATACATACATGTGTAGGTAAGTTTGTACAATAAAAAACTGTTTCTGCAACATTTGCAGCAATCAAAGGGGTATAATTGTTATATACAGCATCGGCTTTTTCTTTTTCTCCCTTAAAACGGACTAACGAAAACTCGGTTTCTACTGCACCTGGGTGTAAGGCAGTTACTTTTATATTATGTTTCAATAAATCAATACGCATGGCTTTACTAATAGCATCAACAGCATGTTTGCTTGCACAATACCCATTTCCATTTTCATAAACTTCTTTAGCAGCTGTAGAGCCTATGTTTATTATATGCCCAACTTTTCGTTCAATCATAAACGGTAATACTGCCTTGGTAACATACATTAATCCTTTTACGTTAGTGTCAAGCATCGTTTCCCATTCAGCAATATCAGCATCTTCAAAACTATCTCTGCCAAGGGCTAAACCTGCATTGTTAATTAATACATCAATATTTTTCCATTCGGTTGGTAAATTAGTAAGGGTGGCAAAAACGTCTTCTTTTTTTTGTACATCAAAGCAAAGCGCTAAAACCTTGCATTGGTATTGAGCTTCTAACATTTTTTTTAAAATTAGTAACCGTTCTTCTCTTCTTCCGGTAATAATTAAAGAACAATTTTCTTGTGCAAATTTTATGGCACACGCCTCGCCAATCCCCGATGTAGCACCTGTTATTAAAACTGTTTTAGTCATACTATTAATAATTATATAAAAATACCTTACAAAAATGTAAGGCATTTATAAAATTAAAACTATTCTTTAAATTATCTCGAAATAATAAAATTTGTTTTTAAAACTTCGGTATCAGTATTAATTTTTATAAAATACGTTCCGTTTGAATAATTTAAAACAGGAAGGGTAATTGTATTTTGGTTACTAGTAAGTGATTTTTGCAATAGGAGTCTTCCAGTGAAATCAAAAATAGTAAGTACCGCTCCTTTTTGATTAATTACATTATTTAATTGTATAGTTATTTTTTCGTTTGCAGGATTGGGCGAAATTTTTAAAGCATTAACCAATACAACCCCATCTATGGTTATAACGTTTGTGGTATTAATTTTACCAGATAGCTCAATTATTTTTAAACGGTAATAAACGGTTTTAGCTAAAGGGAGTGTATTATCGGTAAAGGCGTATTGTTTATTTCCATTACTTTTTACCTCACCAATTTTCTCAAAATTTATGCCATTGGTGCTTCTTTCTACCTCATATTTTTTTATGCTAAGTTCATTATTAACTTTCCAACTAACTAGCGCTGTATTATTATTTTTTTCGACAGAAAAATTAGTGATGGTAACAGGTAAAACGGTTAAGCAAGTTGGTCCCCAAATAGCAGCAACATATTCTGGGTGGTCAACAAATGGGTTTCTATTCCCTTGTTTTTTTGTAGAGGCACCATCGGTTATTAGTTGAGAAAAAATTACGTTATTTCTATTAATTTCTTTTACACTAACAGGATCTTGATTATGCCATTTATTTAATAACTTAATAAACCAATCATCATAAAACTGTAGCCTTCTAATAGCAGCATTTGGTTGGTCAGCTGTACTCAATATAGCCTCATTAGCTCTTCCATATTGGGGCCAATTTTGGCTAATCATCTCATCTTCATATCTAACAGCCATATATAAAAATGCTCGCGCATAATCGCCTTTATACTCATTAATGGGCTCAAACACTGTACCTGTAAAACCAAAATTGCTGCCTGTGCCTAATTTGCTTCCTGCAAGTGAAGGATTTGTAAACCCAGAAACTGTGGCTAAATTCTGAACCTCCCCATAAGCATAATTGCTATGTAAAGCATTTACCTTACCATCTGTAGGAAAAATTTGATGAGCATCGGACACCATTGGTGAAACTTGGTTAAACCAGCTTTGTGGTGTAGAATGCTCTCTATTATAACAATCCCCTTCGGCTGTGTAGTTCCCACATTGATTAGTAATTAATGTATAAGTATATGGCTCTGGGCCAGTAGGGTTATCACTGTAAGTATCCCACAATATATCAGCATTATTAGCATCATTCCTTCTTTTATCGCTAAAAGTGTATAAATTCCATAACCCCGGTGTATAGCTTAACACTTCTGTGCCTGTGCTAATAATAGTTTTTAAGGATGTTTTTAAGGGTTGGCAAGTTAATCCTAAAGCAGCATCGTAATATCCATTAGGCACACCTGTACCATTTGTTGTAGTGGTTGTTCCCTCTAAAGATGTGGTAAAATAACTTGGCTCTCCAGTACAATCGCCATTGGCAGCAAATACAAAAATAAAGTATGGGGTATTTGCTGTTAAGCCGGTTGCATTAAATGTTGTTAAAGCACTATAAGCAACCACTGTTCCCGTGCCAAATGGACTGCCTGCTGTATATGTGGTACCATTACTAGGCGTTGCAGAAAGTGTATTACTTAAGCTAATTACCACTAAATAACGGTTAGCACTAGCCGAAGTGGTAAACGAACCAGAAATGGTTGTACTACTTGCCGATAAATTTAATGTTGTAGGGGCAGCACTTGGTTGTACACAAGATGCCAATGCCAATGTAGTAGTGCTATTTGTATTACCAGTAGGTGCTGGGTTTATGGTTGTGGCATAATTAGGACCGCCAATACAGTTTTCAGTATTATACGCAAATATAAAGTAGTAATAGGTAGTTGTAGGAGTCAAGCCATTATCGGTAAAAGTTGTAGCACCACTATTGGCTATAACTACACCTCCACCCAATGAGGCACCTACGGTATAAATTATTGCATCTATTGGGTTTGAAGATAATGTTGCAGAAGTGCTACGTACTGCTAAATAACCACTAGGTGCTGGAAAAACTGCAGTAAAAGATCCACTAACACTAGTTGCAGTTGGGGTTAAAAGTAGATTTGTAGGTTGGTCGGTAGGTTCATCGCAAGAAGGTAATACAATACCTGAGTATAGGGTTACATCATCAATTCTCCATCTGCTTGAGTTTGAAGTAGTAGTATTATTGTAAAACCAAGCTAGATATACATTTGATGTATTGTAAGTAGATAAATCAATATTATCGTTTAACAACCAAGCTGTATTACTACCTGATGGTGTAGGAAAGGTTAACACATTTGTCCATGTGGCTGAGTTAGGGTTTGTGCCAGGTGTGTAGTTGGTAGATACTCTTACTACCAAGCCATGACCAGGGGTAAAATCGCCTTTGCTATAAAATTTTAAAGTAGGAGCAGTTGTAGTTGTTAAATCAAATGGAGGTGAAATTAACCAATCTTCATTTAAAGGATTATTGCCAGAACTAACATAAGCGTTCATCTCCATACCATCTGCACCTGTTCTTCCACTTGCAGTGCAACTCCAAGTTTGGGCGCCTGTAACACTAAATTGCCTCCACCCTTCTGTTATAAAAGTAGTAGCACAGCTAGCAAATGAATAGTTGTTACCAATAATACCGGGGGCAGGTAATGGTATTGTTGTAAAATTCCATGTGGAGTTGCCTGTGATGCCTGCAAAATCATTGCCTGCAATATCTTCAAATGAACCAGCAGCCAATTCTATATAATAATCGGTATTATTTGCAAGTGGGGCAATATCAATATTAGCAGTATTCCCTCCGCTTATTGTAACAGCAGCAGAAGCTACATCAATAGTTTGTATAATAGCATTATCAGATAGTTGTCTGAGTAATAAATTACCAGTTCCTTTTATTACGTTTTCATTAAATAATATTGATAAATCTGAAGTGTTACTTATATTAATAGCATTGTCTGTAGGAACTAAAGTTGTGACTATAGGAGGGGTAATATCTGGACCTCCTCCTGTAGCAGTGACAGTTAAATTATCAATGCTAATTTTTGGTCTTGAGCCAGTAGTTCCACCGGTTCCATTATGATAATAAAACCTTAATCTTGCATTAGCAGCGTTATTAAAAATAGTGGGTAGTGTTATTGCACTAATTGTTCCTGAAGCAGTTACATTATTTGTAAAATTTGTAACAGCTGCAGCAGTAATTTCAGTAAAATTTATGTTATCAATACTTGCATATACTTTCAAAGAACCATTTCTATTTCCTGTTTGATTAAAAACAACCGCCCATTCAAAACTCAAAGTACCAGCATCTACTGTTGAAAAATCCATTAAAAAATCAAAAGCTGTCGAACTTGTATTATCAGGAGCACCTGTTGTTAATAAAACTATGTTATTAGTTCCTTTTTGAACTCCCCCAGAAGTTCCACTAACAAATGTGGCTGAACTAGCTGTAGTTTTTGTTGCAGATGGAATCGAACCAGTCGATAATACTGCCACAGAACTAAATCTATTTGCTCCTATTCCAGCTGCAAAATTATTAGTCCAATTTGTGATATCTGTAAAGCCTTCTGTGTAAGTTAAGCCTGGTTGGCTGGCCATTGGTACAGGTGTTTGGCTATAAATATCATTGATTATTAAAATTGTAAGTAATAACGTAAATATCTTCTTCATGTTTATTTTTTTAAACAGACAAAAGTACCAATTTTTGCGGAGTGTTACATTAACTAATTTTCAATTAAAAGCCCGTCAATACAAAAATTGACGGGCTTTTAATATCGTTACTTTACTAAATATTATTTTGCTAAAGCATTAACTCGTAAAGCTAATTTTCTTTTTAAATTAGCTGCTTTATTTTTGTGTATAGTACCACGTTTTGCTAACTTATCAATCATAGATGATACTTTAGGTAATTGCTCGGTAGCAACAGTTTTATCAGAAGCCTTAAAGTCACGTATTGCATTACGGGTTGTTTTTCCGTAATAACGGTTACGTTCGTTACGCTTAGCACTTTGTCTTACATCTTTTTTTGTTGCTGAATGATTTGCCATTAACTCTAATTTTTGGGCTGCAAAGATAGGGAAATAATTAATAATTAGGAATTAAGAGGTAGGAATTTTTAAAAACTCAGCGATTATACCTATTTTTCATAGTAAATTAGGTTTATGAACAAATATATTTTGCTTGGATTACATGTTATTTCGTTGGTTTTGTTGGGTTTTGGTTGGGTTTTAGATATTTTACATATAAATATTACAGCACACTACATTATTACCGTAGAGCTGTTTGATGAACGCAGAAGTGTACTATCTACCCTAAAAAATCTTTGGCAAACCAATAATTATTTGCCTTTTTTACTCATTTTTTTGTTTGGAATTATAGTTCCCGTAGTGAAATCTATCTTACTATTTTATTTATTAGCAGTAAAAAAGGCAAATACTAAAATTTACCAGCTAGTAAATTCAATAAGCAAATGGGCAATGGCCGATGTTTTTGTAATAAGTATTTTTGTTACTTTTTTAGGTGCAAAAGCTATGGAAAACACCACCGCTAATTTTGAGCCAGGCTTTTATTACTTCGCAGGGTATGTGGTACTTAGTGGTATTGTAGTAACGTTGCTTAAAAAAGTTATAAAAAATGAACACACAATTGAGTTACCAATTTTATAAAACCATCTTTTTAACCGATATTTGCCCTCTTAAAAATTGGGTTAGTTACTTCCTATTGTTCAGTATAATTTTAGTGTAAAAAATTAAATTTACTTTAGTACAAGGATAAATGCAACCCCAATTAAATTAAATTTCTAACCTAAATACCTGCTCAAAAAAAATAGTTTACTTCATCTATGAAAGATTTTCAATACATAACCAACGCACACCCTAGCTACATCGAAGGTTTATATCAAGACTTTGTAAAAGACCCCAATAGCGTTGAGCCAGAAATGAAAAAATTTTTTGAAGGTTTTGATTTTGCGTTGAGCAGTGGGCAGTTGGCTGTGGGCAGTTTGCACTCAACCACTCACCAATCACCACTCACTACTGACACTGTAGATTGGATGAGTGAATTAAGAGTGTACCGAATGATTTTGGGCTATAGAAATAAAGGGCATTTATTAGCCGATACCAACCCAATTAGAAAAAGAAAAGATAGAGGAGCAAATTTGGGATTGAATTTTTTTGGATTTACCGATGCAGATTTGGATAAAACATTTGCCGCAGGCAATTTATTAGGGCTGGGCGCGACAACATTAAAAAATATAATTGCTCATTTAGAAAAATGTTATGCTAGCCATTTAGGTGTAGAGTTTAAATATATTAGCGATCAAATAAAAATTGATTGGCTAACCAATGCAATTGAAAAAACAATGCAACAGCCAGTGGCATTGGAAAAGAAAAAACGCATTCTTCAAAAATTGAATGAAGGCGTAATGTTTGAAAAATTTTTACACACCAAATATATTGGGCAAAAAAGATTTAGTTTAGAAGGAGGAGAAACCACTATCGCTGCTTTGGATGCTATCATTAACACATCTCAAAAAAATGGAGTGGAAGAAGTGGTTATAGGTATGGCACACCGTGGTAGGTTGAATGTGTTGGCAAATATTATGGGTAAAACCTATGAACAAATTTTTAGTGAGTTTGAAGGCACAAGCACACCCGATACAACAATGGGTAGTGGAGATGTTAAATATCATTTAGGGTTTAGTAGTGTGGTTGATACTCCAAATGGCGGGAAAATAAATTTAAAACTTTGTCCTAATCCATCCCACCTCGAAGCGGTAGACCCTGTTGTTATTGGTTTTTCTCGTAGTAAGGCAGATGTATTATATGGAAGTGATTATGATAAAATTTTACCTATAATTATACATGGTGATGCCTCGGTAGCTGGGCAAGGTATTGTGTATGAGGTTTTACAAATGAGTGGATTGAAGGGGTATTATACAGGAGGTACTATACATTTTGTAATTAATAATCAAATTGGTTTTACCACCGATTTTGATGATGCCAGAACATCGGATTACTGCACCAGTATTGCCGCTATGGTACAAGCGCCCGTTTTTCACATAAATGGTGATGATGCAGAAGCTGTAGTAAAAGCCTGTGAAATTGCAACTCTTTATCGCCAAGAGTTTAACAGCGATATTTTTATTGATATGGTATGCTATCGAAAACATGGCCACAACGAAGGCGATGAGCCAAAGTTTACTCAACCACAATTATATGCGCTAATTGATAAGCATTTAAACCCTAGAGAAGTTTACACCCAATACTTAATGGAGAATGGTGAAGCCGATGCAAAAAATTTGGCAAAGGAAATGGAACAGAAATTTTTGGCCGACTTGCAAGAACGATTAGACGAAGTAAAACAAAATCCATTACCTTACACATATCAACAACCAGAATTAGTCTGGAAAAGTTTTGTTAAAGCAGTCGCCGCTGATTTTGATTCATCCCCTTCAACAGGAATAAGTGAGGAGCAATTTCAATTATTATTTGATGGATTGATGAAATGGCCTGCTGAGTTTAAACCGCTGCGGAAAGTGGATAAATTAATACAGGATAAAATAAAATTATTTGCCGACGAAGGTAAAGTAGATTGGGCTACTGGTGAGTTAATGGCTTATGGAAGTTTATTGGTGGCGGGTAAAGATGTACGTATGAGTGGGCAAGATGTAAAGAGAGGAACATTTAGCCATCGCCATGCCGTTATTTATGACGAAATAACCAACAAAGGATGGAACAGATTAAATCATTTTACTGCCACCCAATTGCCGTTTAGAATTTTTAATAGCTTGTTAAGTGAATATGCAGTACTTGGTTTTGAATATGGGTATAGTATGGCAAATCCAAATGCACTTGTACTTTGGGAAGCCCAGTTTGGCGATTTTTGCAATGGAGCACAAACTATGATTGATCAATTTATTGCTGCTGCCGAAACTAAATGGCAACGTATGAATGGTGTTACCATGTTATTGCCACATGGTTATGAGGGGCAAGGGCCAGAGCATAGCAGCGCAAGAATGGAACGTTTTTTACAAATGTGTGCTGAGTTAAATATGGTTATTACCAATGTTACTACATCTGCCAATTTCTTTCATGTATTGCGCCGTCAATTAGCTTGGAATTTTAGAAAACCATTAATAAATTTTTCGCCAAAAGCAAACTTACGTCACGTAGGAAGTTATAGCCATAAAAGTGAATTTACCAGCGGAGGGTTTAAAGAAATAATTGATGATGTGTTTGTACAAAATGCTACCGAAGTAAAAAAAGTATTATTTTGTTCGGGTAAAATGTACTTTGACTTAGCCGAACGCCAAACAAAAGATAATCGTACAGATGTTGCTGTTATACGGTTAGAGCAAATTTATCCATTGCCACAAAAACAATTAGATGAGTTATATAAAAAATATAGCAAAGCTATTTGGTATTGGGTGCAAGAAGAACCCTTAAATATGGGTGCCGCTACTTTTTTACGAATGAATGTTAAAAATATTAATTTTTATGTTATTAGCCGTCAAGTAAGTGCTTCAACGGCAACAGGCTATTCAAAAATTCATATACAAGAACAAGGGCAAATAGTGGATACTGCATTTAGTTTGTAAATTCTTAGTAAACTCAAAGGCACAAATAAAATGAGAAGAAAACGATAAACTAAGTATTTTTAGCACGTAGGGTACTTTTATTTTTATACTTTCTTCTTAAAAATGAATTATGGGCTTAATTCTACACCAACTCCTTTAATTTTTTCACCACTGTATCTATCTCGTCTTTTGTATTGTGTTTGCTAAAGCTAAAGCGAACTGTAATTTGATTAGGGTTATTGTTAATAGCACGTATAACATGGCTTCCAGCATCTGCACCACTAGTGCAGGCACTACCTCCACTTGCACAAATGTTATGTATGTCAAGGTTAAATAATATCATCTCGCTTTTTTTTGTTTTAGGAAAACTTGCACTTAATACCGTATATGAACTGATACCCAATACATCGCCATTAAAACTTACGCCTTCTATATATTTTTTTAATTCTTCCATCATATAATACTTAAGTGAACCAATATAAGCACTATCTGTTTCGTAATTTTCTGTAGCTATTTCTAATGCCTTTGCAAAACCTACAATGCCATAAATGTTTTCGGTACCGGCTCTCATATTACGCTCTTGGCCTCCGCCGTGTATAAAGGGTTTTATTTTAATATTTTCATTTATATATAGCATGCCTACACCTTTTGGACCATGAAATTTGTGTGCGGCACCAGTAATAAAATCTATAGGGGTGTTGCGTAGGTCAAAAGGGAAATGCCCAACGGTTTGTACCGTATCGCTATGGAAAATAGCGTTGTATACTTTACAAAGATTACCTACGGTATGTATATCTAAAATGGTTCCAATTTCGTTGTTGGCATGCATTAAGGTTACTAAAGTTTTTTCTTGTGTACTAGCTAATAGTTTTTCTAAATCGTCAATATCTATATGGCCATTGGCTTGTAACTTTACATAACTAACTTTTACAACATCTAAGGCATATAAGTGATCCACAGTATGGCTTACTGCATGGTGCTCAATAGCGGAAGTGATGATGTGTTTACATCCTAAATCTCTTATTGAGGAAGTAATGGCAGTGTTACTACTTTCGGTACCACCGCTTGTAAAAAATATTTCGGCAGGGTGAGCATTTAAAATTTTTGCAACACTTTTACGTGCTTGTTCAATAGCCATTTTGGTTTCTCTACCATAGGAATAAATGGAGGAGGGGTTGCCAAATTTTTCTGTTAAATAAGGCATCATGGTTTCTAACACCTGTGGTGAAAGAGTCGTTGTTGCTGCATTGTCTAAGTAAATACGATTCATACCCTGCCCCCAATAGGGGAACTTAAATTTATTTTTTATAAATAATTGCAAAAATCATACTAATAAATATTTTTCGCTTTACATTTTCTCTTTAATTTTTTATACCCAGTTTCCCCTTTATTGGACGGAGGGGGTTCCTAATTCTTGTATATCTTGCATTATTCTTTTGGCAATATTATCTGCTGTTGTTTCAAAATTACTTTCCGCATAAATTCTAATAATAGGCTCTGTATTACTTGTACGCAAATGTACCCAATCCTTATCAAATTCTATTTTTAAACCATCCTCGGTATTTATAGGTTGATTTTTATATTTATCCTTTATTTTTTCAAAAATATCTCCAACATTTATTCCTTCGGTTAAGGTAATTTTATTTTTGCTAATAAAATAATTCGGAAAGGTATTGCGTAATTGCTTTATTGTTTTTTTGCTTGTTGCTAAATGTGTAAGAAATAAAGCAATACCTATTAGTGCATCTCTACCATAATGTAAATCGGGTACAATAATGCCTCCATTTCCCTCACCACCAATTACTGCGTTTTTTTCTCTCATTCTATTTACCACATTCACTTCGCCTACAGCACTGGGAAAATATTCGCCGCCATATTTTAATGTTACATCCTTTAAAGCCCTGGTAGAAGACATATTGCTTACTGTATTTCCTTTTTGCTTACTTAACATATAATCTGCTACAGCTACTAGTGTATATTCCTCTCCAAACATTGAGCCATCTTCACAAACAAAGCAAAGCCTGTCTACATCAGGGTCTACGGCTATACCTAAACTAGCGTTTTGTTTTACTACTTCGTTGCTTAGTTGTGTTAAATGTTCTGGTAAGGGCTCAGGATTATGTGCAAATTTTCCATTTACTTCTTCGTTTATTACCATAATATCTTGTACGCCTAAAGCTTTTAATAGTGCAGGTACTGCAATGGCACCTGTGCTATTTATTGCATCTACTACAATTTTAAATTTTGCTTTTTTAATGGCAACAATATCTACAAATTTGTAGTTAACACAACTATTAATATGTTTTTTAAGCAACTCATCATTTTTAATAATTGTACCCAACTCATCAATTTGTACAAAATTAAATTCTTCTTTTTCTGCCAATGCTAAAACTAATTTTCCTTCATCGCCACTAATAAATTCGCCTTTGCTATTTAATAATTTTAATGCATTCCATTCTTTTGGATTGTGGCTTGCCGTTAAAATAATGCCCCCAGCCGCATCTTCAAATTTTACGGCCATTTCTACCGTAGGCGTTGTACTTAGTCCTAAATCAATTACATTAAAGCCTAGACTTATTAAAGTACTAGTAACTAAATTACTTACCATTTCGCCACTTATTCTTCCATCTCTGCCAAGTACAATTTTATTGTTTTTAGATTGTGAAGCTAACCAAGTGCCATATGCTGCAGTAAATTTTACTACATCTAATGGAGTAAGGTTTTCGTCTGTTTTTCCACCAATTGTACCTCTAATGCCAGATATACTTTTTATTAATGCCATTTGTTTTATTTAAGGGGATGTAAAGATATTGGATAATGTGCTAATTTGATAAAGTACTCATTATCTAATTAATAAACGGATACCGTTTAAAAATGGGTAACATTAGTAATGAGTTTATCTTTAGCTAATGATGGGCTTATATTTGCATTATGGATAAACAATGGTTTAAAGATTGGTTTAATACGCCTTATTATCATCAATTATATTTTAAAAGAGATGAAAATGAGGCGGCAGCTTTTATTGATAAATTAATTGATTATCTAAAACCAAATGCCCATTCTTTTATGTTAGACGTAGCCTGTGGGAAAGGCAGGCATTCGGTACAACTTGCTAGTAAAGGGTTTAATGTAACAGGAATTGATTTAAGTAGTGATAGTATTGAAGAGGCATTGCAATATGAAACGGATAAATTGCATTTTTTTACCCATGATATGCGATTACCGTTTAGTATAAATTATTTTGATTATGCGTTTAATTTTTTTACCAGCTTTGGTTATTTTAATACTCAACGAGAAAATGATAATGCTATACGAACTATTGCACAATCGTTAAAAAAAAGCGGCTATTTTGTGCTAGATTATTTGAATGTACACTATGCCGAAGATAATTTGATACACAAAAGTGAAAAGCAAATTGATGATGTAAATTTTTTAATTACAAAATGGTACGACGACGATTTTTTTTATAAGAAAATAATTGTAGAAGATGAAAATTTGCATGAGCCTTTAATTTACACCGAAAAAGTGGCTAAGTTTAGTTTGGGAGATTTTACGGAAATGTTTGCGTACCAAGGATTACAAATACAAGAAGTTTTTGGGAGCTACTCGTTTGATACCTACGATATTAAAAAATCGCCTCGATTGATTATGATTGCAAAAAAATTAGGTAGGTACGGGTTGATAATTGAACGGTGTTAGTGCCCAAATTATATCCGATGCCTATTTTATCTTGTTACTTATTATTCACCAACATCCATCTAGCCGTTTCGTAAAAGGAAGTTGTAAGGGTTGATAAATATTTTTTTACAGAATCTTGCTGTAGAGGGGTTAAGTTAAGAGGCTTGTTAGTAGCTGTTACTAATTCTTCTTTTTTTATACGAATATTTTTTCTGTAGAAGTAATCATCAGTTACCATACCTATCCAGCCTGGAGCATGATAAATAATAAAGGCTGCATTTTCTTTTTTAGTTGAATCCAATAAATCTCTACCTAAAGTTGTATTTATATAAGGTTGTTGAATCATTCCGGCAATAGTAGGTAAAATATCTATTTGAGATACGGTTTCATTTCGTTGCTGAGCCGTTAATAAATTTGGAGAATAAAATAGTAGAGGAATGTGTTCATCTGCCAAACGTTGGTCCATCCAAGCTTTTGGATAAACAGCTGATGCATTACCTTCTAGACCATGATCTCCAACAAAAACAAATATGGTGTTATTAAAGTAAGTATTTTTTTTAGCAGCCTCAATAAACTTTTTAAAACAATAATCGGAGTAAGCAAATGAATTATATTCTTTTAACGATTCAAAACCATTTTTCTTTAATACCTCATCACTAATATTTTTTTGCACAAAATCGTTATCTTCTATGGGTATTTTGAAAGGTCTATGATTATCTGCTGTTTGTATAATAGCAAAAAAAGGCTTTTGTTGTTTGGCTAGCACAGTATTGGCCTCTAAAAATAAATTTTTATCACTAATACCCCATACGTTTTCTTTTACAGATTTGTATTTTCCTTCTTCGTAAATAGTTACTCCTTTGATGTTATTAATTAAGCCAGTAAAATTATTAAATTGACTTCTGCCTCCAATAAAATAAAACTTTTCATACTCCTCAAAGTTGTTAATAATTGTTTGTTGTTTTACGGTTACTGTATCTCTTGTAGCAAATTTAGAGAGCAATACATCTGGTATACCTGTAACTGTAGCAAATAGACCCCTTGCAGTGCCAAATGTGGGAGAAAAACATCTGTTAAAAAAAATACCTTGTTTACATAAATCATTAAAGTAGGGGGTACTATTTAAAATATTACCGCTCATACTGCTTTTATACATACTAAAGCTTTCGCAAATTACTAAAACAATATTCGGCTGTCTTTCCAATACTTTAGTTCCAGGGTAAACAATTCTTGAATAGGGATTCGTTTCATTACTTTTTTCTATGGCTAAAAAGTTCGCTATTGTAGAAAAATTTTCTTTGGCTTTTGTATTATAATCTGGTTTTCGAAAACGAAGGGTGGTAAAAAAATTTTGTAACGGATTTAAAGCTAAATTACTTTTAAACTCGTCATTCAAATTAAAGGCCCTAAAAAAGTTTAGTGGCTTTAATGTAAAAAAGCCATACATAAACCAGCCTAAAATAAGGACTGCTAAAAAGTGCCATTTTTTTTTGTAACTAAACTTATGAATACTCAAATTTTTACCCTCAATATCCACATGTGTTTTTCTAAACATCCATATCATCATTAGTACGGCTCCAAATAGTCCAATCAAAATCCAAATAACCGGATAGCTTTGCCAAACCATTTGTAAGCTTTCCTTTGGATCTTCGGCAAAAATTAATGCATCAGCATTTAGCCTGGCATTAATGTAGGCAAACTGGCCAAAATCGGCACCATAAAAAAACAATACCAGCAAAGTAATTATGCCTAAATAAATAGTCCAAATCTTTTTATTTTTATCACTGTAAAAAGGAGAAAGTTTTAAAAAAAGAGAAAAAAATACAATAGGGGAGAGGATAAAAGCTATCCAACGTAAGTCGTACTTTAAGCCTAGCCAAAAAGAAGGCAATAACTCTATAACGCTAAGGTTTTTTGGTTTAAAAAAAAACACCGTTGCTATTCTAAATACTGTAAAAATAAACAGGTATATGAAGAATAGTTTTACTATCCATTGGATGGTTTTAGGAACTCTCCATTTAATAAGCATTAGCAAGTTAATTTTAACAAAACACGAATATAGCTTATTGTGTATGATTTTTTTATAATTCAAAATTTGCTTAATTTATTTTTATTTTAAATTTCATACAAAAATTTCAAGTTGTTACTTTCTACTTGCTGGTAAATAAACTATATAATAAATGAATATATTTGCAACTACTATACTAATACTATGCACAAATATGTTCTTTCTAATAAAACTTTTTTGTTTTTAGTAGCATTAATTATTCTTTTAAATTTTACAGGACTATTTAATGAAATTCTTGAGCCAGATGGCACCTTGTATGCCTTGCTAGCAAAACAAATGGTGATAACTGGTGATTGGGTTAATTTGTACAGTTTTGGGCAAGATTGGTTGGATAAACCTCATTTGCCTTTTTGGTTAGCTGCTATTAGTTTTAAATTATTTGGGATAAATTCATTCGCTTATAAATTTCCTTCTTTTATTTGTTTTATTGTTGCTTTGCTCTATTGCTATAAACTTACTAAAACTATTTATTCAATAGAAGTAGCAAAATTATCAATACTTATTTTTGGCACATCCTTGCACATTATTATTTCAAATTTTGATGGAAAGGCAGAGTTGTATTTAACTGCTTTTATCCTTGCAAGTATTTACCATATGTATAAAGCACATAATCAACAATGGTTTTTGCAAATTTTAGCTGCTTCTTTTTTTATGGCTTGTGCATTTATGACTAAAGGTGTTTTTTCAATTATAACTATAACAGCTGGGTTTTTATTTTACTGGCTTAAAACAAAACAATGGCAACAGTTTTTTAACATTAAATGGTATTTATTTTTATTACTTGCCTTAGTTTTTACATTGCCCGAATTATATGCATTGTATACTCAATTTGATCTTCATCCTTCAAAAATTGTTTTTGGAAAAACGAATGTGTCAGGCTTAAGCTTCTTTTTTTGGGATAGCCAATTTGGCCGATTTTTTAACAACGGCCCAATTAAAGGAAAAGGAGATATTGCTTTTTTTATACACACTTATTTATGGGTATTTTTACCTTGGGCCTTACTTTCTTTAGTTGGTATTTATCAATTATTTATTACAAAAAAAAATACGATTAATCCTAAAAGATGGATTATGGGGGCAAGTTGTTTACTAACTTTTTTGATGTTTTCTTTTTCAAAATTTCAATTGCCGCATTATCTTATTATTTTGTTACCGCATTTTTCCATATTTACAGCTGCTTATCTTATAGAAAATGCCTCTGCGAAAGCCTTAAAAAATATTAATATCCTACAATCAATTTTGTTTTTTATTTTGGTTGTAGCCATACTAACCTTAACAATAATATACGCATCTATAAATTTAATAGCAATCATTGCACTATTGATGTTAGCTATGTTGTGTATAGTATTTATTAAAACACCTTTCTATTTATCCGCTATTTTTAAAATAAATATAGTGTTTGCTATCTTGTTAGCAGTATTTCTGAATTTATTTTTCTATCCTTCTTTACTAACTTATCAATCGGGTACTACTGCGGCAAAGTGGTTGAATAGTGTGCAAATAAAAAAGCCAGTAGTTGTTTACAACACCACTCCACATTGTTTTGATTTTTATTATAACGGAACGGTAGATTATTCAATAATAAATTTAGAAAATAATTCTATTTTGGCTAATAATGATACGTTATTAGTTTATACCCCAATAGAAAATTTAAATAAACTAAATAAAGATGTTATTAATATTACGGGTTTAAATTCATTTTCAAATTTTCATATAAGCCAGCTAAATGGCACATTTATTAATGAAAAAACTAGAAAAAATTGTTTAGATACTTTTGTAGTTGTGTATATTACTAAGAAAAGAGTCAATTAAAATAAATTGAACTATAATGCATAAAATTATTGAGTTAGATAAAGTACTATTTAAAATGGTTAACACAGGGTTAGCCAATACTTTTTTTGATTGGTTGCTTCCTTGGTTAAGAAACTCAACAGTTTGGATGCCTCTATATTTTTTTTTGCTTTTATTTTTTATAATAAATTATAAGCAAAAAGCAGTGTGGTACTTTATGTATATGATTGGTACTGTTGTATTTACTGATTTTTTCAGCAGTAAAATTATTAAAAATCTTTTTATGAGGGAAAGGCCATGTTTTAATGAAGATTTGGTAGGGTCAATAAGAATATTAGTTGGAAGTATACCCCACAATTTTAGTTTTACTTCATCTCATGCTGCCAACCATTTTGGGCTAGCTATGTTTTTGTATGTTACGTTTAAAAAACAGTTGGCAAATTGGTCATTTATCCCTTTTATATGGGCATTTAGCATATCATTTGCACAAGTATATGTAGGAGTGCATTATCCGCTTGATATTATTGGAGGAGCTTTGGTTGGTATTTTTATCGGATATTTGTGTGGCAAGCAGTATAACAAAATACACAGTTTGATTTAATAGGAACATGGAAATTTTAATTTTACTAATACTTATTTTTGTAAATGCACTTTTTGTAATGAGCGAAATTGCTTTGGTTAGCGTACGAAAAGGCCGCCTAGAAGCTATGAGTAATAAAGGCGATGAAAAAGCCAAAGCTGCTTTAGATTTAGCAGAAAATCCAGAAAAATTTTTATCTACTGCACAAATTGGAATAACCCTTATTTCAATTTTAACGGGTGTGTATTCAGGCGAAAAATTTAGTAAAGATTTAAAGCCCATAGTGGAACAAATTGAGGTATTAATACCTTATGTAGAAACTGTTTCTACTGTAATAATTGTGGTACTAGTAACTTTTTTATCTATTGTTTTTGGAGAACTTATTCCTAAACGCATTGGAATGCTACGAGCAGAAAAAATTGCAAAAGCTGTAGCCTTTCCCATGAATATTTTATCTAAAATAGCCTACCCCATAGTTTGGTTATTAAACGGTATTACAAACCTTATTTTTAAACTTTTTAATATTAAAGTATCATCGGATAGTGCAGTTACCGAAGAAGAAATTAAGGCCATGATTAGCGAAGGAAGTGAGCATGGTACAATTGAAGAAGAAGAAAAAGATATTATTGAACGTGTTTTTCATTTAGGCGATAGAAGTATAACAAGTTTAATGACACACCGTACAGATATACAATGGTTAGATGTTTTGTCTACGGTAGAAGATGTAAAAAATAAATTTGATGATATTATTTTTAGCAGCTATCCTGTTTGCGAAGAAATAGTAGATAATATAAAAGGTATTATCAATGTTAAAGATTTAGTAAAAGCCAATGCAACTACTTTATTAAAAGATTTAGCTAAGCCTGCTATGTTTGTACCAGAAAACAATACGGCCTATCAATTATTAGAAAAATTTAAAGCCACAAAAATACATAGTTGTTTTATTGTAAATGAATATGGTACACTAGAGGGTATGATAACCCTTAACGATATTTTAGAGGCTATCGTTGGCGATGTACCGCAAAGTGGACAAGAAGAATATGAAATTATAACTAGGCAAGATGGAACTTATTTGGTAGATGCACAAATACAGTTTTATAACTTTTTATCGCATTTTGAAAAAACAGAATGGGTGAATGAAGATGAATACGACTTTGATACCCTTGCTGGATTTGTGTTGCATGAGTTGGAGCATATTCCAAAAACTGGCGAAACATTTGATTGGCGTGGCTTTCAATTTGAAATAATAGATATGGATGGACAACGAATTGATAAATTATTAGTAAAAATATCTGAAGAAATAAAATATAATATGGAGGAGTAAAAATTTGTAGATAATTATCCTAAAAATTAAATACAACCTTATCTGTTGGGTTAGTTAACTTAGTACTTTGTCTTTTACCTCCAACGGTAACATGTATTACACTTACTTGATCTTTTTTATAATCATACATAATGTTATCGGTTATTGCAATTTTTTTTAAACCTGCAATACTGCTTACCTGAAAATAACAATAAATACCTTCCTCAATTTGCTCGTAACCGATAAAAACTAATGTATTTTTTTTGTCATCAATACTAATGGCTAAATGTTTTAAAACATAATCAGCTACAATTGTATTCATAGCATCTTTATTTTTTGGAGCAATTAAATCGATGGGTGTATTATAAACTTTGCGTAATACTTTTTCAAAATCATCTACAAAAGTCTTACAACTAATTTCTACAATTTTTTCTGTTGCATTATGCTCTATTTCTGTAACACTTACAAAAACTGGGTGCACAAACGATAAGTTTATTAGTATACATACTATAAAAAACCATTTATATAAAATAGTTGCCATTCAGCTATACAAATTTTTACTTTTATTAAGTAATTACCATATTTGAGTACAAAAATAGTACCAAAAAACTAACATTCGGTTATATGCAAGATTTTCTATTTTATTTTAAACAAGGTTGGCAACACATACTAAGTTTTAATGCAATAGACCACCTTCTTTTTATATTGGCATTATCAGCAATTTATTTGATGAAAGACTGGAAACAAGTTTTAGTGCTAATTACCGCTTTTACAATTGGGCACTCGGCTACTTTAGTTTTAAGCGTTTATAATGTATTAAAAGTAAACGTAAGCTGGGTAGAGTTTTTAATTCCCTGCACTATTATTATAACGGCACTATTTAATCTTTTACAAAAAAACTACCAAGCAAATAGGCTAAAATTAAATTATCTTTTTGCATTATTTTTTGGATTAGTACATGGGCTAGGTTATGCAAATACGATAAAGTTTATGTTAGCAAAAAGCCAAACGATTGCTTTTCCTTTGTTTAGCTTTAACGTAGGTTTAGAGGTTGGTCAGCTAATAGTTGTAATAATAATATTACTTGTTAGCTTCTTTTTAGTTAATAAAATTGGGCTCCAACAAAAATGGTGGGTAAGGGTTTTGAGTACTGTATCTTTTTTAGTAGCTTTGACAATAGCAATACAACGAATGCCAACAACTAGTATTTAGATAAATAAACCAACATAACAACATGAGAAAAATTCTTTTTTTATTTTTTGCGGTACTAACATTTTGTACAACAAAAGCACAGGATATAAAAAACAATCCTGGCAGCAATCATGGCAATAGATTTGAGCAATTAGGTACCATTATACCTACACCAAACGAGTACAGAACAGCAAGTGGTGCGCCAGGCCCAAAATATTGGCAGCAGCGTTGCGATTATGATATTACTTGCGAACTTGATGAGCCTAACAGAAGGTTAACGGGTAAAGAAACCATTACCTATTTCAATAACTCACCCGATGTATTAAGTTACATATGGTTACAGTTAGATGAAAACGAACACAGTACAACAAATAACAGTGGCTATCAAAGCAGTAATTTTATGCCTAAGACTATTTCCGAAGCAGATATACAGCGCTTTAGTGGTAAAATGGATAAAGATAAAGAGTACGGTTTTAATATTACAAGAGTTGCTGATGTAACAGGTAAATTATTGCCCCACACTATTAACAAAACAATGATGAGGGTTGAGTTGCCAACTGCGTTAAAGCCTGGACAGCAATTTATTTTTAGGGTAGATTGGAATTATAATATTATAGAACGTACTAAGTATGGAGGAAGAGGTGGCTATGAAAATTTTGCAGAAGATGGAAACGATTTATTTACAATGTCGCAATGGTATCCTCGCCTTTGTGTTTATAGCGATAACCAAGGTTGGCAAAACCACCAATTTGTGGGCACAGGTGAGTTTACATTAACTTTTGGAAATTTTAAAGTAGCTATGACGGTACCTGCTGATCATATTATAATGAGTACAGGGCAAGGTCAAAACTATGCAGCAGTTTTATCGCCAAAAGAATTACAACGTTGGAACGCAGCACAAACTGCAAAAGAAGTTGTTGAAATTGTAACCTTAGATGAAGCAACTGCAAAAGAAAAAACAATAGCTACCGCAAAAAAAACATGGATTTTTAAGGCAGATATGGTAAGAGACTTTGCATGGGGTAGTAGTCGTAAATTTATTTGGGATGCAATGCCAACTATGGTTAGTGGTAAAAAAGTAATGTGTATGAGTGCATATGGTAAAGAGGCCTATGCCCTGTATCGTAAATACAGTACCAAAGCTGTGGCACACACTATAAAAACGTATTCTAAGTTTACTATACCTTATCCTTACCCAACCGCTCAAAGTATAGAAGCTGCTAACGGTATGGAATATCCTATGATATGTTTTAATTTTGGAAGATGCGAAAAAGATGATAATGGCAACTACTCGGCCAATAGTACCTATAGCGAAGGAACAAAAAATGGAATGCTAGGTGTTGTAATACACGAAGTTGGGCATAACTTTTTTCCAATGATTATTAATAGCGATGAACGCCAATGGAGTTGGATGGATGAGGGGTTAAACTCTTTTGTAGAATATTTAACTGAAGAGCTTTGGGATAATAAATTCCCAGTTGGTAAAGGGCCTGCCTACAAAATTGTAGACTATATGAAGTTGCCTAAAGATCAGCTAGAACCTATCATGAGTAATAGCGAAAATATTATTCAGTTTGGTCCTAATGCATACAGTAAACCAGCTACTGGTTTAAATATTTTAAGAGAAACCATAATGGGTAGAGAGTTGTTTGATTATTCGTTTAGAGAATATGCAAGAAGATGGGCATTTAAGCACCCAACCCCAGCTGATTTATTTAGAACAATGGAAGATGCTAGTGCCGAAGATTTAGATTGGTATTGGAGAGGATGGTTTTATGGTACAGAGGCTTGCGATATTTCGTTAGATACCGTTAAGTGGGCAAACTTAAATACAGATGTAAGTAATAAGCAAGTTACACCCAGCTCTGCTGGCACTGTAAAAATACCTGTAGCTAAGCCACAATTAAATTCATTTGACGATATATCTAAAATACGAAATAGGGCAGATAAGAATATAATATTTGAAACAGATGCTGATGAAACACTAAGAGATTTTTATTGGAGATACGATAGAGGCTTAGCAAAAATTGATAATACACCTTTTGAAATTACCCGACCAGCAATGGCTATAGATACTTTTACAGAGGCACAACGCTATAATATAGCAGGCAGTAAAAATATGTACGAACTAACGTTTAGTAATAAAGGTGGTTTAGTAATGCCAATTATTATTGAATGGACATTTAAAGATGGTACCAAAGAAGTAGAAAAAATTGGAGTAAATATTTGGCGAAAAAACGAAAATAAAGTTACCAAAGCATTTATGAAAGATAAAGAAGTAGCCTCTATACAAATAGACCCAATGAGAGAAACGGCAGATATTAATACAAACAATAATAGCTGGCCTAAATTTACCGAGCCTAGCAAATTTCAATTATTTAAATCTCGTGGTGGTGGAAACCCTAGGGGAGCAGGCGGCGGTGGAGTAAATCCAATGCAAAAAGAAATAAGGTAATAGTAAACTTTAAAAAAGTCGCTCAACTAGTTGAGCGACTTTTTTATGTTGTAACTTTCCACTAATGAAACAGGTTGTACTAATCATACTTTTTTTGTTTGCACAGTATGTTGTTTTTGGGAGTAGCGTAGATACAGTATCTATTTATAGCAACTCAATGCAAAAAAAACTAAACTGTGTGGTTATAAAACCAAGTAGTTATAAAAAGCAAAAAGCCTTTTCGGTTGTTTATTTATTACATGGTTACGATGGTAATTATAGTAACTGGATAATAAAAGTACCAAGCCTAAAAAAGCAAGCGGATGAGTTAAATATATTAATTGTTTGCCCCGATGGTGGTTTTAGCAGTTGGTATTTTGATAGCCCAATTGATAGCACCAGTAAATACGAAACCCATATAGTAAAGGAAGTTGTAAATTATATAGATAGCCATTACAAAACCATACCCAACAAAGACAACAGAGCCATAAGTGGCTTAAGTATGGGAGGCCATGGAGCATTTTTTTTAGCATTAAGCCACGCAACAGTTTTTGGCGCAATGGGTGCAACAAGCGGAGGCCTAGACTTAAAAGAAAGTAAAAATAAATTTGATATTGCAAAACGAATTGGAGATACCCTCTACTACGCCAAAAATTGGAATGAGTTAACCATACTTAACTTAATTGAAAAGTATACAAAAACGAATCAGGCTATAATTTTTGATTGTGGAGTAAAAGATATTTTTATAAAAGGCAATCGGCTACTTCACCAAAAAATGTTGCAGTTAAATATCCCTCATACCTACATTGAAAGAGATGGAGAGCATAATTGGGTGTATTGGCATAACGCAGTGCAATATCAATTGTTATTTTTTAAAAATTATTTTAAAAAATAAGAAGTGAATTAATTATTGTATGTTCTCCCATCTCTAATTACATTTTTCTTCCCTTTATTTTTCTTTTCCCACTCAAGCATTTCAGCCGTTTTGGGTATTTCTTTTTTCTTTTCCTCGTTGGCTGTTTTTGGTATGAGTGCAAAAGCATTTGGGTCTTTTTCCAAAGCGCCTCTATCATACTTTTCGGTTTTTACTAACCTGCTAGTACCTGGTTCGTACCAACGCCATTCCCCATGTTTTACACTGTATTGTTCTGCTTTTACAATTTTAAAATCTACAATTTCGTTATTACCACTTCCGTAAACAGGTATGGTATCGTAAGGAGTCTCTGGATCGTAACCTTTCCAGTTTTCTTCTTTAACTAAATCGCCT
Source organism: uncultured Bacteroidota bacterium (assembly GCA_903837525.1). Lineage (GTDB taxonomy): Bacteria > Bacteroidota > Bacteroidia > Chitinophagales > Chitinophagaceae > Ferruginibacter. The sequence goes on along the minus strand of CAILUU010000016.1, from coordinate 69,655 downwards.
AAATACGTATAGTATTGTTGCAACGCATGTTTTCCGCCAAGCTTAAAATTTTCAACTCCTATAATATCACCCTCTAAACTATATTGTCTCCAAATACCTTCTTTTTTATCATTTTTATAAATGCCCTCTTCTTCGTATCCATCGTTACCACGCTGCGGTTCAACTCTTATAACCCATTTACCTTGCTTTAATTTTTTAGCATCAGTATAATTTAGTGTATCACCATCTGCGGTACGTTTAAAAGATTGTGCAAATCCGCTTGTCAAAAAAAGTAATAATGTTATTGAAGTAAGCAACAGTTTATGTACTTTTAAATATTGCATAATAAAAAATTTTATTTTTATGAACCAAACGTAATTAATTCTATTAAGCTTCATAGGTATTGTACTTTTTTACAGTAAATTATTCAATCAACATTCAATGCTAATTTTATACAAAAACATCCTCAAAATTACATGTTTAACACTTTTTACAAATGTTAATTATTTGTATGCACAAATTAAGTCAACTTCGGCAAACGAACGTATGGCGGGGTTGCAAAAGCGTAAAGCGTTAAACGAAAAATCGGTACTAAAAAATATTACCTATACCAATATCGGTCCAACGCAAATGAATGGCAGAGTGGTAGATGTAGAAGTAAACCCCAATGACCCTACTGAATTTTATGTTGCCTATGCTAGTGGCGGCCTATTTTATACAACTACCAATGGGCAAAGCCTTACATCAATTTTTGATAATGAAGATGCGTTTAGTATTGGCGATATAGCTGTTGATTGGAGTGCTAAAACAATTTGGGTAGGTACTGGTGAGGTAAATAGTAGCCGCTCAAGCTATAGTGGCATAGGGGTGTATAAAAGTAAGGATAATGGAAAAAATTGGCAGTATTTAGGGTTACCCGAAAGTCATCATATTGGAAAAATTATTTTACACCCAACCAATGCTACTATAGCATGGGTTGCAGTATTAGGGCATTTATATTCTCCTAATAAAGAACGAGGTGTTTTTAAAACAAGCGATGGTGGAAAAACATGGAAACATAGTTTGTTTGTAAATGAAAATACTGGAGCTGTTGAAATGGATATAAATCCAAAAAACCCGAATGAAATTTATGCCGCCATGTGGTATAGAGAACGTAGAGCATGGGATTGGAAAGAAAGTGGCAAAACATCTGCACTCTACAAAAGCAATGATGGTGGGGATACTTGGAAACCTGTAACCTTTGCAGGTAGTGGTTTTGCCACTGGCGATAAAATTGGTAGAATTGGAGTAGCCGTTTTTCCAAAAAATCCAAATATTGTTTATGCTGTAGTAGATAATAATAATTTAAAACCCGATACAGCTAAAAAGAAATTAGATACTACTAAATACCAGTTAGAAGATTTTAAAAATACTACGAAAGAAAATTTTGCTTTACTTAACGATAAAAAATTAGATAGCTTTTTAATTAAAAATGGATTTGATGCAAAATATCGATCCGCATCTGTCAAAAATTTAATAGCAACTGATAAATTAAAACCAACAGCAGTTTACGATTGGTTGGTTGCAGATGATGGCTTTCAAAATGCAGGAATTATTGGTTGTGAATTATACCGAAGCGATGATGCAGGAGTAACCTGGAAAAAAGCAAATACAAAAGAAATATCTACCTACAATACCTACGGTTATTATTTTGGTAAACTAACGGTAAGTGCTTTGGACGAAAACCAAGTAATACTGTTAGGCTTTAATTGTTTGTATAGCGATAATGGGGGTAAATCATTTATTGTAAAAGATAAAACCAATACCCACCCCGATTGGCATACCCTTTGGATAAACCCAAATAGAGATGGACATTGGGTTGCAGGGCATGATGGTGGTTGCAATATAACCTACGATTATGGTAAACATTGGTTTAAAGTAATTAATAATGCAGTCGGGCAATTTTATAATATTACAACCGACGATGCAAAGCCCTATAATGTTTATGGAGGCTTACAAGATAATGGTACATGGTTTGGTAACAGTAAATTAAATGTACAGTTTGATGCGGATGAAGAAAAAGAAGACGAAGCAGATGCCTATAACTGGAAAAGTATTGGCGGAGGAGATGGTATGCAAGTGCATGTTGATAGTAGAGATAATAAAACGGTGTATAGTGGATATCAATTTGGTTTTTATAATAGAAGAAGTACAGATGGCGGAAGAGGAGTAAGTATACACCCTATGCATGATTTAGGTGAGCAAAAATTACGTTACAACTGGCAAACACCTATTTGGTTGAGCAAACATGGTCCAGATGTTTTTTATTACGGTAGTAATAAATTTCATCGTAGTTTAAACAAAGGCGAAAAGTTAGAAACATTGACTGGAGATTTAACAAATGGAAAAAAAGAAGGTAAAATACCTTTTGGAACGTTAACAACAATTGTTGAAAGTTCATTAAAATTTGGGTTAGTTTATGTAGGTTCAGATGATGGGAATATTAATGTGACTAAAGATGGCGGCTATACCTTTACTACTATTAGCAAAACTTTGCCAACTAACGTTCCGCAAGGGTTGTATGTAAGCCGTGTAATGCCCTCTCAGTACAAAGAAGGTAGAGTTTATGTTACACTAAATGGTTATCGCCATGATAATTTTATGCCTTATCTTTTAGTTAGCGAAAACTTTGGTGCAACCTGGCAACAGCTTGGTTTAGATTTACCAGCAGAACCTTTAAACGTTGTGAAAGAAGACCCTAAAAACGAAAACATTATTTACATTGGTACTGATAATGGTGTATATGCAAGTTTTGATATGGGTAAAACATTTATGGGTATGTTTGGTAGAAATTTACCCCGTGTACCTGTACATGATATTGCTATACAACAACGAGATAATGAAATAATTATTGGTACACATGGTAGAAGCATCTATGTTGCTAAATTAGATGAAGTACAAAAAGCATATACTAACTTTATAAAATAAAAAAACCAAAAATGGAATTGATAAAACAGTTTGAAGCAGCAAAAGAATTAACAAAATCATTTACCGAAAAGCCCGATAACGAAACGTTATTAAAACTTTATTCCCTATACAAACAAGGTGCAGAAGGGGATGTTAATATTGAAGAACCTAGCAATATGTTTGATTTTGTGGGCAAAGCAAAATACAATGCTTGGAATGGCTTAAAAGGCACAAGCAGCGATGTTGCTATGCAATCCTATATTAATTTGGTTAATGCGTTAGTAAATAAAAAGTAATTACTTTTTTAAATATTTTTCTAACCACTGATGTTGCTCCCAAAGCATATGTAAAATACTTTCTTTGGCCGTATAGCCGTGGCTTTCGAAAGGTAGCTGCACAAAACGAACTGTTCCGCCATGCCCTTTTATTGCATTATATAATCTTTCACTTTGTATAGGAAAAGTACCTGGGTTATTATCAGCCTCACCATGTAACATTAGCAAAGGCGTTTTAATGTTGTTTGCATAACTAAATGGGCTCATTTTGTAATACAAATCTGGTGCTTGCCAATACGTACGTTCCTCATTTTGAAAGCCAAAAGGAGTAAGGGTTCTATTGTATGCTCCACTTCTTGCAATACCTGCTTTAAATAAGTTGCAATGAGCTAATAAATTGGTTGTCATAAAAGCACCATAACTATGCCCACCTACTGCAACTCTAGTACGATCACCAATACCCATTTCAGCAATTTTATCTATACCTGCTTCTGCATTAGATACTAGTTGTTCAATAAAATTATCATTAGGTTGCTTATCTCCTTCGCCAACAATAGGAAATTCAGCATTATCCATTACTGCATAACCTTGCGTTACCCAAAAAACCATTGAGCCAGACCCTACTCGTACAAAACTGTGTTTGCTTCCTCTTATTTGAGCAGCATCGGCACTGCTTTTAAACTCTCTTGGGTATGCCCACATAATTACTGGTAATTTTCCATCCCTAGTTGCATCATATCCTTTTGGTAAATACAAATCGGCCGCTAAATCAACACCATCTTTTCTTTTGTAGGTAATTTTTTGTTTTGTTACCCCACGTAATGCTGGTTGGGGATCTGCAAAGGCTGTAAGTTGTTTAACAGTATCATTCGTATATTGATAATAGTTAGGTGTTTCATTTTGACTTTGTTTGCTTGTAATAAAACTCATTTTATCAAAATCTGTAATGGAACTTACGGTTTCATAATAAGGCTCTGCACATCGCCATATTTCTTTACTTTCTTTTGTATTAATATTAAAACTCCTTAAAAAAGGTAAATCGCCATTGGCAGATGCCCCATTACCTCTCATTAATAACGTATTACCATTAATTAATTTTGGTGAATTTTTTCCAAATTTATTTTTTGCAAAAATTGGTGAGCCAGGGTCACCATAAGAGTCATCGGTGCTTCTTTCAATTAATGTGGTAAATTCCATTGTAGTAGCGCTAAACTTGCTAATTTTTTGACTGTGTTTTACTCTGCTACTTTCAATTACCCAATAGTCGTTTTCTGTTAAAGGAACAACTCCGCCTAAACGCATGGTTGTTTTTAATAAAACACTGGTATTCGTTTTATCATATGGATAAGCCAATGTATACACTGCATCTCTAAACTCAGTTTTCTTTTTTATTAAGCCACTATCTTGCGGCTCTATCCACATTACTGTATTGGGTAAGCTATTTATCCAACCATGCCCCCTTGGTGCATTTAAAACATTATCATAACCTGATGGGGCTAATTCGTTACTGGGTAATTTATCTAAAATAGATAGCGTTTTGCCGTTAACATCTGTTATAAAAACGGTGCTATTAAAACCACCTGCAGTTACTAAGTAACTAAATGGTTTATCAATTTTTTCAACTAACATATATTTATTATCTGGCGATAATTCAAAACTGCTATAAATTAGCGGAGCGCCAACTTTTATTTCTGCTCCATTCGTATTTTTTATTAATTGACTTGTTGCATAAAACTCAAACAATTGTTCATCATAAGGGCTTTTTATTAAATCTTGATAGGTTACACTTGCAGCTACTTTACCCAAATTTTGTTGTACAGTAGGCCCTTTTGGTGCTAATAATTTTTTAGGAGCCTCACTGCTAGGCTTAGGAGCAGCTAAATATAAAATACTATTGTTGTCATACCACTCAAAAGCACCACCCATAACCGTATTAACGGGTAGCTTATTTATCTTGGTTGCTTTTTTTTGTTTTACATCAATTAAGTATAAGTTAATACTACTATTGGTTGTATTGGTAAAAGCAATTTTTTCATCATTTGGGCTCCACGTAAAATTACCTGCCTTTATACTACTTGGTAAACCGGTAATCGTACTTTCTATATTTGTTTTAATATTTTTTAAACGTATGCCTATGGTATAGGCCGATCGGCTTGGTCCAAAATTATTTGGATTAATACGTAACCCTGCAATACGTAATTCTGGTTGCGCTAATTCTTCTATTGATGGCATGGCACTTCTCTCCATAATTAACATCCATTCGCCCTTTGTATCTATACTTACTCCTGGAGATGGCTTCGCCATTACTAAATCAAAAATTTCTTTTGGAGGTGTTTTATACTCAATAGCATCTTGTGCATAGACAGTTCCCAAAAAAGTAAACGATAATAAGAAGAATAGTTTTTTCATTGTCTTAATAGTTGAACGTTAAAGTTAATGATTTGTACTCTTTTTTTGTTTAAAAATGATAAGCGGCTAGTATTTTTTTGTTATTTCTTCTAAAAGTTTATGAATAACTTTGCATTATGTATATTTTATACTCCGATGGGGAAGGCAATATTTTTGAAGATACCTCTTTATACGTAACAGGTCGTAGTGGTTGGGATGCTGTGCCCGTAGCCGAAGAAGATTGGATAGAGTTGCCGAATGGTGGAAATTTGTACGAATTGCCAGGGCGTAAGGGAATTGGTATTGATGTAAAAACTGGCGAAATGCGTTTGTGTGAAAAAGGGTGGGCAGTAGCTGCATTTATTCCTCCTGCACATACTGGTCTTTATATGGCCGCTTACGAAACTGCACCAGATGCTCCAACTCTTCCGTTATTTTGTTATACAGCTGCAGGATGGAAGGACGATAAATTTTATGTACCTGCGGTAAGAATTGAGCAAGATATTAGACAAGAATGTGAAGGATATGATCAGGAAAAAATTGAAGAGGGGACACAACATTTATTAGCCGCTTATCCTAACAATCGATTAGTAAAGCATTTAATGGAAAATTGTTGCATGACCTACACTTGCCCTGCTGCAAGAAATTTTGCATTAGGAAGATGGGAGTGCCCTGTACCTGCCTCGCCGGCATGTAATGCAAATTGTATAGGTTGCATAAGCTTTCAACCACAAGAAGAAACCATTGTTAGCACACAAGATAGATTAACCTTTAAGCCAACTGCCGAGGAAATTGTAGAGTTTACAGTACCACATTTGCAAACTGCCCCTTTTCCTTTAGTAAGTTTTGGACAAGGATGTGAAGGAGAGCCCTTACTAATGTGGGAAACCATAAGAGATGCTATAGTTGAAATACGAAAGCATACCCAAAAAGGTAGTATTAATATAAATACAAACGGGAGTAAGCCAGATGCTGTAAGAGCCTTATGTGAAGCTGGTTTAAATAGTATGAGGGTAAGTACAAATAGTGCAAGAGAAAGTATTTATACACCGTATTACAGGCCAAATAATTATGTATTTGCCGATTTAATCGAAAGTTTAAAAATTGTACGTAGCTATGGCGGGTGGACAAGTATTAACTACTTTGTTTTTCCGGGAATGACGGATAGTGTAGAAGAATATGAAGCACTACGTACCTTAATTAAGGAAACCGATTTATGTATGATTCAATGGCGAAATTTTAATATTGACCCCGATTGGTATTTAGGTAAAATTGGCGTTACCGAAACAGGCGATTTTTTAGGAATGAAACAAATGCTATCCTTAATAAAAGAAGAATTCCCTAATTTAAAATTTGGTTATTTTAATCCGAGTATTGAACGAATTAAAGGAAATTTTGAAGTTGATTTTGCACATTAAAACTACCAATAAGGGCACTTGCATTCTTTAAGTTTTTTATAAATAAAAAAGCCTTCTTCTAAAAGAGAAGGCTTTTTGTATACTGTTTATTTTTTTATAATTGCTTAAACTCCTTAAACAAATTTACTTTATTATTTTCTATTAATGTTTGATAGCTTTTCCATTTTACACTAAAAAAAGTATTTATTTTAATGATAGCTTCGGCAATTTTTCCTTCTGCTTTTTGTGTCAATAATTCTTCTTGATTTGTAGGGGCTGTATTTTTACCACTAATAGTATTTAGGGCTTCGCCAAAAGCCGTCATTACTGTTTCTTGGGGTATTTGGCCATATCCTTGTCGTTCTATTTTTTTACCATTTACAAATTCTCTTATATCTTTTATTTGCTCTAGTATTTTTTTACTTTGTTTACGCATACTATCTGCCATTGGTAGTTCAATATCTTTTAACTGAGCCTCATGTTTTTTTGCAATTTCTTCAGCATCTGTTAATTGATCTAACCCTTGAGTAAGTTTATCACCTACTTTTCGTAAGCGAAGGGATAGTACTTTTTGAGCTTTCAATAGTTCACTATTATCAGCTTTACGAGGGTCTGCTTTTATGGTTATAAAACTAGAATCCATCTCATTATTAAAATGTATAACAATTTTATATTTACCAGGTGATACATCATCGCCACTTGGTTCTGCATCGTTTGGCTTTGGTTTAGAAGAGGTTGGGTATCTAAAACCCTTTTCATCCATACGCCAATATTTTTTATTAAAGCCACTATCCGCAGGCCATTGCAATGTTCGTATTAACTCATTTTGAATGTTGTAAATTTTTACAACAGCTGTATCTTGCTTATTAATTTTTTTAGAAAGCGTATCGGTTAGTTTTTTTGTTATAGTATCTTTTGCTTTTAGGGTGGCATAAAAATTTATCGCAGCTCCTCGTCTTTTATTTTCTGCATCCCATATTCCCCATGTACTCCATTCGTAACCAGGTGCATTTTTATAGGTTACTTGGTAAGCATCATTGTTTTCAAATGCCATTATTTTTTTAGAAAATATTCCTTTTTGTGCAGCAAGTTTTCTTAAGGGGCGTATATCATCTAATACATATAATGAACGACCAAAAGTTGCAATACATAAATCGGCTTCACGTTCCTGTATAACTAAATCATACGTACTAACACTTGGGTATCCATTTTTAAATTGTTGAAAGCTTACAGCATTGTCCAAGCTAATCCATAACCCTTGCTCGGTGCCTACAAAAATTAAATTAGGTTCAGTAGGATCTTGCAAAACACATAATGCATAGCCTTTGGTGTTTTTATTTTGTAAAATATTTACCCAAGTATTACCATAATCTGTTGTTCTAAAAACCATAGCTGCAAAATTACCTCTACGGTAATCATTAGCTACAACATATGCCTCACCTGCATTGTATCTGCTAGCTTTTATTTGTGGTAGCCAGCATCCTTTTGCTAAACCGGTAATTTTATTAGTGAGATTACTCCACGTTTTTCCACCATCTTTTGTAAGCTGTACTTGCCCATCATCTGTAGCTACCCACAAAATATTTTTATCTAATTTACTAGGCTCTATGGCTAAAATAGTACAATGGTTTTCTGCACCAGTAATATCAATGCTAATACCTCCATTCTTTCTTTGGTCAATTTTTGCGCTATCATTTGTTGTTAGGTCAGGGCTAATGGTTGTCCAACTTGCTCCATTATTTGTACTCTTGTGTACAAACTGACTACCATAATAAATTGTTTTTTTATCAAAAGCATCTTGTGCAATAGCGGCATTCCAATTAAAACGAAGTCTTTCTTTATTTATAGTATTAACTACACTAGGGGGTTGTATATCCCAGCTTTCGCCTGTAATAATATTATACCTGCCTAAGTTTCCGCCTTGGCTCATAGCATATACCCAATTAGCATCTTCAGGGTCGGGCAATACATCAAAACCATCACCACCCCAAAGGCTTTCCCAGTAATAGTTTTTTAAACCAGCACTTGTCCAAGTGTATGCAGGGCCACGCCAGCTACCATTATCTTGCATACCACCCATTACATTATAAGGCATTTCATTATCTACACTTACATGATAAAACTGCCCTACAGGTATTTTTTCATCAAACTGCCAGTTCTTTCCTTTGTCTCTTGTAATGCCTATGCCTCCATCGTTTCCGTCAATAATAAAGTTTGGATCTTCTGGGTGTATCCAAAAAGCATGATGGTCAGGATGAATACCATTATAGGGAATTACTGTTTTAAATGTTCTTCCGCCATCTTCACTCATACTCACAATTTGATTGATTAGCCATAAGCGATTTTCATTTTTAGGGTCACAAATTATATCTTGAAAATAAAAACTTCTGTTGGCTGTGTAAGCTGGGTCTTCATTTACTTTTTCCCATTTGCTACCGCCATCATCACTTTTGTACAAAGCACTTTTTGTACTTTCAATTAGTGCGTATATTCTGTTTGGTATATCGTGGCAAATGGTTAAACCTATACGCCCATAATCACCATTTGGTAATCCGCCTTCTCCATTTAATTTTTTCCAATTTTTGCCGCCATCAAAAGTTACATACAGTCCACTTCCTTTACCCCCACTATTCAAACTCCAAGGGCTTCTGCTATGCTGCCACATTGCGGCAAATATTTTATTCGGGTTTTTAGGATCCATAATCATATCTGCTACACCACTCGTATCATTTGTGTATAAAACTTTGTTCCAAGTTTCGCCACCATCGATTGTTTTAAAAACACCTCGTTCGCTATGAACGCCATACGGATTACCAATAGCACCTACGTATACAACATTTGGATTTGTAGGGTCAATAATTACTCTATGTATATTTCTAGTTTTTTCCAAGCCCATACATTTCCATGTTTTGCCTGCATCAATACTTTTGTAAATTCCCTCTCCAATATTAATAGAGTTACGTGGGTTACCCTCGCCAGTGCCTACCCAAACTATGCTTGGGTTGCTTTGGCAAATAGCAAGGCTACCAATATTTTGTATCGGTTGTTCATCAAAAATTGGGGTCCAGCTGTTGCCAGCATTTTCCGTTTTCCATACGCCACCGCTTGCAGCACCAAGGTAAATGGTGTTAGGGTCATTATGCAACGCATCAATCGTTGTAATACGCCCACTCATGCCACTAGGACCAATAGCACGGGGTTTTAGGTTTTTAAACTGTTTAGATAAATCAACAGTTTGTGCAAAGCTGAAAGTAGAGTAGGTGAATACAAGTAATGTAAAAAGTAGTTTCATTTTTATTATTTTAAGGTTTTAGTTTATTTAAATTCTCCAAATTCTGCCCTCAACACATCAGCAATTTCTCCTAGGGTACAAAAATTTTCTACGGCAGTTACTACTAGTGGCATAAGGTTATCTGTTCCTTTTGCAGCAACAGCAATACTATCCAAGCATTGCTTAACTTTATTATTATCTCTTCTGCTTTTTAATTCAAGTAATTTATCTATTTGTGTTTTTTGTATACTGTCATCTATTTTAAAAACAGAGGTTATATTTTTTTCTTGTACATCAAATTTATTTACACCAACAATAATTTTTTCACCACTTTCTATATTGCGTTGATATTCGTATGCACTTTTTGCAATTTCATCTTGCATAAAGCCAACTTCAATAGCAGCAACACTGCCTCCCATTGCATCTATTTGATTAATTAGTTTCCATGCTGCAGTTTCAACTTCGGCTGTTAATGCCTCTATAAAATAACTACCAGCTAACGGATCAACGGTATCTACTACACCACTTTCAAAAGCCACAATTTGTTGGGTACGTAATGCAATTCTTGCCGCTTCTTCTGTTGGCAGGCTAAGTGCCTCATCAAAGCCATTGGTATGCAAACTTTGTGTGCCGCCTAATACTGCGGCTAAGGTTTGTATAGTAACACGGCTAATATTATTTTGTGGTTGCTGTGCTGTAAGTGTACTACCACCCGTTTGTGTATGAAAACGAAGCATCATAGCTTTTGGGTCTGTGGCCCCTAATTCTTTCATAATGGTTGCCCACATTTTACGTGCTGCCCTAAACTTAGCAACTTCTTCAAACAAATTATTATGGGAATTAAAAAAGAAGGAAAGGCGTTTGCCAAATACATTTATATCTAATCCTTTATCTAGGGCGGCCTTCACGTAGGCTTTACCGTTACTTAATGTAAATGCAATTTCTTGTACTGCTGTACTACCTGCTTCTCTAATATGATACCCACTAATGGAAATGGTATTCCATTTTGGAACTTCTTTAGCACACCATTCAAAAATATCGGTTATAATACGCATACTTTGTTTAGGAGGATAAATGTAGGTACCTCTTGCAGCGTATTCTTTTAAAATGTCGTTTTGTATTGTGCCACTTATCTTTTTTAAATCGGCTCCTTGTTTTTTTGCTAGCGCCACATAAAAAGCTAATAAAATAAATCCACTTGCATTAATCGTCATTGAGGTGCTAACTTCTTCTAAATTAATGCCAGCAAAAAGTAGTTCAACATCTTCTAAACTATCAATAGCTACGCCTACTTTGCCTACTTCGCCATCAGATAATGAATGGTTACTATCGTACCCAATTTGTGTGGGCAAATCAAATGCTACACTTAAACCACTTACACCTTGGCTTAGTAAATAATGATATCGTTTGTTACTTTCTTCGGCTGTGCTAAAACCTGCATACTGCCTCATTGTCCAAAGTTTTCCTCTATACATATCTGGCTGTACGCCTCTTGTGTAGGGGAATTCGCCTGGTTGTTCTATCTTGAGCAAAGGATTATCAATAGCAGCATATACTTCTTTTATTTCAATACCAGAATCTGTAAACACTTTTTTTTGGTTATCCATTTTTGATAAATGTGAGGTTACAAAATTTTCTTTGCCTCATAACGTAATGCATCTAACACAATTTGACTTAGCTCTGCATTGTTATTGCTTATATATTCTAAAATTCGTTTGCTTAACTCTATTCCATTTTCGTTAGATGGTAAGGTTGCAGCTAATTGGTTGACGATGTAGGTATTCTGATCTTTTAAATTTGTTATAGCTTTCCACATATCATCGGTAATATAAATTTGCTGACTAACATTGTAATCATACTCAGCTTTTAGAGATTCTAAAAAAATAAGTTGAGCATCTAAAACTGTTAAGCCGTTTGTGGGTGTACGGCTAACCAAATTTTTTAATGCAGCTCTTTCGGCAAATACCGTTAAACGTTCGTAGGCTTGTAATTTTAATTTATGGGTATCTGAATTAAAACCCGTGCTACTTCCAATTTTTTTATTCGTTTCTTTTATATAAATATAAAGCCCAATAACAGCCAATGTTAATATAAAAATAAACGTAAAAAGGGCAAATTGAATGGTAGTATTTGTTAAATCCATTGAACTTATTTTAAGGTAAAAATACTGCTTTATTTTTTGGGAGATGAATATTGAATTTTAGGATTAAAAAAAATAGCTATTCGGTAAAATAAATTCCAATTTCGAAAATTAAGGATAGAAATACTTGTTAATTTTGTATAAAACAGATTTAAAATGGAAATTACGTCAACTATACCAGTAACCTTATCCTTAGGTGCAATTGCAGAAATTAAACGCTTAATGCAAGTAGATGGATTTGATACTACTCAACAATTACGGGTTGGCGTAAAAGGCGGTGGCTGTAGTGGTATGACGTATATCTTAGGGTTTGATACACCGACCGAAAAAGATGAAAAATTTGAAATAGATGGCGTCGCTTGTATTATGGAAAAATCGCATAGCATTTATTTAATGGGTATGGAGGTAGATTGGCAAGGTGGTTTAAATAGCCGAGGCTTTACCTTTACCAACCCTAATGCAAGTAAAACTTGTGGCTGTGGAACAAGTTTTGCAGTGTAGGTATAGCCTCCAAAACTATGTTGCTATTTTTTCATTGTAGTTATTTTCACTTTCATTTGGTTTAATTTTTGTACAGTTTATCTATACAAATAAAATATTCTTTTCAAACTATTGTTTTTAATAGGATATTCATCTTTATTACCAAGCTTATATGAATCTATTTTTTTGGGTAAAATAGCACCAATGATTTTGTACATTTGCAACTTTAAATAAATACAAAATATGTTTAATTCGCTAAGTGAAAAGTTAGAAAGTGCCTTTAAAAATCTTAAAGGCGAAGCCAGAATAAATGAATTAAATATTGCTAATACAGTAAAAGATATTCGTAGAGCATTGGTTGATGCTGATGTAAACTATAAAATTGCCAAAGAATTTACAGATAAAGTAAAAGAAAAAGCTACAGGTGCAAAAGTGTTGTTGGCAGTTAACCCTGGCCAACAAATGGTTAAAATTGTACAAGATGAATTAACCGAATTAATGGGCGGAAACACTAGCGATTTTAATGCTAATGGCTCACCAGCTATAATCTTAATTGCTGGGCTGCAGGGTAGTGGTAAAACCACGTTTAGTGGTAAGTTGGCTAACTACCTTAAAACAAAAAAAGGCAAATCGCCTTTATTAGTAGCTTGCGATATTTACCGCCCAGCGGCAATTGACCAATTAGAAGTTTTGGGTAGCCAAATTGGGGTAGATGTTTATAGCGAAAGAGAAAATAAAGATGCAGTAAGTATTGCACTAAATGCTATTAAAGAAGCTAAAGCTAAAAATAAAAACGTTATTATAATAGATACAGCAGGGCGTTTGGCAGTAGATGAAATAATGATGATGGAGGTTGCAAATGTTAAAAATGCTATTCATCCACAAGAAATTTTATTTGTAGTAGATAGTATGACAGGGCAAGATGCGGTGAATACTGCAGCAACCTTTAACGAACGCTTAGATTTTACTGGAGTTGTACTTACAAAGTTAGATGGAGATACAAGAGGTGGTGCTGCATTAAGCATTAAATACACCGTAAATAAGCCCATAAAATTTGCTAGTAATGGCGAAAAAATGGACACGCTAGATGTGTTTCATCCTGAGCGCATGGCTCAACGTATTTTGGGTATGGGAGATATTGTTAGTTTGGTAGAAAAGGCTCAAGAACAATTTGACGAGGCCGAAGCTGCCAAACTAGAAAAGAAAATTAGAAAAAATCAGTTTGATTTTGAAGATTTTAAAACCCAAATACAGCAAATAAAAAAAATGGGTAATTTAAAAGATTTGATGGGGATGATACCAGGTGTAGGTAAACAAATAAAAGATGTAGATGTTGATAATGATAGCTTCAAAGGTATTGAAGCATTGATAAATAGTATGACGTTGCACGAAAGAAGAAATCCAGATGTAATAAACCCAAGCAGAAAAGCCCGTATTGCCAAAGGAGCAGGTAAAGATATTAACGAACTAAATGCCTTTTTAAAGCAATTTGAGCAAATGAAAGGGATGATGAAGATGATGAATAAAATGCCAGCAGGGCGTATGCCTGGTATGATGGGAAAACGATAAATCAACATAATTATTTAGTTGGCGGTCATTGTAACCAACACCCTGTAAACCTGAACGAACGAAAAGAGATAAATAGAAAATGAACTTTCAAATACAAAATAGTAACATTAACGATATAGACGAAATTTTTCGTTTATACAAAATCGCAACAGACTTTCAAAAAACAAGGTTCACTGTGCATTGGCCCGAATTTGACAGAACGCTAATTGAAACTGAAATTGCTGAAAATAGACAATGGAAAATAGTTGCAGACGACAAAATTGCTTGTGTTTGGGCGACAACTTTTGATGACCCACAAATTTGGGAAGAAAAAAATGATGAGCCAGCTGTTTATATTCATAGGATTGCAACAAATCCTGACTTTCGAGGACAAAATATAGTTCGACAAATCGTAGAATGGGTGAAAATTTATGCTGAAGGAAATCAAAAACAATTCGTCAGAATGGACACTGTTGGCGACAATCCAGGACTAATTAATTACTATACAAAATGTGGTTTTGACTTTTTGGGATTATTGAAACTAAAAAATACAAAAGGACTACCTGCACATTATGACAATGCAACAGTAAGTTTATTTCAAATGACAATCAAATCTAAATGAAAAAACAACGAACCGCCAACAAGGGTTTTGCGTCAGGAGGGCTGAAGTGCAATATTCAACGGCAGTTTTTTAATTAAACTTTAGTAATAATACCAGCTTTTGTGATTCGATTTCCCGCCCGAACGCAAAGCCCCAAACCGAAAGGAAGGCAATAAATGCCTTCCTTTTTTATTAACCAAATTTATCAAAGGCAGTTAGTGTTTACAAACGTCAATACTTTTTAACGCATTTAATATAAAGTATTAAACATTTATTTTTATTTTCAATTTTTCAATTAATAAAATATAAACAATAATCAATTTTATGCAGATAGCACTTATCTTTAGTGTGCCGTAATAGGTTTAGATGAGGGTATAATTAAGCTGTTGAATAAAAGCCTAAATGCTGAAATAAAACATTTTCAATTTTCAAATAATTAGGGCAATTTTTTAATATTAATCTTTTTAATAAAAACTCACATGAATAAGCTAATCGTAATCATTCTTTCTATTTTAGTAACTACCACGCTAACTTTTGTTGGTTGCAGTAAAGGTGGTGGAGATACAACCCCTCCCCCAAATCCTTGTGCTAGTAAAACTATTGTAGTTACCGGTACTGCAACTGCTATAACAACACCAACTTCAAGTAACGGAACCATATCTGCATCTGCCACTGGCAGTAGTGGATTTACATTTAGTATAAATGGGGGTGCATTTCAGACAAGCGGTACATTTACTGGCTTAGCTGTTGGCAGCTATACCATAACTGCAAAAGATGGAGATGCTTGTACTGGCTCACAAATTTTTTCGGTAACTGCAACGCCATGTCCTACTATTACCTCAAGCGCTGTAACCACTAGTACTGTTAAATGCGAAAGTAATACAGGTACTATTACTGTAACAGCTAGTGGAAGTACAGGGTTTACTTATAACTTAAACGGAGGGACTTTTCAAGCGTCAAATACTTTTGCATCATTAGCTAGTGGTATTTTTTCTTATGGAGTAAGAGATGCTAATGGATGTATCACAACAGGAAATGTTACAGTAAGTCAAGCACCTGCTGGCCCATTATTTTCAGCTGTTAAAGCAGTGCTAGCTGCAAATTGTGCTACTCCGGGTTGTCATAGCGGTGCTACCCCACAAAGCGGATTAAACTACACAGATGATTGTACAATTGTTAATGGTAGATTAAGGATTAAAGCAAGGGCAGTTGATGCAAGCCCATCGGTAATGCCGCCAAGCGGTTTTATACCTGCCCTTGATAGACAAAAAATTGTAGATTGGATAAATGCTGGAGGAAAACATAGCAACTAATTTTTGACCATTGAATAAACGTATTGTTTTAATTACTTTATTGATTATTTTATGTAGTGCAGGTATTTATATTTATAAAGAATATAATCGTAAACCTGCTAGATTGAATAATTTACCAGCTGTTGTAAATATAAATGCAGATACATTGATAAGCCAATTTGTATTAAACGAGGCTGAGGCAAATAAAAAATATTTAGGCAAAGTAATTAGTGTAAAAGGATTTATAAATAAAATTGATAATCAACAAGACACCTTACTAACCATACTTTTAGGAAATTCCTTGTTATCAACTAGTGTAAGTTGTTTAATGGATAGTAGCTATATAAAATTAAAAAAAGTATTTACACCAGGGGTACAAATTATTATTAAAGGCATATGTACCGGCTATTTAATGGATGTTGAGTTGAATAGATGTGTTGTAGAATAAAATATACTTATAAAATGAAAAAACACAGTAGTGTACTTTTATTTCTTTTATTTTTTTCTGTAACACTTGTTGCACAAAAAAAACTATTTACTAAAACAGGTTTAATAACATTCAACTCCAAAACAAGCATTGAAAAAATACAAGCAGTTAATAAAAAAGTATTAGCTGTTTTGGATGTTGCTACTAATAAAATTGAATTTGCTCTATTAATAAAAGGGTTTGAGTTTGAAAAAGCTCTAATGCAAGAACATTTTAACGAAAACTATTTAGAAAGCGATAAGTTTCCAAAAGCTACTTTTAAAGGTAAATTTGATGACACCAACTTCACAATTTTAGCAGAAGAAAATAAAACAGTTACCGTAAATATAAGTGGCAGTTTAACCTTGCATGGTGTTACAAAGCCTATAACTGCAAAAGCACTTATTACTACAAAAAATAAAACAGTTAGTGCAGCTAGTAGCCTAACTATTTTATTAAGCGATTATTCAATAAAAATTCCTGCTTTAAATAAAAATAATGTAAATAATCAAGTTCAAATAAATATAAATTTAGCTAACTTACAAGAAATGAAATAACTAATGAAAAAATTACTATTTGCACTAATCTGTCTTTTATTTATATGCCCAGTAATGGCACAAGATACAAGCCTAGTAAGCGGTTTAGAAGATGAAAACGCCGTAGAAAAAATTACGGGAACATTCAAATCTACCAGAGTAATAAATGCACACAGCACCGAAATGCTGTATAAGGGCAATATGGATTTTAGAATCCTTCATCGCTTTGGGCCAGTTAATTCTGGTGTTAAAGAGTTTTTTGGATTAGATAACGCAAATATGCGTATGAGTTTTGATTTTGGAATTACCAATAATTTAATGATAGGTATTGGTAGAAGTACTAATTTAAAAGATTTAGATTTTTTAATAAAAACTAGACTGTTTCAACAAACAAAAGGAGCAAAACCAATTCCGGTTTCTATATTAGTAGCAGCAGGTTATATTGTTACAACTCAACAATCGTTTGCAACTGTAAAACCAACCTTTAGCGATAGATCATCTTACTATTTACAAATGATTGTGGGCAGAAAATTTAATTCAAATTTTTCAATGCAATTAAGTCCATTATTATTACACAATAATTCTACATTAAACCCAACGGATGATAAAACAATTTTTGGCTTAGGCGGCGGTGCAAGATATAAAGTAAGTAAACGAATTGCCTTAGTTGCCGATTATCATTACGCCGTTGGAAAACTCGATAATGCAATAACCAATCCAGTATCGTTAGGGGTAGACATTGAAACAGGTGGCCATGTATTTCAATTGCATTTTACCAACTCAGCCGGTATGAATGAAAAAGCATATTTAACCCAAACTACCGGTAAATTTTTTAATGGGGATATCCGTTTTGGCTTTAATTTATCAAGAATGTTCAATATTGGTAAAAAGAAAAAGAATTGGTAACCAAGCAGTTATTCCCTTTTTTTCGATAAATAAATTACATCGTTAAAGTTCACTCAAATTTTATTATCTTCGTCCTCCTTTTTTAAGGGATAACCCTATTTGTTCACAACCAAAAATTTCTATTTATGGCTGTAAAAATGAGACTACAAAGACATGGCTCAAAAAAACGCCCTTTTTACTTTATCGTAATTGCCGATGGCAGAAGTCCACGTGATGGTAAATTTATTCAAAAATTAGGAACATACAACCCTTTAACGGTTCCTGCGACTATTCAGGTAGATCGTCAAAAAGCGTTAGACTGGTTACAAAAAGGTGCTCAACCCACCGATACTGTACGCCGTATTCTATCGTTTAAAGGTGTATTATACCTAAAACATTTACTACGTGGTGTTAGCCTTGGTTTATTTGATGAAGCAGGTGCTATGGAAAAGTTTACGATGTGGATCACTGAGCATGATGCTCATGTTGCAAAACGCCAAGGTGCTCATAAAAAAGCATCAATGGACAAACGTAATGTTCCTGTAGTAAAAAAAGTGGCTGAAATTCCAGCACTAGTTGCAGAAGTTGCACCAGTTGCAGTAGCTGAACCAGTTGCTGAAGATGCTGCCCCTGAAGAAACTAAAACAGAAGAATAATATTCAACCTGTATGTTAAATTCATTAAATGTTCCGATTTTATATTGGAACTTTTTTTTGATTTAAAATAAATAAATGGGTAGAAAATAGTTTTCAATACTACAACTCAAACTCCCAAACCGTTCTATACAATCCATACTTTTCTACATACGTTAAAAAGGCAACAAAAAAACTATCATTTCCTAAAGTAGCACTATCGCCGATTACGTATAATTTTTCTTTAGCTCTTGTAAGGGCTACATTCATTCTGCGGTAATCTTTTAAAAACCCAATAATACCCTCATCATTACTACGTACTAAGGATAAAATGATGGTATGCTGCTCTTGCCCCTGAAAACTATCAATAGTACTACAACGCATTAACGTAGGTAAAATTTCTTTTGCAGCAGCCACCTGCCCTGCATACGGAGAAATAAAGGCAGATTGTATTGGGTCAATATTTTCTGTTTCTATTAATTTTTGTGCAATTTTTAATTCCCCATCATTTTTTAAACTAGTACCATCTGGTCCAAACTCTTCGTTATAACCACTACCTGCAGTGTCAATAAAAATTAAATGGGCTGCAATGTTTTGTAAATGAGCGGCAGTTAAAAGTTCGTTATCATAAAAATACGCACTGCTAAAACCAGCAATTGCATTACGCATTCTGTATTGGGTATTTAATAAAAAAATTGGTTTTATCTTAGCTACTGCTTTTTCTAAAATTGAGGTATTAAAACCCAGTTGTGTAGCCTCATTGCTTAATACCGTTGGAGGTAGTTGTAAATGATCACCAACTAAAATATATTTTTGTGCCAAAGAAAATATACACCAAGCTAATGGCTCAATGCATTGCCCAGCCTCGTCCATAATTAAAGTTTCAACTTTTAAATGCCGTATATCTGCATCGTACAAACCAATTGGTGTGCCTAATATTACTTGTGCTTGTGCAAATAGTTTTTCTTCATTATAGGCTTGTAATTTCTTTATTTCTATACGAGTTTCTTTAACTTCTTTATATAATAAATTACGTTGTTCTCGTTCCTCTTTACCAAAATTTCGCTTGTATTTTAGTGCCATTTTTCTAAATTCTTCGGCACGTATTTTTAGTTGTTTAATTTCTTTTTGCGCCGCACTATTTGCTAGTTTGCCTTCGGGAGTATGTGCAAAAATAAGCTCATCGGTCTTTGTAGCATTGCCCACACGTAAAATAGTTATGCCTTTTGTAAGCAACCCCTTTGCAATATTATTAACAGCCGTATTACTTGGTGCTGTAACAATAATTTTATCTTCTTTTTTTAACAACTGTAAAATACCTTCTATCAATGTAGTTGTTTTGCCTGTACCTGGTGGTCCGTGTATAACTAAAAGTTCGCTATTGGCTTGTATTGCTTTTACACTAGCTTTTTGGCTTTTATTTAAACTTGTATTATTAAAAATTAACGCTTCATCATTTTCTATAAATGCGGTTGGCTGTGGAGTTGAAGCGTTATGTATTTTTTCAAATAAAGTATAAAGTGTTTTATTACTTTCTAAATTATTCAAGGTAGATTTCATGATGGCTGTAGTGCGTTGATCGGGAGCTAATTTTATGCCTACACCTTTATCTTCTATCCAATCTGGAAAGTCTGGAGCAAACAATCTAAATTCTCCCCCATTGCCTTCTAAATTTAATACAATACCTTTTATAGACTCCTCACCAGTAAAAAAACATTCAATAGCAGCACCATCTTTAAATAAATTTGCCTCTGGCAGAAAATTAAGTTTAAAGCTTATTTCAGGATAATCGGCATAGCCAAAATTTTTACGAGTTACTATAATGGGGTGCAACGCCAAACCTTCTGCCTTTAGCGATTTTAAACTGTGTTGCTGATCAAGGCTATACCGTTTTATTTGCTCTTTTTCCTCTAAATTAATACAAGTTAATAAGTTTTTTATATGTGCATTTGTTACAGTCATATTGTGAAAATATGTAGGATGCGAAGAATAAAAAAATTAACTTGCAACGTATATGAGTGAATATTTTAAAATAGGAAAATTAGCTGCAAGTTTTGGACTTAAAGGGGAGTTAGTATTGGAGCATAGTTTAGGCAAAAAAACAGCGTTAAAAGGTTTAGAGGTTATATTTTTAGAAGATAAAAAAGATAGTTTTATTCCTTATTTTATTTTAGCAGCTAAAGTAAAAAGTAACAATGAGGTTTACTTACAATTGGAAGGAATAGATAATAAGGAAGTAGCTCGTAAACTTACTCCTAAAGAAGTATGGATAACAGAAAACGATTTTGAAACCTTTGCAGCTAAATCTGCCGCTATTTCCTTGTTAGGGTTTACCATGATAAATGCTGGAGAGGATTTAGGAAAAGTTATTGAAGTTATTGAACAGCCCCACCAAGTATTATGTTGCATTTTGTATAAAGGTAAAGAAGCACTAATACCCATACATGAAGAAAGCGTAGAAAAAATTGATAAAAAAAATAAAAACATATTTGTTGTTTTACCTGATGGGCTGTTGGAAATTTATGAATAATGATATCATAGCCGTGGAAAATAAGGGATGGAATTCTACTATTTTTTGTCAAAAATAATTTGTGTAAAGCTTTGTAATCTGTGGTTAACAATCAACGCATAATAGCTCATTTAGATCTTGATACATTTTTTGTATCCGTGGAGTTATTAAACCATCCTGAGCATAGAGGAAAGCCATGCTATGTGGGTGGTACAGATAAAGGTGTGGTAACTAGTGCAAGCTACGAAGCAAGAAAATTTGGGGTACGAAGTGGGATGCCAAGCTTTAAAGCAAAACAACTTTGTCCGCAAGCAATAGTATTAGGCTGGAGTAGGGGTGAGTATAGTAGGTACAGCCGATGGGTTACGCAAATTATAGCAAGTAAGGCTCCACTTGTTGAAAAAGCAAGTGTAGATGAATTTTATATAGACCTAACAGGTATGGATAGGTTTTTTAATCCATTACAATGGACGATAGATTTACGAAAACAAATAATGGATGAAACTAAATTACCTATTTCGTTTGGACTAGCTAATAATAAAATGATGGCAAAAATTGCAACCGACGAAGCTAAGCCTAATGGTTATTTACAAGTTCCTTTTGGTAAAGAACAAGAGTTTTTAGCACCAATGCCGGTAAGTAAAATTCCAGGTGTAGGCGATCATACGTTTGAAGTATTAAAATCGATGCACATAAATACCATTAACGATGTTTTTAAAACTGGGGTTAAAGATTTAGAGGAACGCTTAGGTAAATGGGGTATCGATTTGTGGTACAAAAGCCAAGGCATACATAATGGAGAGGTAACCCCTTACCACGAAAGTAAAAGTATTAGCAGCGAAAATACATTTGATGAATCTAAAACAAATGTACCTTTTTTAATGACCGAATTAGTACGATTAATTGAAAAAATTTGTTTTGAATTACGTAAAGATGAAAAAGTAGCTGGTTGCGTTGCTGTAAAAATTAAGTACTCAAATTTTGAAACAACCTCTAAACAAACTACAATACCCTATACTTGTTCCGATGATGAAGTGATACCTATTGCCAAAGAGTTATTTAATAAATTATATAAAAAAGGAGAGCCTATACGGTTGTTAGGTCTACGCCTTAGTGAATTAACGAACGATGCAGTGCAAACCAACTTGTTTAATGATGTTGAATGCAAAGGCGATTTGTACAAAGCTATTGATAAGGTAAAAGATAGATTTGGTATGGGTTTGGTAAAAAGGGCATCATCAAGATGATTGTAAATGCCGAGCTTTTCAAAATTCAAAATTTCAAAGCTTATAAATTCTTACGCATTTGATGTAATAAAGCTCTAATATCTTTTGGTAACTCTGCTATCAAAATAATTTCCTTACTTGTTTCATCTTTAAACTTTAGTTGATAGGAGTGTAAAGCAACTCTATTTAACATGGGGCGTTCTTCCTCATCATGCTTACTTAGTTTAAATTTCTTTTTTAATGAAGATAATAAAATAGGTTTTCCATCTGCATACAACGGGTCGCAAGCAATTGGATGGCCAATATTTTGACTATGCACACGTATTTGATGGGTACGGCCTGTATGTAATTGAAATTGTACTAGTGAATAAAGTTTATGTTCTTCCAATACTTCATAATCTGTTACAGATGCCTTACCACGTGGATGTATAATCATTTTACCTCTATCAATTGCATGCTCGGCTATGGGTGCATCTATTGTTCCTTTTTTTTCGGTTGGCACACCTGATACAATAGCTTGATAATATTTTTCAACTTCCCTGCCTTCAAATAATAACGATAAATATTTATGAGTGGCTTCGTCTTTTGCAAAAATAATTACACCGCTTGTATCTTTATCTAAACGATGTACGGTAAATATTTTACCATACTTTTCTATCAATAAATCTTTTAAAGATAGTTGAGATTGTTCTCTATCTGGTATAGATAATAAACCTGCAGGTTTATTTATTGCTACAAAAGTGGGAGTTTCTAAAATTATGTCTAATTGCTGCTTTGCCAAAACGTTTATTTATTTTTACTGTTGTTCATATACTTTAATAAACGAATTTCTTTATCACTGAGGTATCTCCATTTGCTACGCTCTACATTTTTTTTGGTAAGGTTTGCATACATCACTCTATCTAGTCCCTTTACATCATACCCTAGGCTTTCAAATATGCGGCGTACAATACGGTTTCTACCACTATGTATTTCAATGCCAATAATACTCTTGTCTTTACTGTCGGCATAAGCAAGGCTGTCTACTTGTACTTCACCATCCTCTAATTTTATACCTTTTAAAATTTTATCAAAATCGCCTTTAGCTAATACCTTATCTAATTTTACCTCGTAAATCTTTTTTATTTCATAGCTTGGATGCGATAGTTTTTGTGTTAAATCGCCATCATTGGTTAGTAATAAAACACCACTAGTGTTTCTATCTAAACGTCCTATAGGGTACACACGTTCTGTAGTAGCTTTTTGTATTAATTCTAAAACAGTTTTTCTGCCTTGTGGGTCGTCGGTTGTGGTAATATAATCTTTTGGTTTATTTAGTAAGATGTAAACTAAATTTTTTGTGACAAATAATTTTTTACCATTAAAAACTATTTCGTCAGTGGGTTGTATTTTATAACCAGGCTCTGTAGCAATAGTACCATTAACCTTTACCTTTTTTTCGTTAATTAGTGCAACAGCATCTCTACGGCTACAAACGCCACAGTGAGCCAAAAATTTATTTAAAGGCATTATACCACTTGGGTGATTATCGTTTGCTGCGGTTGCTTTAGCTGATTTTGTAACTGTTTTTTCTGCACCACCAGTTTGTTTAAATCGGGGTGTAGTTCTGGTGCCTGCTGGTTTTATTTCTTCGGCAGTTTTGCCTTCAGGTCTACCTTCAGTTTTACCTTTTGCATTATCTGCAGCTTTGGTAGCCATACCATTTCGCTTAGCTATTCTTGCTTGGTATTCTTCTTCTTTTTTCTGATCAAAAAAGGCATTACGCTCTTTACGGTATTTCTTTTTTTCTTGTCTAAATTCTTCTTTTATTACGCTATTTTTCTTTTTTGCAGTAAATTTTTGAAAGGGAGCTTGGCTCATAATCTTGAAGTGTTTTGCTGTTTTACAACAGTAGTGAGAGATAAAGGTAAGGAAAATAAAAAAGAGCTCCGATTTTACTCGAAACTCTTTCAGTATAGGGTTTATTAGTTAATTACTTTGATAGGTGCTTTTCACCCATCTTGTTTTTCTTCATTTCATCTAATTGCTTTATTTGATCCGCTGTAAAAATGTTACTTTTTTGTGTTTTTGCTTCTGCTTTTAAAGCCATTAATTGCTCTTTGCGTTGAGTACGGCTAAGGCTTTCATTATCTTTAATTTCTTTAGCGTTTGCTTTTATACGTTCTCTTTGGCTTTTTAGTTGCATTACTTGAGCATCTGATAGATTTATTTTGCTTTTCATTTTTTCTAAACCCTTTGCAAATTTCTCCTCTTTTTTAGCCATTTTAGTAGCTTTTAATTCGGCCATTTTTGTTTTTTGCTCAGGTGTTAGTAAAGCTTGCATTTTAGCTTTTTGTTCTTTACGTAAAGCGTCTTTTCTATCTCTTTGTTCTTTTACCGTAATGCTTTCGTTTTTATTAAGCTCCTTCATTTTTTGCTTTAACGCTACTTTATAAGCTTGGGCTTGTTTTTTTTGCTCATCGCTTAAGTTTAATTGTTTTGCTAATTGTGCATGATGCGGCTTTTTACCACCCATTTTTTGCTCTCTTTTATGTTGTGCATTGGCTGTAAAAAGTATGGTTGATAATGCTAAGGTTAATACGACTAATTTTTTCATGTTCTATTATTTTTAAGTTGTCTAATAATAGACGAGGAGCTTGCTACGATGTTTAATAAGAGATATTAAAATTTTGTTAATGCCGGAAAATGAAAAAATATCAGCTACTAAATAGGTAAAGATGGATAGTGTTAATGAAGATAAACGGTGCGTTGTCATTGCAGTTCTGTCAAAGGACTAATGTTGGTAACCAAATTTTATTTAAATTTTAGTTAGCAATAAATTACTTTTTATTAGCCAATTGTCCACAGGCAGCGTCAATATCTTTACCACGACTGCGGCGTACTCGTACATTAACTTTATGCTTGGCTAAATAGTCTGTAAATTGTTGGGTGGTATCTTCATCTGGTTTTATAAATGATGCTCCATCAATAGGGTTGTACTCAATTACGTTTACCAAATGCGTGGGTATTTTCCTATAAATTTTCACTAAATCTTCCGCATCTTCTAAGCTATCATTTACATCTTTTAATAAAATATATTCTAAGGTAATATCGTTTTTTGTTTGTTCGTAAAAGTAATTTAACGCTTCTACTAACGAGTCTATACTATTTGATTCGTTGATAGGCATTATGCTATCTCTTTTTTTATCGGTAGCGGCATGCAGCGACAAAGCCAAATTAAAACGTACTTTATCATCCCCCAATTTTTTTATCATTTTTGCCACACCTGCGGTAGAAACCGTAATGCGTTTTGGGCTCATGGCCAATCCTTTTGGATCGGTAATTTTTTCAATAGCCATAAGCACATTAGTGTAATTCAATAAGGGCTCACCCATTCCCATAAAAACTATATTGCTTAATTTTTTATTGTACGTTTTTTCGCTTTGCTCATTTAAAATGGCTACCTGATCATAAATTTCATCAAAATCTAAATTTCGTTTACGCTCCATTTTACCAGTTGCACAAAATGAGCAGGTAAGGCTACAACCTATTTGAGAAGATACACAAGCCGTATTACGATTTTCGGTAGGTATTAAAACACCTTCCATAAAATGTCCATCGTGTGTTTTAAAGCGGCTTTTTAATGTTCCATCACTACTAATTTGTGTAGTATCGTTTACAATAGCAGGAAAGCTAAAATTTTCTGCCAATTTTTGTCGTAAGTCCTTTCCTAAATTGGTCATTTCATCAAAACTTCGGGCATTTTGTTTCCAAATCCATTCGTAAGTTTGTATAGCTCTAAATTTTTTATCACCAATACGTTCAAAATATTCTTTTAGTTCTGGTAAACTTAATGTTCTTATGTTTTTTAACACCGTCATGGTGCAAAGGTACAATGGATGCAGTGTTAATAAAAATAATCAACCTATTTTAAAATTAAGTATAAACGTATAACAGATGTTTGTGTTTCGCCTTACGGCAGAGTTTATTTATGCACTAGCAATGGCCGTAATGCAGATATTTTGGTAGAAATTTCGAGTAATTAGCACTTTTTTAACCCATTTTACATTAAGTAGTTTTAACTAAAATTGATACTATCTTTACCAAAATTTTGGGAATGAAGGCAGTTTATGTAATTGATTGTTTACGTACACCCATAGGAAAATATGGTGGTGCACTAAGCAATATTAGGCCCGATGATTTGTTGGCACATGTATTAAAAGTTTTGGTTAAACGAAACGATAATATTGATGTACATGCAATTGAAGATATAATTGCAGGTGCGGCAAACCAAAGTGGAGAAGATAACCGTAATGTTGCAAGAATAGCTGCTTTGTTAGCTGGCTTGCCTACCAGTGTTGCAGGCACTACGGTTAACCGTTTATGTGCAAGTGGGTTGCAAAGTATTATGGATGCTGCTAGGGCTATTGCTTGCGGAGATGGCGATTTAATGATTGCCTGCGGAGTAGAAAGTATGAGTAGGGCACCCTTTGTGATGCCTAAAGCCAACAGTGCATTTGCTAGAGAACCCCAAATTTTTGATACCACGTTAGGATGGCGTTTTATTAATAAAAAATTATCCGATTTATATTACCCTTACACCATGGGAGAAACTGCAGAAAATGTTGCCAAGCAATGGAACATAAGCCGCAATGCCCAAGATGAATTTGCAATGGGTAGCCAACATAAATATGCAAAGGCTTTAGCTAGTGGAAAGTTTTTAAATGAAATATCTCCCTTACAAGTACAAGTTGGTAAAGATGCTTTTGATTTTGATGCAGATGAACACCCAAGGTTAAGTAGTCTTGAAAAATTAGGACAATTAAAACCAGCTTTTGCCAAAGACGGAACAGTAACCGCAGGTAATAGCAGCGGTATAAACGATGGCGCTGCTGCTATGTTATTAGCCAGCGAAGATGCAGTAGTAAAATATGGCTTAATACCAATGGCTAAAATAAAGAGTATGGCTGTTGCTGGTGTTGATCCCTCTATTATGGGCATTGGCCCAGTACCTGCTGCCAAAAAAGCACTAGAAAGAGCCGGACTAACCGTTGCCGATTTAGATTTGATAGAACTTAACGAGGCCTTTGCTAGCCAAAGTATTGCTTGTATACACGACCTTGGGTTAGACCTTGAAAAAGTAAATGTAAACGGTGGCTCAATAGCACTTGGGCACCCATTAGGTTGTAGTGGTGTACGTATAAGCACCACACTTGTACACGAAATGAAAAAACGTAAAGCAAAATATGGTTTGGCTACTATGTGTATTGGAGTAGGGCAAGGTGCTGCGGTTGTGTTTGAGGGGGTGTAGTTTATTTTTTTTCAAAAAACTCCACCAAATTCTCCAACTCCACCACATGCTGCTCACCAGTTGCTAAATTTTTTACTTGGCAATAATTTTGTTCAATTTCTTTTTCGCCAATAATAACGGCGTAGGGTATTTTCTTTTTTTCGGCCAGGGCAAATTGTTTGGCAATTTTCATTTCATCTAAAATTATTTCACAAGCAATGCCATGGTTGCGTAAGTTTTGCATAACACCAAATGCAAATTCAATTTCTTTTTCACCCATATAAAAAAATAGGGCAGTTGTGCTAACGCCTAAATCTTCAGGAAAAAGTTTAAGTTCTTCTATTACATCGTAAATTCTATCAATACCAAAACTAATACCAACACCAGGGATATCATCTACACCAAACAAACTTGTTAAATCATCATATCTTCCACCACCACCAATACTGCCCATAGTAACTTCTGCTGGTGGCTTTACTTCAAAAATTACACCTGTGTAATAATTTAATCCTCTTGCCAAGGTGAAATCAAAAACTAAATTGGTTTCGGGCAAAGCATGATTTTGTACAAAGGCTAACTCTTTCATGCCTTCAGCAGCTAGTTTATTGTTGCCTAGCATTTCATTTAGGGCTACTATTTTTTCTTGGTTACTGCCAGTAATAGTTAAAAACTTTTCAATTAAATCAATTTGCTTTTGTTGCAAACCTCTTATTACTAATTCTTCCTTTACTTTTTCAATACCAATTTTATCTAACTTATCTATGGCAGTAGTTATATCAACTAATTTATCTTTTCCGCCACAAACTTCTGCTAATGCAGCTAATATTTTGCGGTTATTAATGCGTAATTCGTAATTAACAATACCTAATTCAGTAAAGGATAAATGGTAAATATTAGCCAACTCTGCCTCACAAAATAATGAGGTTGTACCTACCACATCAGCATCGCATTGTGTAAATTCTCGGTAACGTCCTTTTTGTGGTCTATCGGCTCTCCACACAGGTTGTAGTTGATAGCGTTTAAATGGAAACTGTTGTTTAAGCTCATGCTGGTTCATGGCTACATAACGGGCAAAGGGAATGGTCAAATCATACTTCATGGCTCTTTCCGTAATGTCTGCGGTGCTTTTGCCTTCTAATAGTTTTTCAAAACCTGCTTTTGTTTTGTCAATATTTTTTTCGTTGTTTAAGCCATTGTTCAACACCTTAAAAATTAGTCTATCGCCTTCTTCTCCATACTTTCCCATTAAGGTTTCTAAGTTTTCCATTGCTGGTGTTTCCAACGGCTGAAAACCATAAACTTCAAAAATATTTTTTAGGATAGAAAAAATATAATTCCTTCTTCTAATTATAGTTGCGTTAAAATCTCTTGTGCCTTGCGGAAGGCTAGGTTTATTAC
Organism: uncultured Bacteroidota bacterium; assembly: GCA_903837525.1. Classification (GTDB taxonomy): domain Bacteria; phylum Bacteroidota; class Bacteroidia; order Chitinophagales; family Chitinophagaceae; genus Ferruginibacter. Next base: position 40,417 of record CAILUU010000016.1, on the reverse strand, counting down.
TATTCATTTGCTTCGTTAGTTAGTCTTATATTTTTTAATTATTTCGTCACATGTTTTCTCTATTAAACCAAACACTTCATGGTATCCGTCTTCTTCTCCATACCAAGGGTCGGGCACATCTTTGTTTTGATTGGTAAATATTTCATTCAAAAATAAGATAACTTTTTGGGAGTTAAATGTATTGCCACTAATTCGTTTAATATCTTGCAATACATCATTTGCCATAGGGTAAATAATATCATATTCATTTAAATCCTTAGCTATAAATTTTCTACTTTTTTGGTTGCTAATATTTATGCCATTTAGCAACGCTACTTTTTGGCTAAGGTGGTGTGGCGGTTCTCCAGTGTGGTACCCATTTGTGCCTGCACTTTCCACAATCCAATTTAATCCTGCTGCTTTTGCTTTATGTTGTAAAATTCCTTCCGCCAATGGACTTCGGCAAATATTACCCAAACAAACCATTAAAAATTTCATGGTGCAAAGTTAGTAATTGTGGGTTATTGGTTGGTCTCTGATAAGCAATCATTACATCTTTCTCTGCGCCTCTGCGTCTTTGCGGTATAACTTTATATCAAACTTTGTACATCAAACATCTATTTATGGAATAATTATAACAACAGCATCTTATTAACAAAGACGTCGGTTTTTAATTTCTTAACAATAAAAACCAAGAAAAATGAACAACGAAGCCACAACCTGATCTTGATGTATCAAAAACATTTACAGAAAATGAAGTTGAAGTAATGCCAAGTTACCCTGGTGGTATGGATGCCCTAAGAAAATTTTTAGAGCGTAATTTAGAAAACCCAAGAGATATGGAAGAAGGAGAAGTTGCCAACGTAAAAGTAAAATTTGTGGTGGGGTTTAATGGACAGTTACAAAGCTTTGTAACGGTGCAAGATGGTGGCGATGAATTTAACAGAGAAGTAATGAGAGTACTTAAAAAATGCCGAACTGGTTACCTGGTAAAGCTAAAGGGCAAAATGTGTCCGTTTTTTATACCATACCTGTAAAGTTTATTTCAGAGATTAACGAGTAACTCCTTAAAAGTTAAAAGATTTAAATAAACTAGCTTCCAATTCCCCTCTCCAATGGTTAGGGGAATTGGGTGAGTTAGAACATAAACAAAAAAGTAGTAATTTGCTACTTCGCAAATGCTTAGCATAACTAACAGATTCAATTATAAAAAATTTTAACATGGCACTAGAAGAATTTGAAAATGAAGAATTAACGGATCGAGAAAAAAACTTAGTTCGTATGAAAAGCATTACCAATTATGTAATGGGTGTTTTTTTTATTGGGGTTGGTTTTGCTTTTTTATTTCCCCCGGCGGCAATGATAAAAACACTTGAGGGGTATGATCCTACCATGATAAAATTATTTGCATTTATCTGTTTTATTTATGGAGCGTTTAGAATATATAGAGGGTACGCAAAAAATTATTTTAGAAGTTGATGAGCAAAAAAAAATATAGCTTTTTAGTTTTGTGTATTAGTTGTTTTGTGTTTTTTTACGCTTGTTCTAATAGTCCAACCATTAATCCAGCACAAGATTCGCCTACTTCAGGTAGTATAAGTATTACAGTAGACGAAAGTTTTAAACCAGTAATTGAGCAGCAAATAAAAATTTACGAGGCTGATTTTCCAGGCACAAAAATTAATGCGTTGTACAAGTCAGAAGCAGATTGTTTTAGAGATTTGTATTACGACTCAGCTACCAGAATGGTAATTGTTACAAGAGGGTTATCTAAAAAAGAAGCAAAATTTTTTCAAGATACCATAGCATATTCACCCCCTAGCGATCCAATAGCTTGGGATGCAATAAGCATTGTTGTAAATAAAAATAGTACAGATACCTTATTTACACTACAAAAATTGCAACAACTATTAATAGGGAAAGGCAATAAAAATCAATCTATAATTTTTGATGGGCTTAATGCAACAAGCACCGTTCGTTTTGTAACCGATAGTATTTTAAAAGGGCAACCCTTTGATACGGCTGTAGTAAAAGCTGCAAAAAACAGTAGAGAAGTTTTAAACCTTATTTCCCAAAATCAAAATGCAATAGGGCTAGTAGGTATTAGCTGGATTGGTAACCCAGAAGAAAAAGAGCAAATAGAAATGTTAAAAAAAGTTAAAATTGCTTATGTACAATGTGCAATTTGCGATAGTACACCTTATGTAAAACCCACCCAAGCCAGCATCTTAACTAAAAGATACCCTTTGGTTCGTGGGCTATACTATATATTAAAAGAAAATTACTCTGGGTTAGGAAGTGGGTTTGCTTCTTTTTTAAAATACGAAAGAGGGCAATTGGTTTTTAGAAGAGCCTATTTAGGACCCAGAATGGATTTTGAAATAAGAAATGTACTTATTAAAGAAAAATTGTAATTATCTATACTAACTTTTACTCTTTTATAGGGAGTTGGAATAAAGAAGAAAAATTATAGAAAAATTAATGAAGTATTTTAGAATAGGTATTGATAAAATTAATAACATTGTATAGTCTTAAACAGCAAAACAAAATGAACAAGTCTAAAATCGGTGTATTTTTTTTAATGGCAATCGTTTTTGCCAACTTTTCTAACGCTCAAACTTTAGATGAAGGGAGAAAGTTTTTGTACAATGAAAAATTCAATAGTGCAAAGCAAACGTTCGAAAAATTAATAGCTGCAAATGCAAATAATGTAGACGCTGTTTATTGGTTAGGACAAACTATGATTGCTGATAACGATAATAAAGATATTGCTGGTGCAAAAGCATTATATCTAAAAACATTAGCTGCCAACAGCAATAGTGCATTGTTAACTGCTGGTGTTGGCCATATGGAATTGTTAGAAGGTAATACAGCCGATGCTCGTAATCGTTTTGAAACTGCAATTAGTTTAAGCGCAGGTAAAAATGTTGCAGTACTAAATGCTGCTGGCTTTGCAAATGCCGATTTTGATAGTAAACTAGGGGATGCAAATTTTGCTATTGAAAAATTAAAACAAGCTACAGCCATCAAAGGAATGAAAGATCCAGATGTGTGGTGTAATTTGGGAGATGCTTACCGTAAATTACCCGATGGTGCTGCTGCTTTAACTGCATACGAAACAGCGTTAACGCTAGATGCTAAATATGCTAGAGCTAAATATCGTATTGGTCGTATTTATCAAACACAAGGGGCCGCTCAGCAAGACTTATTTTTCAAATTTTATAACGAGGCTATTGCTTTAGATGTCAACTATAGTCCAGTTTACTTTACACTGTTTCAATATTACTACTCTATAAACGTAAACAAAAGTGCCGATTATTTAGAAAAATATTTAACAGCCAAAGGTAGCGATGAGGTAAATGCTTGTTACTTACGCACCGCTTTAAAAGCCTCTCAAGGGTTATATCAAGAAACAATCAACAAAGGAAAAGAGTGTATTGCCTCAGGTGGTGCAACTCCTAATCCTAAATTGTATGGTATTATAGCTTATCAATACAATAAACTAGGCGACTCAATAAATGCAAAATTAGGAGACTCTGTAAATGCAAAATTAAATTATGAAAATGCAAAATTATATTTTCAAGAATTTTTTAAAAGAGAGAATCCTAGTAAAATAGGACCAGCAGATTATGAAACCTATGCAATGGTTTTATTGAAATTTCCTGGTAACGAAACCTTAGCTGGAACATATATTGATAAAGCTGTTGAATCAGCAGCTACTGAAGATGAAAAGGTAATATTGCTTAAATCACTTGCATTAACTTACGAAAAACGTAAATTGTTTAACGATGCAGCACTTTGGTATAAAAAAGTGGTAGACTTAAGAAAAATAACAACTAAAACAGATTTGTTTAATACTGGTTATAGTTTTTATAGAAGTGGCAATCCTCAAAAAACAATAGAAATATTTAACCAGTATACGCAGAAATTTCCAGATGATATTTTAGGTCACTTTTGGGTAGGTAAAGCCTCAAGTGTAATAGATACTACAATGACGTTAGCATTGGCTATCCCTTCGTACGAAAAAATAATTGCATTGGGCGAGGCATTAACCGATAAAACAAAAAGTAAAACACAAATAATAACTGCTTATAAGTACATGATTGCTTATATGGCAAATATTAAAAAAGATAAAGTAGCAGCTTTAGCCTATTGCGATAAAGCATTATTGCTAGACCCTGCAGATGCTGATGTAATTAGCTATAAAGAGGTTATTCCTAAAATGAATATGAATCCAACGCCTCCTAAGCCAACACCAAAGCCAACAGTAAAGCCAGCAACTCCAGTAAAACCGGCAGGTACTAAACCACCAGCAAAGGCTCTGGTAAAATAAAGTAACTCCAAAAGCAAAATAAATTAAAAATGCCCAAAAACAAACAACATTACTGGCTTTTTGTTATACCCTATGGAATATTGCTGTTGCTGCCTTAATTTTGCTGCCTAATACCCTTGAATTAATATTATCATGAATCCATTCTTTCTTCAAATAGTCAATACAAATAGTGCATCTAACTATTTACCAATTGCTATTCAATTACTGTTTGCAATAGGGTTGGTTACGTTTATAATGGTTTTATCTAACTGGCTAGGACCAAAACGTGTAACCGACGATAAACTTCAAAATTTTGAGAGTGGTATAGATATTAAAGGAAATGCCCGTCAACCAATGGCTATTAAATATTTTTTGGTTGCTATTTTATTTGTTTTGTTTGATGTTGAAGTTATTTTCTTTTACCCTTATGCAGTAAATTTTAGAGAGCTCGGTTGGCAAGGTTTTATGGCAGTAGTAATGTTTGTGTCTCTTTTTATTATAGGGTTTGTTTATATTATAAAAAAAGGTGCTTTAAATTGGGAAGATTAAGAATGATTAAATGATTAACAAATTATCACATTATGAGCAGGCCGGTACAATATAACAACACTATAAAATTTGAGGGTATACCTGAGGGGTATATGGGCGAAGGATTTATGGCAACTAATTTCGAAAAAGTAGTAAGCCTTGCTCGAAAAAATAGTATTTGGCCAATGCCCTTTGCTACAAGCTGCTGCGGTATTGAGTTTATGGCAACTGCTGCCAGTCATTACGATATTGCCCGTTTTGGTGCAGAGCGTATGAGTTTTAGTCCACGTCAATGCGATTTACTAATGGTAATGGGCACTATTTCAAAAAAAATGGGGCCTGTTTTACGTCAAGTGTATTTACAAATGGCAGAACCTCGTTGGGTTATGAGTGTAGGGGCTTGTGCAAGTAGCGGTGGTATTTTTGATACCTACTCAGTTTTACAAGGTATAGATCAAGTAATTCCTGTAGACGTATATGTGCCTGGTTGCCCACCAAGGCCAGAAGCTTATATTGATGGGTTTATGAAGATACAAGAGTTAGTAAATGCAGAAGGGTTGAGGAGAAGGCATAGCGATCAATACAAGGAGTTACTAGCTAGTTATGGAATACAATAAACCCTTGCACTCTTAAAGTGTACTGGGATCAAGTAATAATCAATTATAAAAAGATATAAAAAGCCCATTTAGGGTTTTGGGTTATGGATAATACATTTGTAAAAGAAAAACTTACTGCAAAATTTGGCGATGCACTAACTAATTGGGAGGAGCCTTACGGGATGCTTACATTTACTGCACTTGCCGAATTAAATTTAAAAGTAATGCAGTTTTTGTATGATGATGAAGAATTGAGATTTCAATTTTTAACTGATTTACAAGCCGTACATTATCCTCTTCAAAAAGGGGAGGAGTTGGCCGTAGTTTATCATTTACATAATTTAAATGCAAATGTTAGAATACGCTTTAAAGTTTTTGTACCCATAGAAAAGCCAGATGTTTATAGTGCAACAGCATTGTACCAATCAGCTAATTTTATGGAAAGAGAAACCTATGATTTTTTTGGAGTAAATTTTGTCGGTCATCCAAATTTAATACGCATATTAAATGTTGATGAAATGGATTATTTTCCAATGCGTAAAGAGTTTCCTTTAGAGGATCAAACAAGAATTGATAAAGATGATGAAATGTTCGGACGTTAAAACCCCAAACCCCTAAAGGGGCTTTTGGGCTGTAAATTGCAAAGCGTCATAAATTAATAGTAAGAATGAAATTTTTAATATTTTAATAAAATATAATTAAAGTCTCCTTTAGGGGATATAGGGGCATGACAGACACATCACATATATTATTACCAGAGGGCTCAATTGAAAAGCAAACAACAACGCTTAATTTAGGGCCAACGCATCCTGCAACACATGGTGTATTTCAAAATATTTTGGAGTTGGATGGCGAACGTATTTTAAAAGCTACAAGCACGGTAGGCTATATTCATAGGGCATTTGAAAAATTAGCTGAGCACAGACCCTTATATCAAATTACACCAATTACCGATCGACTAAACTATTGCTCATCTCCCATAAATAATATGGGTTGGCATTTAACTTGCGAAAAATTATTAGGTGTAACTACACCAAAAAGAGTAGATTATTTACGAGTAATAATTATGGAACTATCCAGAATTAGCGACCATTTAATTTGCAATTCAATTGTTGGGGTAGATAGTGGAGCATTTAGCGGATTTTTATATGTAATGCAATTTAGAGAATTAATTTATGAAATATATGAAGAAGTATGTGGCTCCCGTCTTACTACTAATATTGGCCGTATTGGCGGTTTTGAACGCAATTTCACAAATGCGGCGTTCGAAAAATTAGAAAAATTTCTAGATAAAAAAAGCGGCTATGCCCCAACGTTAAAAGAGTTTGAAAACTTATTTACACGTAACCGTATTTTTATGGAACGTACCATTGGTTGTGGGCCAATTACTGGCGAAAGAGCATTAAATTATGGCTTTACAGGGCCTAATTTACGTGCCGCAGGAATAGATTACGATGTTCGGGTGCATACACCATATAGCAGCTATCAAGATTTTGATTTTACTATACCTGTGGGTACAACAGGCGATTGTTATGATAGATTTTTAGTGCGTAATCAAGAGATGTGGCAAAGCCTTAGCATTATTGAACAAGCGTATCGTAAAGTTCAAGATATGAAAGGTGCAGAGTCAGAAATTTATCATGCAGATGTACCAGCCTATTATTTGCCTGAAAAGAAAGATGTGTATACCAAAATGGAAGCCCTAATTTACCATTTTAAAATAGTAATGGGAGAAACCGAAATACCCGTTGGCGAAGTATATAATAGCGTAGAAGGAGCAAATGGCGAGTTAGGTTTTTATTTAATTAGCGATGGAGGAAGAACGCCTTATCGTTTACATTTTCGCAGACCATGTTTTATTTATTATCAAGCTTACCCCGAGTTAATACAAGGCGGCATGTTAAGTGATGCTGTAATAACCATGAGTAGTTTAAATTTAATTGCCGGCGAATTAGATGCGTAAAAAATTATGAATTAAGAATGTTCAATTATGAGTGTGTTATTTTCAAAAAATAGTTTAGATAAAGTAGCGGAAATAATAAGTCGTTATCCAGAGGGCAAACAAAAAAGTGCCTTGCTGCCTGTATTACACATGGCACAAGATGAATTTGGGGGTTGGTTAGATGTACCTGTAATGGATTATGTAGCCACACTTTTAAATATAGAACCTATTGAAGTGTATGAAGTAGCTAGTTTTTATAGCATGTACAATTTAAAACCTGTAGGTAAATATATGTTTGAAGTTTGCCACACTGGGCCATGTATGGTAAGCGGTAGCGATAGTATTATTGATTACATAAAACAAAAACTAAACATTGGTGTTGGCGAAACTACCACCGATGGAATGTTTACGTTAAAAACTGTAGAATGTTTAGGAGCATGTGGTTATGCACCCATGATGCAGTTGGGTAAACATTACAGAGAACATCTAACAAAAGCAAAAGTAGATTCGATAATTGAAGAGTGTAGAGCAAAAGCAAATTAATGAAATATATATTTACGATATTATTCTTGTCTTTATCAATTTGTGTAGTTGCACAAACTGCCGATGAGCAAAAACTACTAACAACTGTAAAAGAATTTCACCAAGCATTGGTAAATAAGAATACGATTTCTATTAACCAACAAACAGATAAATCGTTGAGTTACGGACATAGCAATGGTTGGGTAGAAACAAAAACGGATATGATTAAAAATTTGGAAACAAATTATATTTCTTATCAATCGTTTAAAGAAGATAGTATTAAGGTAAGTTCCAATGGTAATATAGCAAATGTTCGTTTTGTAGCAGCTATTGAGGCTTCATTGAAAGATAGTAGAATAACCTATAATTTAAAAGTATTAGAAGTGTGGGTGAAAAAAGGAAAACGCTGGTTGTTGTTTGCAAGGCAGTCGGTTAAAAATTAAAAAATCTAAATTAAAAATTCAAAAAATTTGCCCATTAAAAGCAACCTTTTGAATTTTGATTTTAACTTTTGAATTAGAATGAGTAGAAAATTATTATTAGAAAAAGAACACGTAGAAAACATTCGTTTGTATGATGTGTATCGCCGTGAAGGTGGTTATCGCAGTGTAGAAAAGGCATTAAAATCTATGTCGCCAGAAACCATTGTGGAGGAAGTAAAGAAAAGTGGGTTACGAGGTAGAGGTGGTGCTGGTTTTCCTGCTGGTTTAAAATGGAGTTTCATTGCCAAGCCCGAAGGTGTGCCACGCCATTTAGTTGTAAATGCCGATGAAAGCGAACCGGGTACATTTAAGGATAGATACTTAATGGAATTTATTCCACATATTTTAATTGAGGGAATGATTGTGACGTCCTTTGCATTAGGTAGCAACGTTTCGTATATATATATACGTGGTGAATATGCTTGGATTGTTGATATTTTACAACAAGCCATACAAGAAGCAAAAAATAATGGCTTTTTGGGTAAAAATATTTTGGGTACTGGATTCGATTGTGAAATTTATGTTCACCGTGGTGCCGGTGCATACATTTGTGGCGAAGAAACCGCATTGATAGAAAGTTTGGAGGGAAAAAGGGGTAATCCAAGAATTAAGCCGCCGTTCCCTGCAATTGAAGGGGTTTGGAAAAGACCAACGGTTGTAAATAATGTAGAAACTATTGCTGCACTTGTTCCAATAATAAATGATGGTGGAGATGAGTATGCAAAAATTGGTATAGGAAAAAGTACGGGTACAAAATTAATTAGCGCTTGTGGCAACATTAATAAACCAGGTGTGTACGAAATTGATATGACCATTAGCGTTGAAGAATTTATTTATAGTGATGAATGGTGTGGGGGAATAAAAAATGGCAAAAAATTAAAAGCTTGCATACCTGGTGGTTCATCTGTACCCATTTTACCAGCCAATTTATTACTAACTACCGCCAAAGGAGAAAAACGATTAATGAATTATGAAAGTCTTGCCGATGGGGGCTTTGCCACAGGTAGTATGATGGGTAGTGGAGGTTTTATTGTTTTAGATGAAGACCAATGTATTGTTCGTAACACCTACAGCCTCGCAAGGTTTTATCGCCACGAAAGTTGTGGACAGTGTAGCCCTTGCCGTGAGGGTACAGGTTGGATGGAAAAAATATTATTAAATATAGAAAATGGGAAAGGTAAAATAAGTGATATAGATTTGCTTTGGGATATACAACGCAAAATTGAAGGGAATACAATTTGCCCACTTGGAGATGCAGCTGCTTGGCCAGTTGCGGCAGCCATTAGGCATTTTAGAGAGGAGTTTGAGTGGCATGTAAATAACCCAATTGAGTGTTTGACTAGAAATTTTGGAGTGGGGCATTATGCGGATCCAATTCATATTCCAGAATTAGTTTAACTCCCTCCGCCCCCCTAAGGGGGTACTGGGTTTAAAAAGCTTAACAATTTTTAATAGTTGTTAAGTTAAATAAAAGAAGTTTTAATAATTAAAATCTTAAAAGCCCCTTTAGGGGTTTGGGGTATATGAGTGAAATAAAACCAAAATCTACGTTTAAAGTAACCATCGACAACATTACTATTGATGTTGCCCCTGGTACATCTATTTTAACTGCTGCGAGGCAAATTGGCGGCGATGTAACTCCGCCTGCAATGTGCTATTACAGCAAGTTGGAAGGGAGTGGTGGTAAATGCCGTACTTGTTTAGTAGAGGTTAGTAAGGGTAGCGAAAAAGACCCTAGACCAATGCCAAAGTTAGTAGCAAGTTGCCGTACAGGTGTAATGGATGGTATGGAGGTTAAAAATATTACTAGCGATAAAGTAAAGGATGCAAGAGCTGGAGTGGTAGAATTTTTATTACTTAATCATCCCTTAGATTGCCCAATTTGTGACCAAGCTGGAGAATGCCATTTGCAAGATTTAGGTTACAGCCACGGTAAAGAAGGTACTCGTTATGAGTTTAAAAGAAGAACATTTGAGAAAGAAGATATTGGTCCTTACATTCAATTACACATGACAAGGTGTATACTTTGTTACAGATGTACGTATGTTGCCGATCAATTAACGGATACAAGAGTACATGGTATTTTAGATAGAGGTGATCATGCAGAAATATCTACTTATATTTCTAAAGCTATTGATAACGACTTTAGTGGAAATATGATTGATGTTTGCCCAGTAGGTGCATTAACCGATAAAACGTTTCGTTTTAAAAATAGAGTTTGGTTTACTAAGCCAGTAGATGCTAATAGAAATTGTGAAAACCCTAAATGTTGCGGCAAAGCAACTTTATGGTTACGTGGGGCTGATGTTTATAGAGTAACAGCCCGTAAAGATGAATGGGGAGAAGTGCAAAGCTACGATAGTAAACCAGGTTGGATTTGTAACACTTGCCGCTTTGATAAAAAGAAAACAAGCGATTGGATAATTGAAGGACCAACAACAATTAATCGTCATTCGGTAATATCGCAAGGGCATTACGAAGGAATGGTTATGCCAACCGAAACTATACAAAAAGTAATGGGCGGCAGAGAGCCAAAATTATTAATGGACATTCATGATGAAAGTGGGGTTAATTTGTCAAAAAAATAAAAGGCAAAACACTCAATATTAAATGATCGTGAAAAATATTTATAACAAAATACAATCAAAGTCTGCCTTTAGCAGATTAAAGTAACATATGCTTTTAGCTTTAGATTTTGCTTTAATATTAGAAAAATTAGTTTTAATACTAATAGTAGTAATGGCTTCATTAGGGATAGCTATGTACACTACATTTGCCGAGCGTAAGGTGGCTGCTATTTTACAAGATAGACGTGGACCAAATAGGGCTGGCCCTTTTGGTTTGTTACAACCTTTAGCTGATGGCTTAAAATTATTTTTTAAAGAAGAAATCATTCCAAATTTATCTAATAAATTTTTATTTATTCTTGGGCCATCATTGGCCATGATGACGGCCATGATGACGAGTGCAGTTATACCTTGGGGAGATAAAGTTCATTTATTTGGCAGAGATATTGCCTTGCAAATTGCTAATATTGATGTAGGTATTCTATTTGTATTTGGTGTAGTAAGTATGGGGGTGTATGGAATAATGATTGGTAGCTGGGCAAGTAATAATAAGTATTCCTTAATGGGTGGTTTAAGGGCAGCATCTCAAATTATAAGTTACGAGTTGGCAATGGGTATTTCTTTAATTGCTTTAATAATGGTTACAGGCAATTTAGGGTTAAAAGAAATGGTGGTACAACAGCAAAATGGGTGGTGGAATATTGCTAAACAGCCACTTGGGTTTTTAATATTTTTAGTATGTTCTTTTGCAGAATGTAACCGAACACCCTTTGATTTACCAGAAGCAGAGAATGAATTAATTGGAGGCTATCATACGGAGTACTCTAGTATGAAATTGGGCTTTTATTTATTTGCAGAGTATATCAATATGTTTGTAAGTAGTGTGATAATGGCTACCTTGTTTTTTGGTGGATACGATTGCCCTTTTGTTGATGAAAGCGCCATCTCTCAGGGCTGGGCTGCAATATTAGGGGTAAGTGTGTTAATGGCAAAAGTAGTTGCCTTCCTATTTTTCTTTATGTGGGTTCGTTGGACAATACCACGTTTTAGATACGATCAATTAATGCGTTTAGGATGGAAAATTTTAATTCCTCTAGCATTATTTAATATGTTGGTAACAGGGGCAGTAATTTTGTATTTTAATAAATAAGATAAACCTTAAATGGTTTTATAAATATGCAAGCATTAACAAATAAAGCACAACAGGTAGATAGAAGGCCAATGAATTTATTGGAACGTATGTATTTACCTACCATTATAAAAGGAATGGCTATAACATTTAGTCATATTTTTAAAAAGAAGCCTACTATTAATTATCCCGAAAAAACAAGACCATTTAGTCCTGTGTTTAGAGGCTTACATATTTTAAATAGAGATGAAGAGGGGAGAGAAAATTGCACGGCTTGTGGCTTGTGTGCAGTAGCTTGTCCAGCAGAGGCTATTACTATGGAAGCGGCAGAAAGAAAAGATGGGGAAGAGAATTTGTATAAAGAAGAAAAATATGCAGCTAAGTACGAAATAAATATGTTGCGTTGTATTTTTTGTGGTCTGTGCGAAGAGGCTTGCCCTAAAGATGCCATTTATTTAAGTGAAACATTTGCACCAGCCGATTATCAACGTAAACAATTTATTTATAAAAAAGAAGAAATGCTAATTCCTCATCCAATTAATGAGCCTGAGGCTTATGCAAAAGCAAGGGGGAATAAAGTAGTCACTAGTCAGTAGTAAATGGTCAGTGAAGTTGTTTTTAAAGTTAGTTTTTAGAATTTATAATTTAGGATTTAATATATTATGGGAGTTACACAAATATTATTTTGGTTTTTATCGGCAATGGCAATTGGCAGTGCTATAATGGTGATTACTGCAAAAAATCCGGTGCATAGTGTATTATTTTTAATTGTTACATTTTTTGCTATTAGTGGTCATTATATTTTATTAAATGCACAATTTTTAGCAATTGTTAATATTATAGTTTACGCTGGCGCAATTATGGTATTGTTTTTATTTGTTGTAATGTTAATGAATTTAAATGCCAATGCAGAGCCTATAAAAAATAGGACAATGCAGTTTGCAGGTATTATTGCAGGTGGTTGTTTATTTTTGGTGTTAACTGCAGCAATAAATAAAGCAGGAAATGTATCAAGCCCTGTGCAACTAAATGTTGGCGATTACGGCTTAATCAAAAATTTAGGAAAAACATTATTTAATGATTTTGTTTTACCCTTCGAAATAAGTAGCGTTTTATTTTTAAGTGCTATGATAGGAGCTGTGGTAATGGGTAAAAAAGAAGAATAAAAGAATTTTTTAAAAATAATGAAATGAAAAAATAACTGTAATTGCTTTTGCTATTTTATTTGTAACAAGTGCAAACGCCCAAATTGATTTGAATAAAATAATTAATCTTGATCAAATTTTAGGAAAAGTATTAAGCGTTAAAATCCGAGTATCAAAAGCCATTAATAGCAGCTCTAAGTACTGCAGCCACTGGGTTAATTGTAAAATTTTTAATCAAAGCAGCAACGTACAAAGCGGTTGATGTGTTTAATGCAGTAGTTAAAAATAAAATAAAAGATATTCTTTCAGTTGCTCCAGCATCTAATACAATGGGTGTTGGTTTGTATGTAAAATTGTAATTTTTTTAATCACTAATTCTTGTAATTAGTCATAACAGTTTTTTATGGAGATAAGGTGGTATATAGGTTTAGCCGTTGCACTATTTAGTATTGGTGTAATGGGTGTACTTACAAGGCGTAATGCAATAATTGTTTTTATGTGTATTGAGCTTATGCTTAATGCTGTTAATTTATTATTAGTAGCGTTTTCTAAAATGCATGCACTATCGCCGGTTGGTCTTACTAACCCAAGTGTAGTAAGTAACGCACAAATTTTTGTATTTTTTATTATGGTAGTAGCTGCAGCAGAGGTGGCTGTTGGCCTAGCTATAATTGTAATGATGTATAGAAATACACATGTGGTAGATATTAATTTTTTAAACAGACTTAAAAACTAAATTTACTATTACTACATGTTTTTTAGTAATGTTAATTGCTTATTGAATACATATGGATAATGTTTTACAAATGGTTTGGCTAATTCCATTACTCCCCTTAATTGGCTTTTTAATTAATGGACTAGGACGAAATTCTCTTAGTAAAAGAATGAGCGGTATTATTGGAAGCGGAGTCATATTATTTTCCTTTCTACTTTCTTTATATGTTTTCTTTAATGTAAAGGGAGGCAATTCGCATCTTGCACATTATTTTAATTTAATTGATATCAATTCATTTACAATTGGATTCGATTTTCAGATAGATCCATTATCCTCTCTTTTCTTATTAATTATTACTGGGGTAGGTTTTTTAATTCATGTGTATTCAACAGCCTACATGCATGAAGAAGATGGAAAAGATTATGCAAAATATTTTGCATATTTAAATCTTTTTGTATTTAGTATGCTACTGCTTGTAATGGGGGGCAACTATGTAATATTATTTATAGGGTGGGAGGGTGTAGGCCTTTGCTCATACCTTTTAATTGGTTATTGGTTTAAAAATGTAAACTATACCAATGCAGCAAAAAAAGCATTTGTAATGAATCGTATTGGCGATTTAGGTTTTTTATTGGCGGTATTTTGGTTGTTGAATAAATTAGGTACTACAAACTTTACCGATGTATTTGCAAATCTTTCTAAATTATCTACTACAGATATTACTGGAATTACGTTATTACTATTTGTTGGGGCTATAGGGAAAAGTGCACAAATACCATTATTTACTTGGCTGCCCGATGCAATGGCCGGCCCTACACCCGTGAGTGCGTTAATTCATGCTGCAACCATGGTTACCGCAGGCATATATATGATTGCTCGTAGTAACGTGTTGTACAATTTAGCACCACTTACTCAAGAAATTATCATGTGGATTGGTTTGGCTACAGCCTTGCTTGCTGCTACTATTGCATTAAAACAAAACGATATTAAAAAAGTGTTAGCTTACTCAACTGTAAGTCAGTTAGGTTTTATGTTTTTGGCATTAGGTACAGGTAATTATATTGCTGCCGTATTTCATGTAATGACGCATGCATTTTTTAAAGCCTTGCTTTTCCTTGGTTCTGGTTCAGTAATTCATGGTATGCATCACGAGCAAGATATTAACAATATGGGTGGGCTAAAAAGTAAAATGAAAATTACTTACATCACTTTTTTTATTGGATGTTTAGCTATTGCAGGTATACCGCCGTTAAGTGGTTTTTTTAGCAAAGATTCTATTTTGATTGGAGCGTACGAACATAACAAAATCGTTTATTCTATAGCGTTATTTACAGCTTGTCTTACGGCTTTTTATATGTTCCGTTTATTGTTTATTACATTTAATGGTAAGTTTAGAGGAACAGAAAAACAGTGGAATCATGTACACGAAAGCCCAGCAGCTATGACGGTACCGTTAATTATTTTAGCTATATTATCTGCCATTGCTGGTTTTGTAAATACTCCAGCGCTATTTGGCGGTACCGAAAGTTTAACCCATTTTCTTTCTCCGGTAATACAACAAACTCATCAAACTACATTGTCTCATGCAACAGAGTATATGTTAATGGGTGGTGCTGTTGTATTAATTTTAGCAGTAATTAGTTGGGCCTATTTTAAATTTAAAAATTACGAGCCTAAAGAAGAATCATCTGCCTTTGGTAAAATTTTAGAAAATAAATGGTATGTTGATGAGTTGTACAATTCAATACTTGTAAAACCTTTACAAGCCATTGCAGCTTTTTTTAATACTATTGTAGAAAAGAAAGGAATTGATGGAATGGTTAATGGAGTAGGTAAGGCAGTAAATTATGGTAGCCGCCAAATTCGTTTACTACAAAGCGGACAAATAGGTAACTACGTTTTGTTAATGGTGTTAGGTATTTTAGTTTTATTTATTATTCAATTGTTTTTTTAGCAAGATATGAACCCACAAGATGTTTGGATAACGTTTCCTGAGTTGCTAGTATGGTTTCCCTTATTAGCAGGCTTAGTATGTTTTTTATTTAAGGATAATAGTAAAGTAAAATCTTGGGTTTTATTAGTTTCCATTATCACCTTATGTATTTCATTTGTAAGTTTATATTTTAGTGATGATGCAAAATACTTGGCTTTAAATAAAGCCTCATATACCCTAAAATATATGAACAATGGTAGCTTTATTTTAGGGTTAGATGGAATGGGAAGATTGCTTACGCTTTTAACTGCATTTGCTTTTCCAATAATTTTTGTAGCTACATACAATACACCCTATAAAAGTGCAAAAAACTTTTATGGCTTAATGCTATTAGCTCAAAGTGGTTTAATGGGTGTGTTTACAGCAATGGATGCTATGTCATTTTATTTCTTTTGGGAGCTTGCATTAATACCCGTTTATTTTTTAAGTAGCCAATGGGGTGGTGAGAGAAGAATACAAGCAACCTTTAAATTTTTTGTGTACACATTTGCAGGGTCGTTACTAATGTTAATAGGCATTATTTATGTGTATTTGCATACTATAAATATTAATGGGAACGGGCATAGTTTTGCATTATATGCATTTGCTGGGGTTCGGTTAAATCCAACCGAACAAAATTGGTTATTCTGGTTGTTTTTTATTGCGTTTGCCATTAAAATGCCCATCTTCCCTTTTCATACTTGGCAGCCCGATGCTTACGAACAAGCACCAACAGCAACCACAATGGTACTCAGTGGTATAATGGTTAAGATGGGGTTATTTGCTTGCTTGCGTTGGTTGTTGCCTATATTTCCCCAAGCAACAATAAAGTTCGATACTATTATTATAGGCTTATCCGTAATAGGGATGCTTTATGCCAGTATAATTGCGTTAAAGCAAGATGATTTAAAACGATTAGTAGCTTACTCATCTATTGCACACATTGGCTTAATGTGTGCAGGTATTTTTACAAAAACCGAAGTAGGTTTACAAGGTGTAATGCTACAAATGTTTTGCCACGGTATAAATATTATTGGCTTGTGGATAGTAATTGAATTAATAGAAAGGCAAACAGGCGTTCGTAAAATATCACAACTAGGTGGTGTAGCACATAAGGCTCCAATACTTACTATTTTGTTAGTAGTTATAGCTTTAGCAAATATAGCTTTACCGCTAACAAATGCTTTTATTGGAGAGTTTATGTTGTTTAATGGCTTGTTTGCTTTTAATAAATGGTATGCAGTAGCAGCAGGTATTAGTATTATTTTGGCAGCAGTTTATACCTTAAATATGATACAAAAAGTTTTTTATGGCGAAGAAAATTCTATTACAACAGCAATAAAAGAAATTGCATTACACGAAAAAATTATTTTGAGTGTAGTTGTGGTATTAATTTTTATGATGGGGGTTTATCCTCAACCCATGATAAACTTAACAAAAGGAACGGTAGAAGCATTAATGCTAAAATTTAATTAAAAATAAAAAATAATTCCACTAAGAAATAGGGTATGAATACTATACTATTAACAGCGTTTTTGGGCATTGTACTAATGATGATTGGGGCGTTTAGCAAAAGCAAAACACTTCCACGTTTTGTGGCTATTGGGGGTATAATAGTTATTTTAATAGCTAATATGGTAGAGCTTTTAAGCCAAGAGTCTTTTTTTACATTTAATGTAAAAAATATGCTTACGTTTAATAGCTTTAACCTTGCATTTATAGGTGTGGCATTGCTTTGTACACTAATTTATTTTTTATTAAGTGGTAGCGCAATAGAAAAAGTAGGTAGCTATGTTGCAGAATATTTTGCTTTACTATTTTTTGTTTTATGTGGGGTAGCTATATCCGCTACATTTAATACTTTATTAATGTTGTTTATTGGAATAGAAATTATATCTATACCCCTATACATACTAACAGGTAGCGATAAACGAAATTTAAAAAGTAATGAGGCGGCACTCAAGTATTTTTTAATGGGTGCATTTAGTACGGGCATCATGCTTATGGGTATTGCATTTATTTATGGCGGAAACGACCAAGCTACTTTTTACATAAGTCAATTAGGTTTTGGCGTAGGTAAAATGAGTCCTTTAATTGCAATAGGCTTAGTATTCTTGTTAATATCTATGTCGTTTAAAGTGTCCGCTGTACCTTTTCATTTTTGGACACCAGATGTGTATGATGGTGCCCCAACAGTGTTTACTTCGTTTATGGCAACAATTGTAAAAGCGGCAGGCTTTTTTGCTTTTTTACGTTTGTTTGATAACGGCTTTGGTGTATTACAACCTCAATGGCAAAAATTAATTGTTTTAATAACCGCAGCTACATTGGTGTTGGGTAATTTAACAGCCGTTTTTCAACAAAGTGTAAAACGTATGTTGGCCTATTCAAGTATTGCACAAGCAGGGTTTATGTTGTTTGCATTATTTGCCCTAAACGAAAAAGCAAAAGAAGGTTTAATACTTTATGCTGCTGCTTATAGCTTAGCGACCATTGGAATTTTTGCAATTTTAATAAAAATGAAAGATTATACCATTGATGGTTTTAATGGATTAGCAAAAAAGCAACCAGTGTTAGCTGTTACGGGCTTAGTCTTTTTATTATCGCTTACAGGTGTGCCCCTTACTGCTGGTTTTCAAAGTAAATTTTATATGCTAATGGCAGCTGCAGAAGTGGCTAGTTACACTTGGTTAATTATCTTAGCTGTGTTATGTGCTGCTATTAGTGCCTACTATTATTTTAAAATAATACAGGCCATATTTTTTAAAGAATCTTCATCTGCAGAAGGCGATCTTACCGAAAATATTACTCCGGCATTTAAATTAATGCTTATAATTACTGCTGTTTTAATAATTCTATTGGGTGTAATGCCGGGGTTGCTTACAGATTGGTTGTATTATTGATTTTTAGAGTCTACCAATTTGGACAATTTCCCCAAAGAGTTAAGTGTAAGCATTTCTCAAAAGCCCCTTTAGGGGTTTGGGGCTCTTCCCACTCATAAAAAATCCATCCTAACATTCAACATCTCTGCATAACTTTATCGTATGACGTATAAAGACACCGTTGCACTTTCGTGGCGAAATATTAGAGGTAATAAATTGCGTTCGGGTATTACTGTAGCAATTATTGCATTGGGTATTTGTGCATTAATTTGGTTTTTAACTGCATTAAAGGCTGCTAGTTATAGCCTAAACAGTACGTTTAGCACAATGGGGGCAAATGCTTTTAGCATTCGCTTTAAAGAAAGAAAAATTAGGATAGGTGGGGGCGGACCTCAAAATGATTCAAAAGCAGAAAAAAAATCATCCTTAAAAGAAAAAAAATCCAACATAGGAAAATTAATTACCTACGAAGAAGCAAGAACGTTTAAAGAAAGATATCTATTTCCTGCAAAAGTTAGCATTGCCGTAAGGGGTGGTGGCGGTTTGGTGGTAAATAATGAACGAAAGAAAACAAATCCAGATATTAATGTATTGGGAGGAGATGAAAATTATTTAGAATTAAATGGTTACACTATTGCACTAGGTAGAAACTTTACACCGACCGAAGTAGAAACAGGAAGAAATGTATGCATGCTGGGTAGTACCGTTGCTAATAAATTATATCCCGAAAATATTCAGCAGGCTATAGATAAAATTGTTAAGGTGGACCATATACCTTATCGGGTAATTGCGGTGCTTAAAGATAAAGGCTCAAGCTCATTTTTTAACACAGGTAAAATTGTATTAACATCGTACAATACTATACGAAGGTTATATGCAACAAACAATGCTAGCTTTAATATTGGAATTATGGTTGATGATGTTAAACGTTTGGAAGCTGCCGTTGGAGAGGCTAAGGGAACATTTAGGCCAATACGTAAATTGGATATAAAAGAAGAAGAAAACTTTTTTATTGACAAAAGCGATAGCATAGCAAAAAGTTTAGAAAACAATCTAGGCTTTTTAGAAAAAGGCATTATTGGGGTTGCATTAATAACGTTATTAGCCTCATCTATTGGGTTAATGAATATTATGCTAGTTGCTGTAACAGAGCGTACAAAAGAAATTGGTTTAATAAAAGCATTGGGCGGTACTAGTACCGACATTCGTAATCAATTTGTTGCAGAATCTATCATTATTAGTTTGTTAGGAGCATTTTGGGGAATTGTAGTTGGTATAATTTTAGGTAATATAATAGGCCTACTATTAAAAAGTGGACTAGTATTGCTTTGGGGTTGGATATTTGGGGGGATTTTAGTGTGTACACTTGTAGGGCTTGCTGCAGGCCTATACCCTGCCTATAAAGCAGCTAAATTAGATCCTATTGTGGCCTTGCGATACGAATAAGTTATTGTTGAAATTGTCGATATATAACTAAAGTTGCCAACCTTTAAAAGGTTGGCAACTTTAGTTATACCGGGGTTCTTTTTTAAATCTAATCTATTACAAACTCGAAATTCTAATTATTAATCAATTTTAGTTGTGTAAAACGCTAGCTTTTGCATGAATAAAAAAAATAAAAAAATAATTTAGCATAAGTTGTTGCTTTCAAATATTTTATTAACTTGTGCGTTCACTCTATGGATAAGATGTGTATTTTTTACAACTTATGTAAATACATTTTTTGTAGTATTGTGTACTAATATTATTTTAAAACAAACTGTAATTATTTTATCAACTAAAAATTTGAATGTCATGGCAGAAACAAAACTAACTGCAAAACCAGTAAGCTCAGTTCAGGTAAAAAAATCGAGTAACGCAATTTCATTATTAGCTCCAATAGTTTGCGTAGTTGCAGGCTATCTAATTTGGAGATTTGTATTAGGAAGTGCAGGCAATTTTACAAAGCCAGGAACAGGTGCTTTTTGGCCAGAGCATGATGGTCCTAAAACAGCGTTAAGCAAAATGTATTTAGGTGGTATAATTGTACCTATCTTAATTGGTTGTTTTTTAACAGTAGTTACGTTTATTATTGAGCGTTTTTTAACTATTAGCAAAGCAACAGGTACCGGTAATAATGCAGAGTTTATACGTAAAGTACAATATCACTTAGCTAATAAAAATGTAGATGCTGCTGTTGCTGAGTGCGATAAGCAAAAAGGAAGTGTTGGTAATGTAATGAAAGCTGGTTTACACCGCTATAAGGATATGGTTAACAATACTGAGTTAAATACGGATCAAAAAGTAATGGCTATTCAAAAAGAAGTTGAAGAAGCTACTGCACTTGAATTACCAATGTTAGAAAAAAACTTAGTATTCTTATCAACGATAGCTTCTGTTGCAACTCTATTAGGATTGTTAGGAACGGTACTAGGTATGATTCGTTCTTTCTCTGCATTAGGTGATGGTGAAGGTGGAGGCGATGCTGCTGCTAAACTATCTGTAGGTATTTCGGAGGCTTTGTATAATACTGCTTTAGGTATTGGTACATCGGCTGTTGCCATTATTTTCTACAATATGTTTACAACAAAAATTGATGGTATTACTTATGGTATAGATGAAAGTGGCTTTACATTAACACAAAGCTTTGCTAGTTTATACAAATAAGCTTATGGATTTTTTCAAGATTTGAATCTAATTAAAAAATAAAATAATTATGGGAAGAGCCAAATTACCACGGAAAAGTACCCATATAGATATGACGGCAATGTGTGATGTTGCATTTTTGTTGCTTTCATTTTTTATATTGGCTACCAAGCAAAAGCCACCAGAGGCAGTTGCTGTTCAAGCTCCATCATCGGTGTCTTCAAAAGCAGCTCCCGAAAAATCTATACTTACTACTTTAACAAAAGAAGGGAAAGTGTTTTTAATGTTGGGTGATGATACTAAGAAAAAAGAGATTTTAGCACTGTTAAATACCAACAGAGGGTTAGGTTTAACCGAAGCAGAACTAAATAAACTAAACCGTCAACAAGTATATGGTATGCCATTAAGTATGCTTAAAGGAGCACTAGCTCTACAACAAGATATCCCTGCAAATAAAATGGAAGGTATACCCGTTGCAGATAGCGCTACCAACGAGCTGGTAGATTGGTACAGAGCAATTTCAAATGCATATGCTGGTGGAGATTCAAGAAAGCTAGAAGAAATTATGCTCATTAAAGGCGATAATTTAGCCAAATACCCTTCTTTTAAAAATATTAAGTACGCTTTAAAAAAGAATAACTTTTTTAAATTTAGAATTGTAACCAACGGAGAAAAAGCTCCTATGGGAACAGAGCTGTACGAAAATAATAGAAAGGGTGTTGATGCTTTAGGAGAGCCATTAAAAAAATAATATTTAACTAATTAAAATAGTTTATCATGGCAGAAATGGATACCTCGTCCGGTGGCGGTCATAAAAAAGGCCCTGGCGTAAAAAAAGGTAAAAAATTATCTACAAGAGTTGACTTAACACCAATGGTGGACTTAGGTTTTCTGCTCATAACATTTTTTGTGTTTACTACAACAATGAGTAAGCCAACAGCAATGAGTATGAACGAACCTAAAGACGATCCGGCTAACCAGTTAAAAGTAAAAAACAGTGGGGCTATGACCATTTTATTGGGCAAAGCTGATCAAGTATATTACTATTATGGAGAGTTGGTTGCAGAAACCATTAGTGAGCAATTTAAAAGCAGCAATTTTAAAGAAATTAGAGATTTAATTTCTGCTAAGAAGAAAGCAACACCCCTAGGCGATTTAATGTATATTATAAAAGCAGATAAAGAAGCTACTTTTAAAAATGCGATTGATATACTAGACGAAATGACGGTAACCGCTGTGCCCCCAGGGCATTATGCCGAGGTAGATATTACCGATACAGAGTCTATTCTTATTCAAAAAACAGAAGAAGCTAACGGGATAAAATAAAGTAAAAATTCTTTATGGAATTTTTGCCCTTTTAAATCTAATTATTAAAGTGTATAACAATGGATATAAACAAAATTTTAAGTTCCGATATTTTAGATATCATCTTTGATGGTAAAAATAAACAATACGGTGCTTACGACTTACGCAAAACCTACAACAAACGTTTAACTAAAGCCTTGTTGTTTACAGCAGCATTAGCGGCATTAATATTTTTTGCTTCTTTGCTTTATGCTACAGTTTTTAACAAAACCGGATCGGAGCAGTTGGATGTATTGGATACTCAATTGGCAGAGATTAAAAAAGAAACTCCACCACCACCGCCACCACCGCCACCACCGCCACCAAAGGCACCACCACCACCCGAAATTAATCAGATAAAATTTACCCCCCCCAAAATTGTAAAAGATGAAGAGGTAAAAGAGGATGAGAAAATTGAAGAAATTAAAGAAGATCAAGTAATTTCTACAAAAACAGTGGAAAGTGATAATAAAGACGCTAAGGTAGAAGTAGCACCAGAAGAAACTAAGGGTACACAAGTGGTAGAGGTAAAGAGAGATGATGATGAAAATAAAATTTGGACCAAAGTAGAAAAAGAGGCTGAATATCCAGGTGGAGATGCTGCTTGGCGTAGTTATTTAATGAATAATTTACGTGGCGAAGTACCCGTAGATAATGGGGCCAATGCAGGTGTATACCAAGTTATTGTAAGATTTATTGTAAGTAAAGACGGTAGCTTAAGTGATATTAGTTGCGAAAGCGATCCTGGTTATGGAATGTGTTCCGAGGCTGTACGAGTAATTAAAAAAACAAAAAGCTGGAGGCCAGCTAATCAAAATGGTAGAGAGGTAAACGCTTATCGTCGTCAACCAATTACCTTTCAAGTAGAAGAACAATAATAATTAAATTTTGAATTTAGTGAATCCCATCAAATATTTTGATGGGATTTTCTTATGTGTACTACCTGCCATTTACAAAAAATGCCTATAACTCCTAGATTTAAATTTGAATTTTGGTGGCCTTAAATATCCGGAAGTCTTAAAAGGAGAATCCCACAAAGCCACTAATTGTAGAAAGGATTTTATACATTGTAAAATTACTGCTTAGTGACTTTTGTGACTTTGTGGGAACTAAAAAATCACATTCAAAACAGCATCTAAGCTAAAACCTTAAGCTATAAAATTTGAGCTAATAAGGCATGAAGTAATTTAACTTTAGTTCCATTATATACTATACCCTCATTTTTATGTATACTAAAAAAGCATCGACTTTTAAATCGATGCTTTTAATATAATTGATTAAAGAAATCTTATTTCAACTTCTTCTGTAACTCTTCATTCATTTTTACATAATCATCGTTTTTAGCTTCTTTAGCTAATTCCATTGATTTCATTGAACTTGCCATTGCACCAGCCTTATCGCCTAAATCATTTTGTAGTTTGGCTTTATACAACCATATCCAAAATGCTTTGTCATTTGCTTTAATTGCTCCATCGCACATTTCAAGCGCTTTTGCTTTGTTGTTATCATATTCATTGTAAAATTGTGCAGCTTGCCAATAAGGTTTTTTATCGCCTTGTAATGCTTTTTCTATTTGTGCTCTTAATCTATCATTAATATTTGTAGCAATTGGTATGCTTACAGCTGTTTTATCCCACATGATATGAAGGGCACAAGTTGCTGCTTTAATATCGGCAAATTGCATTGTAAAGGTTTCTACCTTAGTTTTCATTTTCATTGGCGATACAGTAAAACGAACAATATCTTCGCTTTCTTTATAACCATCTGTTCCCCAGTTGGTAACACCTTTATTTAAAATTATTTCCCAACTACCTTTATTAGGAATAGCATATAAAACGTAGGTACCTGTATCTATTTTTTTACCACCAATTTCAACGGCATCGTTAAAAAACAATTTAGTTGCACCGTTAGCCCCTGTACGCCATAACTTTCCATAAGGCACTAAATCGCCAAAAACTTTGCGGCCTTTAATATTGGGGCGGCTATAGGTAAGTTCAATATTACCCATACCAAAATCTTGTTTAATGGTTTGTGTTGTACTTGGTTGGGGCATTTTTACTTGCGCAAGCAAGCTAAAAGTGCAAAAGCAACATGCTATAAAAGCAATCATTAATTTTTTCATTATGAAGTTTTTTTTAAGGTACAAATCTAACAAATGATTACCTTAAACGTTAACTAAATGGGAAAAATAATTTTATTGTAGGGGGTATACAAATTTTATTAAAAGGAGAGAATACTTTATCTAGGTGCCTATGTGTTTAACTCACTAAAACATCACTTTAATTTTTGCAGAACCAGATTTGCCTTGCTTTGTTTTCCATTGTGGTCCTTTTTGAATAGCTCTTATTACTGCAGCTTCATCACAACCATTGCAAGCGGGTTTATCTATTTTTATATCGGTAATAGCACCGGTGGAAGTTACATTAAAGGTGATTTCTACTTCGCCGTGTCGGTTTTTATCTTTTAAATAATCTTCGGGTACTCAACATATTTACATTACCACTTTGTTTAAAAGCAGTTTATAATTCTTTATCGGTTTGTGTGGTTGATATGTTTTTTAAAAATGTCTGATATGCGTTTTTATTAATTACTCAAAAAACACTTTTACCGTCTGGTAAAATAATCTGTTGCTTTGTACTTGTTTTTCGGAAAAGCCTTGTAATCCTAAAAGCCCAGCGGCATTGCCTTTGTTAATAGCAATTTCTAAATAATTTGCACTATTAAAAAGGGCTAATTTTTCCCCTTCATTTACATCGGCATATGATTCACTAATCCGATCAATTACCTCATCTCTTTTAAAAACAATTTTAAAGCTTCTGCCTTTACGCTGTTCTTCAAAATCGTCTTTATTGATATTTATGATTACGTTTTCAAAATTATCTACAAAAATAATTTGCCCCTCTATCCAATTATTACCTAACATGGGGCGTAATGGATTTTTTACTTGTATAGAAACCGAACTATCGCCAATTTCTTCTAATTTTTTTCCGTTACTAATTTCTGTAATGGCTTTAGCAAAAATTTGAATACAATAAAGTGTATTTTTAGGCTTTGTTTTATCTAAATTTAAGGCTACTACTTTTTGGGGTACTTCCTCTAAAATCATCGTAAGTAATCCATTATCTGCACAGGCTATATAATTGCCATTATGTTCGGCTAAAAGCAAATGTTCGGGCTTTTCATCAAATAAATTAACCATTACTAAATGAAAAGTACCAGCAGCAAAATTATTGATTGCATTGCGGCAAACATAAGCAGCCTGGGGGTAATTAAAGGGAGATAAAGAGTGAGTAATATCAATAACGGTAAAGCCCTGGGTTTGTTGCATTAGCTGACCTTTAATAGCACCAACTAAAAAATCTTGTTGGCCAATATCGCTGGTAAGGGTTATTAAGGGCAAATTTTTTTTATTTTATGATTTGTAAATTTATTAATTGGTATTTACTGTTCTAATTAACCTATTAAAATTTAAACGTGTTACCTAATTAACTCTCCATCTTTAAAGAAAAAATTCTTTACCAACCTATCTGCCCAACTAGGAAAAAATTTATTGATAAAAACAGTTTGTTTTCCTCTAAAGGTAAGTACTAAAGTTCGTTTTCTTTTTTCGATTGCTTTTAAAATATGTGTAGCACATTTTTCACTGGTCATCATTTTACCTTCGTCCATCGGGCTTTCTCCCTGTGATTGACCTTTGTTGTTTAGAGCAGTATTTCTAATGTTAGATGTTGTAAAACCTGGGCAAACCCATAACACATTTACACCAGTATTTAATAACTCTGTTCGTAATGCTTCCATCCATCCATTTAACGCATACTTACTAGCACTATAACCACTTCGGCCGGGTAACCCTCGGTATCCCGCAATGGAGGAAACACTAACAATATCGCCTTTTCGTTCTAGGATACTATTCAATGCTAATTTTGTGCAATAAACACTTCCAAAAAAATTGATATCCATTACCTTTTTCAGTACCTCAATATCTGCATCTTTAAATAACGACCTCATTGATACACCAGCATTGTTTATTAAAATGTCTATACCACCAAAAATTGTAATAGTGCTTTCAATAAAATTATTACAATCGTTATAACTGCTTACATCTGCAACTAAAGTATGTAAAGGCAAACCAGTATTACGTAATTGTAAATCGTACAATTTATCTTGATTACGGCTGCAGGTAGATACTTTTGCACCCTGAGCAAGTAGGTTATTTACTAGGGCTAAGCCTATACCATCACTACCGCCAGTAATGGCTACTATTTTGTTTGTAAAAAAAGTATTCATTGTAACAAATGTTAGTGGAGCAAAAATAGGTGAGTTATGGTGTGTAAATACTTTTTTGCATAAAAAAACCTCCAATAATAGGAGGTTTTGTGATCTGGCTGGGACTCGAACCCAGGGCCCATACATTAAAAGTGTATTGCTCTACCAACTGAGCTACCAAATCAACGCTTTTTATATTTAGGAGTGCAAAGATAAGGGTAAACATATTAAATTTCAAGTGCCAAACCTTTTTTTTTAATTTTACGTATTTCCAATCAATTCGTGTTTTTTAACCTATTAGTTATAATAGTAAAATTTTTATTTTAATAAATTGCTACAGGATTATTGATTATTTTGACCAGAATTATTTTTTTAATCTTGTGCCTAGCTTCACAGAAGCAGAATTAGTTACTACATGTAAAGTTTGTTATGGAAGGTTTGTTAAACGCAGTAATTTAGATATAAAATGGGTTACAAATAGTTTTATTTCTATTTTAAAATACTTTACGAAGCTCGTTTCTACATTAATAAAACGTACACACGCCAAACTTTTTTAATTAAACTGTAAGTAAACTGCAGCCTCTTAAATCACTATTGTCTTTTCTGCCCAATACTTCAAAACTACCGTTGGTATTGAGTTTGCCAATATCATCTGTAGCAATAAAACTACAGCTGTATAAATTTGCAAGGTCTATTACATTTATTAAACCAGATTTGTTTGCAAGTGGGGTAGCTACTAGTTCAAAAGGGTCATCTTCCTCTCTAATTAAAACCTTCATCCAATTTGGACAATAAAAAAGCCCATCTTTTTTTGAATACGCTTGTGATAATAACTCCGTCATACCATATTCCGAATGAATATGGGTAACACCTAATTCTTTTTGTAAAATAGTATGTACTTCTTGCCTTGAAATTTCTTCTCGTCGCCCTTTCATTCCACCGGTTTCCATAACAGTTGTGTAACGTAAATTCATTTTATATTTTTCTGCAAAGTCGAGTAGGGCATAGGTAACACCTATTACTAAAGTGGGTTGTTTTTTTACTTCATTTTCTATAAGTATGCTATATAATTTTTCTGTATTGTACAAGTAGAATCCGCTATTTTTATTATTGGTTTGTTTAATTAAATCATCTACCATCGTTACCAATGATGAATTTCCTTTTTCTAAATACGAGGGAAGTAAGCCAATAATACACCACTCTTTTGCAGGACCATAAAATTGGGTAAAGTTATTTGTAAAACTTCTTTTGTACAACTCAATATCTTTTATAAAATGCTTACTATTGATGTTTTGCGTAGTACCACTACTTTCAAAAATGCCTTGTTCAATAAAAGAGGTAGTTTTAACTTGGTGGGTTTTAAAAAAAGTAATTGGAAAAAAAGGAATTTGCTCAATAGTGGCAATGTTTTTGGGTAAAATACCTGTTGCATTACAATACTGTTGGTAAATTGTATTATTTTGATACTGAAAATTAAAAACTTCAATGCATAAGGAGTTGAAGGAATGATTAGTTACTTCAAATATTTTTTCCTCAAAATTCATATTTTTAACAGTTGGTATCAATTTGAAATGGTAAATTTGAATAATTAATACGTTACAAAGATGCGTTATAGTTTCTCAATATTACTAGTAATAACTTTATTTATTGGTTGTAAAAAAGATAAATTTACAACCGCTCCGCAAATAAGCTATAAAAAAATTACCCCAAATGTATATCGAACAAATCAACAAATATTTTCAAAGATAATTATTGGTATTACCGATGCCGAGGGTGATATCGGTTTTAAATTAGGTACAGATACATGTAAATTCTATATTAAAAATTTACTAACTGGCGTTTTAGACTCTTCTTTATTTTTACCCGATATAGCTCAAATTCAATCTAAAAAATTTGAAGCTGAGGTTGAAATTGAGCTTAATCCAAGGTACTCTCCTCTTTTATTAGTTGGAACAAATAGACCAAGACCTAGAACCGATACCTTGTTTTATGAAATTTATACCAAAGATTTTGCCAAAAACAAAAGCAATGTAATAAAAACTACCGACCCTCTTTTTATAATTACCCCATAATGCGGTGGCTTCACTTTATTTTATCACATTCTATTTTTATTGCTTTTTGTGCTGTAGGGCTAACCTATCAAACTATTTTACTAAATAATTTATTTGTTGATAAGTGGCTATTGGGCTTTGTATTTTTTGCTACTATTTTATCATACAATTTTTACTGGTTATTAAGCAAGAAAATATTTGGTAATGTATTTTTATAAACCTATTTTTTTTAAAAAAGAACAATATAAAATTATTGCATTAACTATTTATTTGGGTGCAGTAGTGGTCTGTTATCTACAAAGTATGCTAACACCACTTTTAGTGTTACCTGCTATAGTTTTGAATATGTTTTATGCATTGCCCTTATTGCCTTTTAACTATTTAAATGGGTTAAGAAAAATAGGTGTTTTAAAAACAATAATTTTGGCATTTACTTGGATGTATGTAACCGCATATTTACCCTTGCTAAAAACACTAAATGAATTAACCAACGTAGAAATATATGTGCTATTAAATAGATTTATCTTTATGTTTTTACTTTGTATTATGTTTGATAGTAGAGATAGTAAGCTTGATAAAATTAAAGGTTTGCATAGTATTGCTACCGATATTAAAACGGGTTCTCTTAAAATTTTAGTTGCGATATTATTTGTGGTCTTAGCCTGTACTATTTCTTTACTACTTTCACTTGATTTCGATACTAAGTTTATCATTTCGTTAATTATTACTTTTTTTGCCACCCTTGTTTTATATTTCTTAGCTCAAAAAAAACAGGGTTATTTATTTTATTACTTTTTTGTAGATGGATTAATGCTTTTTTCGTCAATACTAACTTATATGGCAAGTATTTAACTATTTTTGTATAATAAATTAATAACTATGGCAAAGGCAAAAAAAGTAAAGAGTATTTTAACTGAGGATTCGTGGAGTTTTTTAAAAACCTATATTAATAACGCGTCACCCGTTGGTTTTGAAACTAGCGGTCAAAAAATTTGGTTAGAGTATCTAAAACCTTTTGTGGATAGTCATTTTACTGATCCTTATGGTACAGCAGTTGGGGTACTAAATCCATCTGCTCCGTTTAAAGTTGTTATAGAGGCTCATGCCGATGAAATTAGTTGGTTTGTGAATTACATATCTGAAACAGGTTTAATTTATTTAAAAAGAAATGGTGGAGTGGATCATCAAATTGCACCAGCAAAGCGAGTTTTCATTCATTGTAAAAAGGGCATAGTAAAGGCTGTGTTTGGTTGGCCAGCTATACATACTCGTTTAAGTAATAACGATAATAAAGAGCCTCAACCAAAAGTAGAAAATTTATTTTTGGACTGTGGAGCTAGAAATAGAAAAGAAGTAGAAGCCTTAGGTATTCACATTGGTGCAGTTGTTACGTATGAAGAAGGCTACGATGAATTGGCTTACGACTACCTAATTGGTAGGGCTTTTGATAACCGTATTGGTGGTTTTATGATAGCACAAGTGGCTAGGCTTTTAAAGGAAAATAAAAAGAAATTGCCTTATAGTTTATACGTTGTAAATGCTGTGCAAGAAGAAATTGGTTTACGTGGGGCCGAAATGATTGCCCGACGTATAAAACCAAATATTGCTATTATTACAGATGTTACGCATGACACAACTACACCAATGATGAATAAGGTAATGGATGGCGAAACAGCATGTTGCAAAGGCCCATCGCTTACTTACGGCCCTGCTGTGCATAATAAATTATTAAATGTGGTACAAGCAGTTGCAGCAAAAAATAAAATACCTACACAATGCCATGCCGTGAGTAGAAGTACGGGTACTGATACCGATTCATTTGCATATGCTAACGATGGTTGCCCATCGGTTTTAATATCTATACCACTGCGCTATATGCATACCACAGTAGAAATGTTGCATAAAGATGATATTGAAAACACCATAAAATTGATGTACGAAACATTGCTAACATTAACTCCAAAAACTAACTTAAGCTACTTTTAATGGATGATAAGTTCTTAAAATATAGTAAATTATACGGGTATATTTTTTTGGCACTTTTTGCTTTTGTAATAGGTGTAACTTTATTAATAGCAACATTTTATGGCTTTTCAAAAATCCTGTCGTCTCGACCTGTAGATGTTGCTTTTGAATTAATTGTAATTGCTATACCTGCCATTGTTTTTTCAACTGCTTATATCATTTTTTTCAAGCGAACAAAATCGCATCCTAATAAAGTTGTAAAATATATTTCGTACGTACTTTTTATTGCAGCTTTAACCTATTGTAGTATTGGTTTAATTTGGACTATTAAAGATTATTTTACTTTAAAAAGTAGTTCAATAGCCGATTACCACACCTTTAAATTAGTTTTTTTAGCAGGTAATGTAGCCTTACTTTTTATAATTGCAATAATGCAGGCGCTTAGCACAGAAAAGGAAGTGGATTGGATGGAGCGAAAAAAATATGGTTAATGTTTTTGTATGAAACTGTTTTAGTTAATACAATTATCTATTGAATAAGAAAATCATAAAAGAATAAATTCCTCCTGAGGCTAAGAGGGATTTATTCTTTTACCCTTAAAACAACCAATACGTATAATACTGATTTAACTATTACAAACGTAATAAATAGCTTTAGGGTTTGCTATTCGTTTAATTTATTTTATTAATTATACCAATGCCAAATCCAGCACCTGTTGCATTGTTTTTACGTAATGAAATTTTATACCTTTTATATACTGATTATTAATTTCTTGTACATCTTTTTCATTTTGCCAGCACATAATAATCTCTTTTAAACCAGCTCTTTTTGCCGCTAATACTTTTTCTTTAATGCCACCAACAGCCAATACTTGCCCTCTTAAGGTAATTTCCCCCGTCATGGCTAAGTAGGGCTTTATTTTACGGCCTGTAAAAGCACTTGCCAATGCACTAAGCATAGTTATGCCGGCACTTGGCCCGTCTTTTGGTGTAGCTCCTTCTGGTACGTGAATATGCACATCTTTTTTACTAAAAACAGCCGAATCAATATTTATTTTTTTACAATTTGCTTCCAAATACGTAAAAGCTGTACTGGCACTTTCCTTCATTACATTACCTAAGTTACCGGTAAGTTTAAGTTCGCCTTTGCCTTCGCTAAGTTGTGTTTCTATAAATAAAATATCGCCACCAACATACGTCCAAGCTAAGCCAATAGCTACGCCTGGCATGTTTGCCATTTTATACAAATCATTACTGTATTTTGGCTTACCCAATATTTTTTCTACATCATTATTGGTTACGGTAGCTTTTAACTTTCCTCTTAAAACTATTTCTTTTGCTTGATATCGCATTATGCTAGCTAGTTGCCTATCTAATTCTCTTACGCCACTTTCTCTAGTATAATCTTCAATAATTTTTTGTAAAACAGTATCGCTAAGTTTAAAATCGTATGGCTTTACACCATGCATATCTTTTTGCTTAGGCATTAAATGTCGTTTTGCAATTTCAATTTTTTCTTCTACTGCATATCCACTTAAATCAATTATCTCTAGCCTATCTCTTAACGCAGGTTGTATATTGCTTAAATTATTTGCTGTAGCAATAAATAAAACTTTACTTAAATCATATTCAAGCTCTAAATAATTATCGTAAAACGAATTGTTTTGTTCAGGGTCTAGCACCTCTAATAAGGCAGATGATGGATCACCATGTGATGTACTACCAACCTTATCAATTTCATCTAAAATCATAACAGGGTTACTACTTTTTATTTTTCGTATACTCTGTAAAATTCTTCCAGGCATTGCGCCAATATAGGTTTTTCGGTGTCCACGTATTTCGCTTTCATCATGTAATCCACCTAAACTTACACGTACATATTTTCTATTTATGGCAGCTGCAATACTTTTGCCCAGGCTTGTTTTACCAATACCTGGAGGGCCTAAAAAACAAAGAATTGGGCTCTTCATATCGCCTTTTAATTTTAGCACTGCCAAATATTCTAAAATGCGTTCCTTAATTTTTTGCATTCCATAATGATCATTGTCTAAAACTTTTTTTGCTTTTTTTAAATCGTAACTATCTTGGGTATAATCTTCCCAAGGCAAATCAAGTAATAAATCTAAGTGGTTATACACAACTGAATAATCGGGAGTGCTAGGGTGCATACGCTCTAATTTTTCAACCCCTTTATTAAACATTTCTTTTGCAGCAGTGGTCCATTTTTTACCCTCGGCTTTCTTTTGCATTTCTTTTACTTCAGCCACATTATCACCACCTAACTCTTCTTTAATGGCTTTCATTTGTTGTTGCAAAAAATATTCCCGTTGCTGCTTATCTAATTCGTTACGAGTTTTGTTGGTTACTTTATTTTTAAGCTCAGCATATTGCAATTCTGTTTGCATTAAATTCATCAATAATTCTGCCCTTGCTTTTATATTATTAATTTCTAGTAGCTTTTGTTTTTCTCTAATATCGCTGTTTAAGTTACTACTAACAAAGTGTATTAAAAAAGAAGGGTTTTCTATATTTTTTAATATGATAGAGGCTTCACTCGGCAAATTTGGGGATAGACCAATAATTTGTGCAGCCAAATCTTTAATACTGCTCACCATTGCCGAAAAATCAGCATCATCTTTTAAATTTTCTTCAACTAAAACAGTAATTTTTGCTTTAAAATAGGGCTCGTCTTCTGTAATTTCCTCAACTTTAAATCTTTTTTTACCCTGTATAATTATGGTAGTGCCCCCATCTGGCATTTTTATTAGTTTAACAATTTTTGCAACCGTACCTATATCTTCTAAATCGCTAACAGTGGGCTCTTCAATATTGCTATCTTTTTGTGCCAAAACGCCAATCAATTTGTCAGTCTTATAGGCATCATTTACCGCTTTAATGCTCTTATCTCTTCCAACGGTTATAGGTATTACTACTCCCGGAAAAAGTACGGTGTTGCGTAAAGTTAAAATAGGTATTTCGTCTGGGATAGGCTCTGCATCTAAATTTGCTTCATCATCATCATTTAACGGGATGATGGGCATAAACTCCATTTCATCTTCTTGGCCTTGTATAAAAAACTTGTTATCCATATTCATCTCAATATATAGTCAAAATGGCAAAATAAACCATAATAACTCATTTTTTTGGTCGATGTATACAAAGGCAAGATTAGTGCCATAAACCCCTGAATGGGCTTTTAGTTTCTGCTGACCAATAAATATTTTAAAATAGTAAGTCTTGAAATTTGCACTTTAACCTTTATGATAAAGTTTAACACTAAGCCCCCCTTTTTTGAACATCACGATTTTTTTCTTCGGGAAGAGGGCAGGTGCTTTATATTTGCATTCAATGTACATTAACTGCACAAAAAGAGAATTGCTTATTTTTAAAAAAATAGCTAAATCGGCTAAAGATTTAGGCGTACCCTGCTATTTAATTGGCGGCTTTGTGCGAGATAAAATTATAGGAAGAGAAACTAAAGATATTGATATTGTTTGTGTGGGAGATGGAATACAATTGGCACATAAAGTTGCAGAACATTTTAGCCCAACAACAGAAGTTCATTTTTTTAAAAATTTTGGAACGGCACAAATAATTGTTGATGATATTGGTATTGAGTTTGTAGGCGCCAGAAAAGAAAGCTACGATTTTAATAGCCGTAAACCAGCAGTGGAAAATGGAAGTTTGGAAGATGACCAAAATAGAAGAGATTTTACAATTAATGCCTTGGCTATTAGTTTAAATGAAAATACTTATGGAGAATTAATTGATCCATTTGGCGGCATTGAAGCTATAGAACATAAAACGATTAAAACGCCACTTGAGCCAGGTATTACCTTTAGCGACGATCCATTGCGAATGATGAGGGCTATACGTTTTGCAACGCAACTACAATTTGTAATAGAGCCTGATACTTATAAGGCCATTGCACAAAATGCTGAGCGTATAAAAATTATTAGCAAAGAAAGAATTGCCGATGAGTTAAATAAAATTTTGTTGAGTCCTACACCTTCTATTGGGTTTGATTTGTTATATAGAACAGGATTGCTGCAACTTATTTTTCCAGAAATGGTATCACTAGCAGGAGCAGAATATATTGATGGAAAAGGGCATAAAGATAATTTTTATCATACGCTACAAGTAGTTGATAATATTGCACAACATACAACTGATTTATGGCTAAGATGGGCTGCAGTACTACATGATATTGCAAAACCTGTTACTAAAAAATTTGAAGAAGGCCATGGATGGACGTTTCATGGGCATGAAGCTGTTGGAGGAAGAATGGTGCCCAAAATATTTACTAAATTAAAATTACCTCAAAATGAAAAAATGCGCTTTGTACGTAAATTAGTAGAACTTCATTTACGCCCCATAAGTGTAACAAAAGAAAATATAACAGATAGTGCTATACGAAGGTTATTATTTGATGCCGGAGAAGATTTTGATGCATTGATGACATTGTGCAAAGCAGATATTACTAGTAAAAATCCGTATAAAGTAAAAAATTTTTTAGCCAATTTTGAATTGGTGCAACAACTTTGTGCAACCCTAGAAGCTAAGGATAATTTACGTAATTGGCAACCACCCATAACTGGCGAAATTATTATGCAAACCTTTAATTTAAAGCCAGGTAAAAACGTTGGCATACTTAAAGATGCTATCCGAAATGCTATTTTAGATGGAGAAGTAGAGAATGACTATACAAAAGCTTTTGATTTTATGCTTATAAAAGCGAATGAATTAGGAATAGTGCCTTTTAATTCCTAATACTTACTTCATAATTCTTAATTTTACACAATGGCAATTTTAAAGTTCAGAATTTATTGGGAAGAAGATGATAGCGTTTATAGGGATGTTGCTATAAAGCATACCCAAACTTTTTTTGATTTACATAGTGTAATTTTAAAGGCCTACGAGTTTGATAATAAGCATAAAGCTACTTTTTACCGAAGTAATGATAATTGGTTACGAGGTAAAGAAATTACATTAGAAAAATACGACAAGGAGTATAAAGCTGAGCCTTTACTAATGGCAGATACAACTATTGGATCAGAAGTGAGTAACCCCAATCAAAAATTTATTTACGAATACGATTTTAATAAGTATTGGCATTTTATGGTTGAGTTGATTAATGTAGATAAAGAAGAAAATAAAAAATTAAGTTATCCCACTTGTTTAAGAACGGAAGGTATTGCACCATCTCAATATGGTACGAAAGGGTTAATTGATAACCGCCTTGCAGAAATGGAGGAAAAATATGATTTACAAGCTAGTGCAATTGGGGATGGCTATAGTGAGGAAGATGAAGAAGGTAATGCAATTGAAAGCGAAGATGGGGAAGAAGTAAATGAGGAAAATGATGGGTTTTAATTAATAGATAATCTTTAAATTCATTAATTCTTTATTTTTTAAACTAGTGTTATATTTATCTTAACTATTTTTAAGAATATTTTTCTATAACATTCTCCATTATTAATTAAAATATTATCAATTAAATTGTTTTGAGTTCTTTACAAACTCCACTACAACCATGAAAAAAACCTGCATTGTGATAGTTGGGCCTACTGCGGTTGGTAAAACTGCATTTGCACTACAAGTAGCTCAGCATTTTAATACTCAAATAATTTCTGCAGATAGTAGGCAGTGTTTTAAAGAATTATCTATTGGTGTTGCAAAACCATCTTTACAAGAATTAGAAAGTGTTCCACATTATTTTATAAACTCTCATTCCATAGCCGATGAAGTAAATGCCGGTGTATTTGAAAAATATGCCTTGCAAAAGGCAGATGAAATTTTTGCCAATAATAATATTGCTGTAGTAGTTGGTGGCACAGGGTTGTATGTAAAAACCTTTTGCCAAGGTATAGATAATATTCCCAGTATACCTTTAGAAATTCGTAATAAACTAACTAATGACTATTTGCAAAATGGGCTTAGTTGGCTTCAACAAGAAGTTGAAAAATTAGACCCCCAATATTACGCAAAAGGTGAAATACAAAACCCACAACGCCTATTGAGAGCTTTGGAGGTAGTTGAATTTACAGGGTTATCTATTATAGAATTTCAACAACAAAAAAAAGTAGATAGAAATTTTAGTAGTATTAAAATAGGGTTGCAACTACCCAGAGAAGATTTGTACAGCCGAATAAATAATCGAGTAGATGAAATGATTAATGAAGGGCTTTTGAAAGAGGTGGAAAAGCTTTTACCTTACAAAGATTTAAATGCATTACAAACGGTTGGCTACACCGAGTTGTTTAATTATTTTGAAAATAAAATTTCGTTGGATAGGGCAATAGAGCTTAT
The DNA here is from genome assembly GCA_903837525.1 of uncultured Bacteroidota bacterium. GTDB lineage: Bacteria > Bacteroidota > Bacteroidia > Chitinophagales > Chitinophagaceae > Ferruginibacter. The sequence goes on along the minus strand of CAILUU010000016.1, from coordinate 3,087 downwards.
AAAACAAAATACCAGGCATTATGCCAAAAGGCAACTTACTTGGTTTAAAAAAGATGAGGAAATAAAATGGTTAAATGCTACTGAACATCCCAAAGCCCAATTATTGGAGTTGTTAAACATTTTGGGTTAATACCTAAACCATCATTTTCATTAATTTTAGGGTCAGGTTTATTTTCTACCAAAACTCCATCTAAAACTGTTCCACTAGCTTCAATATGTAAACCAGTAATTTTTTTAGCCTCGTTACGTGTAAACGTTGCGGTACCAGAATAGGCTGGTATACTAAATTCATTTCCACCATTTCGTTCTACAGGGGTTGTACCCATGGCAGATTTAAAGGATAATGCACCATTTTCTAAAATAACTTCAATTTCTGGCACTACACTACCCTCTGGAAATTTGTATTTGCCTATATAAACTTTTAAACTGTCTTGTGCATACAAAGCAATTCCGGTAAAAATGGAAATGGCTAAAAGGAAAAATATTTTCTTCATAAAAATTATTTTGATAGGCAAATATATGATGTAGGGTATTAATTATTATTAAAATTTAAATCCAAGTGTTGCTACTATATTTCCTCGTTGGTTTTTTACAACTGCATATGTATTGGCTTTATCTGCTAAACGATACGCAAAATCAACATCTTTATTAAACGAATGTGCATAGGTTAAATCAACAAAAACACCTTTATTTCTATAGCCTAAGCCACCGCTTAAAATCATTCTATTTGCTTTTAATTCAGTTTCTTTGTATGGGTTTCCGTAGTAAGCAAAACCCAACCTAGCCATCAAAATAGTAAACTTTAACTCTCCACCAACTCTAAAATTAAAATTGCCTTTATAATACCCTTTTACCACATTATTTAAATCCTTAAAATAGGCTTTTTCATTTTCAGTAGGTTCTTCATTATCGCTACCAAAGCGGCTTCCCTTATGGTGTACATACTCAACATCGGCTGTTATAAATGCTTTTTGGCGGTTTACGTTTTCCACTTCTCTAAATACATACGAGCCACTAAGCATAGCTTTAAAGGGGGTTGATTGTATGTATTTGCTTTCGCCTTTTACATTATTGGTAAATGTTTTAGAGGATGTAGTATAGGTATTTACAGGGTTTTCTAAAGCTGTACTTAAATTAGTTTCTCTAGTATCTTTTAAAAATAGAAACATTGGGGTATGAACGGCAAAGCCTATACGTACATATTCCTTAGGACGATAAATAACGCCAAATTTTCCATTTAATCCAATTCCTTTAGTTGTAAAATCATCTGTATAAACAAAGTTGTTAAAGAAATTACTTGTTTTTAAACTCGTATCGCTTTCTTTAAATGTAGTGGTGCTTTTATAGTTTACAATAGGCATAGCAATAGTTCCACCAAACAGCCATTTATCGTTTGTATTGTGGGCAAAACTTAGTGCCAATTCGTAAATTCCACCTTTGGTAGTTTTAGTATATTCTTGTTTTAAAGCTTCATTTGCATCTAATATAAAACCAGTTGCAGGTTTTACAGTAAGGTTACCACCACTACTAAGCGTATCAATTAAAAAGGTATAAAATGCTGGTGCTGCACCATAAGCCACTGGTGAATTTGTAGATAATACATTGTTAATATTTACAGTAACCATTTCCTCGGCAAACTGCTCTGCCATAGAGCTAAAGTTATTTAAGCCATTATATTTTACGGTGTTATTAAAATCGGCTGTTTGTGTAAGCGCTAGGCTAAAGGCACTACTGCTTTTTTTATAGCGGTTATTATGTGCCCACACAAAACCTGTAGTACCTAAGTTAAAATTATTTAATTTATTTTTTTCTAACGTTGTTCTATACGTGCTTTTATTATTATTAAAAGCAAAAGCAGGCGTAAGTACAACTTCTTTAGTTTTAAATAAGCCAAGCCCAGCTGGGTTTACAAATGTGGCATTAATATCGCCACCTAATGATCCCATTGCTCCACCAATTGCTATGTTACGGGCAGTGCCACCTTGTGGGTAAAAACTGTAACGCTTAGCATCCTCGGGTATTTGTGCAGAAACAACGTTGCTGGTTAGTAGGCAAATGATAAGTAAATATTTATGCATAACATAAGTTTTTTGGTGAGCCAGTACTTAAACTGGCTTGGTTGTATAAAGGTTAATGAGTTAATCTTATTTTATTGCCCACCTCTTGTTGGTCGTGTAACACTTGATCCCGAGCTACTACCACTGCTACTTCCGTTTGATGAAGAAGAGCTTTTGGTGTTTGAAGATGGAAAACTTCTAGTGTTACTATTACCCGAATTACTTTCGGATGTAGTAGGGGGGATACCCTCTTTAGAAGTAATTGCTTTAAAAATTTTGCCTACAAAAGTTTGCTTTTTAGGTGTGCTTGGGTTGTAGTTGCTATTGTTATATTTTGGAGAAGAAGTTACCACTGTATTATTTTTTGTTGTAACCGTTTTTGCAGTTGCTGTATTATAACCCTGATAAGCGTTTAAGTTTATTTTACGGGGCACAGTATTTACTACTGGAGTAGTTGTAAAAATTGGAGTAGGGTAATATTTAGGGTTATAATAGTAACCATAATTGTTTTGGTTACTATTCCAATGATTGTAAGGGCTGTTGTTAAATGTATAATCGTAGTTATCAAAAACTCTCCAGCGGCGGTCTCTTAGCGTTTGGCGTATTCTTCTTTCCTCCGTTGATTGTTGAGCTAGGTCGTTTCTTTGTTCTTCTTTATCATCTTTATCTTTATTTTCCTCAAATTTTGCAGGAGAATAATACACATCATCGGGGGTTTGTCCACTTTTGTAAGCTGTGCTACAGCTGCTTATTGCAGCTACAGAAAAAGCCAAAAGTAAAAGTTTTGTATTCATGGTGTTTGTTTTTAAAACAATTTAAAAATGAAGTTACTATTTTTGTAGAACTTAATTCTTTATTAAGGTATCAAATGCTTTGCCAGAGTTGCATAAAGTATAGTTGTAAAGTGTTAAATATGTGCTAAATGATAGTGAGAGAGTTTAAATTTGAGAGGTGAAAGTGGTTAGTTATGATTGGCTTAATTTAGCACTCCAATAAAAAGTGAAGTATACTTATAATTAAAAAAATTATT
>CAILUU010000015.1 GCA_903837525.1 uncultured Bacteroidota bacterium | reverse complement strand
TATAGTGGTAAGTGCTCTTTGGTTATACTTATTTAAATCTATACATCTATCATCGCCATATTCTACAACATCATCTAATCCGGTTTCTTTTAAAATATATTTGTATTGAAGAATATCAATTTTATAGGTGTTTAGTTCAAGTTTAACATCCCAAAAATCGGCATTAACATAATTTAATTCAATGGCATTAATTGTACTATTGCTACCCAATTCTACTACGTTGCCTGTAATATGTAAAGACTGTTCAGGTTTTGTTGAGTAGCGAATATAAAAATGTACAAGCATTTTAAAATGTAACTGATTTGACGAGCAATTTAATCAAGTTTTATATTTAATTTATATTTTACACATTAATATTTAGATTTTAAAAGATGAAGTATTTAATTTTTGAAAGATTATATATATATTTGCAAAAAAAAGCATGGACACAGCATCAAAAAAAACTGGCCTATTTTGGATATTATTTATTCTTTCTGTAATTGTGTTTTTTGTAGTTTTGTATTCCCCTATTGGTTCATATTGTAGTATGATTTTACCTTTCAACACTACATTTTTAGCAAAGGCATTAGACTTATTGTAAATTTTGTAAAAACTTAGTTTAGTATAGCACCTTTAAAGGTGCTTTTTTATTTTAGTCATTTATTTCAACATTATAGAATTTTTAAAAATTTTTTGTAAAAAAACTTTCCCTTTTTATCCTTTAGTAGAATTAGTAACACCTTCAAAAATTATAAAATCTGATGTTTCAGCTAAAGCGCTTTTACATCTTGCAAAAAATAAAATAAAAAAATACGTTTGAAAATATAGCGTTGAGGCAACTTGGAGCTTATCAATTATAATTGTAAAAGACCAGCTTTATACAGGGTATTTACAGGCTTATTGTCCCAAAATAATTCAAAATCGTTTAGTCCTGCAGCTTCGTAGTTTTCTTTTACTTGTTGTAAAGTAAGTGTTTTATTATTTTGTATGGTAACATTGGCTAATATTGTTGAAAGCCACAAGCCTTGTGCTTTATCGGTTTTAATAGTTAGGGTTTCTTTTTTTGTTTCAAATGTTAACGTACACTCTTCCCATTGGTTACCTTTTTTTGTTTTTGTATAGGTTTCAATAATTGGAGCGTTACCTAACCAAACTACTTTTGTGGTTGAATTAGTGGCTATATATTCTTCTTCGTTTAAAAGAGCAGAAATATACGTTGGTGCAATGCTTGTTTTTGGGGTTTTAAAATCGAACCATTTGTTTAAAGGAACATCAAACGCAATACTATGCATATAATTAAATAGCGATTTTTTTAACCCATATCCAAAGCTTTCATGGTCGGCTCCAGTAGGGTCGGTATGCGCAATATCGTTATTAGCAAATGTACCTATCGTATCACTAACTTTTTGCACCTTAAATTTTTCAGGATTTAATCCAACAGGGCTATGAGCCGTCATTGTAAATAAATGCCAAAAAGCCGATTGCAATACGCCTGTTTCAAATAATTGCCTTACCATTTCTAAACTATCAATAGTTTCTTGTGCTGTTTGAGTAGGAAAACCATACATTAAGTAAGCATGTACCATAATGCCGGCTTCGGTAAAATGCTTATTAACTTTTGCCACTTGGGCCACCGTAATTCCTTTGTCAATTAATTTTAATAATCTATCACTTGCCACCTCTAGCCCACCCGATACTGCAATGCAGCCTGCCGCTTTTAAGAGTAAACATAAATCTCTGGTGAAACTTTTTTCAAAACGAATATTTGCCCACCAACTTACTATTAATTTTCTTTTTATAATTTCAATGGATAAAGCCCTCATTAGAGCTGGCGGTGCAGCTTCATCTACAAAGTGAAAACCATTTTGCCCAGTTTGTGCAATAATTTCTTCCATTCTATTGCAAAGTAATGCTGCTGTTATGGGTTCATAACTTTTAATATAATCTAAGCTAATATCGCAAAAGGTACATTTGCCCCAATAACAACCATGTGCCATAGTTAATTTATTCCAACGCCCATCACTCCACAAACTATGCATTGGGTTTACCACTTCAATAGCACTAATATAGCTATCTAAATAAAAATCGCTGTAATCTGGTGTGCCAACTTGCCCTTGCCTATAATCGGCACAAGTTGTGTTATTAATATAGGTTACTTCATTATTAATTAACGTAAATGTTCGTTTTAGCTCTTGTATATTTTTTTTACCCTCTATAAACTGAATTAGATTTTCTATTGGAGCCTCTCCGTCATCTAATGTTATAAAGTCATAAAATTCAAAAACCCTTTTATCGCTTAAGGAACGAAGTTCTGTATTAGCAAAACCCCCACCCATACATACTTTTGTGTCAGGGTAATGTTGCCTAATCCATTGTCCACATTTTAAAGAGGCATATAAATTACCAGGGAAAGGCACAGAAATACACACCATTTTTGGTTGTATACTTTCCATTTTATTTTTTAAAATAGTTAGTAAGATATTATCTATAAAAGTATTTGGCTTTTGAAGTTCTGCATATAACTCATTAAAACTATTAGCGCTTCTACCTAGTTTTTCGGCATAACGGCTAAAACCAAAATGTTCATCAACACATTCTTTAATTAAATCAGATAAATCCTCTAAATATAAAGTAGCTAAATGTTTGGCTTTATCTTGCACTCCCATACTTCCGAATGCCCAAGCTAAATCATCGGTTTGTGCAAAACGTTCAGCCTCTGGTAAAAAATTTCTTTTACAAATTAATGGGGCAAGTACCGTGTTTTTTCCTTGCAAAAAAAGGATAACAGCATCAATACTATTTATATAATCATTCTTTAAAACAAGCATACGCTTTGCGTTTGCACTGTATGTATCTTTTAATTGAATAGATGAAAATAAGTTGGTTAACCCTTTTTTACTAAATAATTTAAGAATTACTTCAATACCTAAATCGGCCTGAGTAGATGCAATGTTTTTAGTATTTAAAAAACCTTTTAAATAAGCTGTAGCAGGGTACGGCGTATTTAATTGAGTAAATGGTGGTGTAATTAAAAAAATGGTATTGTTCAAACAAAATAGTTTAATTGCAAAAATAAGTTTTCTTTGCATAATGGCGTTGCATATAACATCTTTAAATAGCGGTAGTAATGGAAATTGCTATTATATAGGAAATAATACCACAGCCATATTGGTAGATGTTGGTATAAGTTGTAGAGAAGTAGAAAAGCGAATGAAAAAATTAGACTTACCGCTTAAAAATGTAAAAGGCATTTTTGTTTCGCATGAACATGGAGATCATATTAAAGGAGTAAGTACCTTAGCTAATAAATATCAAATACCTGTTTACATATCTACCTTAACAGCTAAAAATGGGCCAAGGTTAATTACCCAACTAAGTAAATCGTTTAGTAACCATCAGCAAATTATGCTTGATGGTTTGGCCATTACTCCATTTAGCAAACAGCATGATGCCATAGACCCTTATAGTTTTATTATAGAATACAATACTATTTGTGTGGGTGTATTTACAGATATTGGTGTTTGTTGTGCTAATGTAAAAAACTATTTTGCTAAATGCCATGCTCTTTTTTTAGAAAGTAATTACGATGAAGTAATGCTAGAAAATGGACGTTACCCACTCCACTTAAAAAATAGAATTCGAAACGGTCAAGGGCATTTATCAAACAAACAAGCCCTAGAATTATTTGTAGAACATAAAAACGAAAACTTATCTCATTTAATTCTAGCACATTTATCCAAAGAAAATAATACACCCGATTTAGTTAAAGAATTATTTCAAACTAATTCTACTAATACCTTAATTGAAGTTGCAAGTAGAACCGAAGCTTCAAATATTTTTACCATCACAAATAATTCAACTCCTATTATCATCATTAAAAAGACTGAACAACTACAACTATTTTAGTAGATTAAAACTAAATAATGCTGCTGTTTAGCCACTTCTTTTTTATTTCATACTTTTTTCTATAAAAAACTTTTACTTATTTCCCATTATTCCAAAAAAAAGCATAATCAAAACAAATTGTTTAATCAAAACTTAAAATAATTGATATCCGATTAACAAAATCAGATTTACTATGTTAAAAAATTATAAATTTTAAACTTTTACAACAGATTAATGTTAAATAAAAAAAATTATTTATGAAAAAAATGTTCAATTTATTATTTGTTGCAGCTATCTGCACTATTTCATTAGTGGCTTGTAACGGAGAAGCTGAAAAGAAAACTGAAGAAACAGCAACAGCGCCAGTAGTAAAAAATGATTCTACACCAAAACCTACTGAAGTAGCTAAAGATGTAGTTGATATTGCAATCGAATCTGCCGATCATTCAACACTAGTTACTGCTGTAAAGGCTGCTGGTCTTGTAGAAACACTTAAAGGTGCTGGTCCGTTTACTATTTTTGCACCAACTAACGCTTCTTTTGCTGCATTACCTGCAGGTACAGTTGATGGTTTATTAAAGGCAGAAAAAAAGGCTGATTTAACAAACATTTTAACTTACCACGTAGTAGCTGGTAATGTTAAAGCTGCTGATTTAAAAGATGGCCAAGTTGTAAAAACTTTACAAGGTACAGATTTGAAAGTTACTATTAAAGATGGTAAAGTAGCAATTAATGGTGCTAATGTTACTGCAGCAGATCTTGCTGGAAGTAATGGTGTTATTCATGTAATTGATGCGGTATTAATGCCAAAGAAATAAAATTTAGTCTAGCATTTTTAGTTGATAGGGAGAGATTTTAATCTCTCCCTATTCAGTTTTGGTTAGGTTAAGAAATAATTATTTTTATGCTAGGGCTAAGCTAACTATTATTTAAAGAACAAACTCAATTAGCAAATTAAAATAGTAAGCTTACTTTTGTACTATAACACATTAATAATAGAATGAACACGTCAGTAGACATATCGGTAATTATGTCGGTTTACAATACCGATTTTAATTTGGTAAAACGAGCAATTGACTCTGTACTTAATCAAGATTTTACCCATATTGAATTACTAATTATTGATGATGGCAGCGATAATGATCCTTATAACCAATTACTACATTATGTGAAATATGTAGGATACAAAGTTACCTATTTGCGACATGAAAATTGTGGGCAATCCAAGTCTATTAATAAAGGTGTACAGCTAAGTTCGGGTAAGTATATTTCCATTATTGATGCAGATGATGAGTACAAACCAAATCATCTAAGCAGCTGTTTAAATGAGATGAATAATGCAGACCTAATAGCTTCTACTACCAATACAGTCGTAAATAGTAACGAAGATTATTATGTTCCTGATAAATACGATTTTAATAAAATAATTCATGTAGATGATTGTATTTTGTTTGCTACACTTTTTGGTAAAAAAGAAGTGTTTTCCTCGTATGCTTTTGAAAATATGTATGCTGCGGATGCACACTTTTTTGAAAAAGTTAGCGAAAAATATAAAGTAAAAAAAG
>CAILUU010000014.1 GCA_903837525.1 uncultured Bacteroidota bacterium | reverse complement strand
CTGAGTTTACTCAAATTGGACATGGTGTTTTTACTTTTGTACTTTTAAATGCACTTGGTGGTAAAGCCTCATTAGATAATTGTCAAATCACAGCTGCAACGTTAAAGGGCTTTATTGATGAAGAAGTACCAATTTTAACACACAAATATAAAGGCACTTCACAGTATCCTACAACCTTTATGTTTGGACAAGACTTTCCTATTGGGATAAAATGTAAAACTCAATAACTGCCTATAACAGCGTGTAAGCAATATTGCCTTGCCGCAGGCGCAACACAAGGCAACATCGCCTACACGCGGAACGTTAGCGTTCAGTGTGGCGAAACTTAAAAGAAAAGAAAGATGATAATTAAATTAAAATTTAATGTTTTTGAACAATGAAAAATATAATGTTAATGTTTCTTGTATTTTCTAATACTCTATTTTCTCAATCAATAGAAAGTAGAGTTTTGGTAGTAAAAAACACCAATAGTCCAGTTTCAATCGTTGTAACAGATGATTATATAACTCGACGGAACATAACAAAAGTACTTAACATATCATGTCAAAATAGTACTTTGTTAGATTATAATGAAACTATATCTTATTCTAATTTTACAACACAAATAAAAACTCCTTTACTAACCTATTTGAATTCACATCCAGAAATAGATTTTATTGTTTTAACTAAAGGAATTCCAATTAGAATTAGCGGTGTTCCTGGTAAAACCTTCAATGGAATATGCTCGCTAGACAGCTATATTGCAGGCATGGGATACGAAGCAAGCCCTACAACAAGCATCGTGAATATTAGCGACATCAATTATGGTGCAACCTATACGGGAGAAGCGTATTTGAACAAATTTTGGCAAAGCACAACGCATTTTAGTCATGCTAAATTTGGAGGACATTTAGTAACTAGACTTGATGGATATACACAAGCCGATGCTATAGCATTAACAACACGTTCTTTGCAAGCAGAAGCAAACCTTTTGAGTGGAATTCCGACAACTGGAAACATCCTTTTAGATACCGATCCAACTCCTTGGATGGGTTATCCAAACCCTAATAACCAACCTTATACATTTGTACCCAGTGCCTATGTTGCAGGTCAAACACTAACTATTACAGCCGAAAGTGCTTATGGCGATATTAATTCGGATATGAATAAAGCAAAAACGGGACTACTAGCAAAGTCTATTCCTGTGCAGTATGATACGACATTAACATTTGTAGGAAACATGCCACCTTTAAAAGGGTATTTTTCTTGGGGAAGCAATGACAATAATTATAGCGAACCTAACTATCATTCCCTAACTTTTGTTGCAGGAGCTATAGCCGAAACAGCAGTTTCTACAAGTGCAAGAACTTTTTATGAAACTAATTGGGGACAATCAAAAATTGCAGATTTAATTTCTCAAGGAGTTACAGGAGTAAAAGGGTATACTGATGAGCCACTCGTTCAAGGAGTTGCATCACCGAGTATTATGTTTGATAGATATACAAAAGGCTGGACATTAGCCGAAAGTTTTTATGCCGCATCTCGATTGGTTTCCTGGATGGATATTGTTGTTGGTGATCCAATATGCAGGGCATACCAGAGGGCAACAGTTATTAATGTAACTGAAATATCGAAATTTTCAATTAGCCCAAATCCAGCTTCTGATTTTATTACAGTTCAATTAAATGATTTGTCTGAAAAACAAGAATTACAAATTTATAATTCGATTGGGCAATTGGTAAAAGATATTATCGTAACTAATGAAAGTAAAATAAATGTTTCTAATTTAGTTAACGGAATTTATTTTGCAAGATTGAAAAGTAACTTTAATCAAACGCATAAATTTATAAAGCAGTAAAGCAGATTAAACGGACACAATACGACAAAAAAGAAAACCGAGCCGCAAAACGTTATGGGTAAGTTTAAAGTGCAACACAAGGGAATGACACAGACAAGAGAACCACTATCACTTCGGTTCAACAATTCTTAACTGCTGACAAAAAATGTTTTATAATTGCAATACTAAAAAGTGGAGACTAGGAACCACTCAAAAAAACCGGGCTATACCGAAAAGCCATATGATTAACGAATACTTTAATTAATAAGTAATGCAAAAATCTACTTTCAGCGAAAAATTTCGCTATTATTTTGAAAACACTATGTCGAAAGGGCCAGCTGGTGTAATTAAATGGTTAGCTCTAGTCTCACTATTTATGGTACTAGTTTTAGGCTTGCTAATTTTAGTATTCGGGATAAAAGGATCTCTTGAGCCGGAAGCAGAAAAATTAGGTTTTATAGAAGGTGCTTGGCAAAGTTTAATGGCTACTTTAGATAGTGGTACAATGGGTGGTGACCAAGGTTGGGCATTTAGAATAGTTCGTTTTGCAGCTACCTTAGGTGGTATATTTGTAATTTCAATTTTAATTGGAACCATTTCGAGTGGTATTGACGAAAAATTAGAAGAACTTAAAAAGGGGCGTTCACGTGTTTTAGAAAACAATCATACTTTAATTCTTGGTTGGAGCGATAAGATATTTACTATCATTTCTGAAATTATTGAAGCTAACTCAAATCAAAAAAAGCCACGCATCGTTATTTTAGCAGATAGAGATAAAGGCGAAATGGAAGATGACATTCGTTCAAAAATCGAGGATTTCAAAAATACCACAGTTATTATAAGGAGCGGTAGCCCTTTAGAGTTATCCGATATAGCTATTGTTAATCCTAACGCAGCACGCTCAGTAATTGTACTTGCTAACGAAGAGGCAAATGCAGATATATATGTCATAAAAACAGTTTTAGCATTAACCAATGGTAAAAATCGAAAAAAAGAAGCTTTTAATATTGTTGCAGAAATTAAAGATCCCAAAAATATGGAAGCCGCTGATTTAGTTGGTAACAACGAAGCTGCTTTTGTGCTTTCATCAGATTTAATATCACGTATTACTGCGCAAACTTGTCGTCAATCTGGTTTAAGTTTAGTTTACAACGAATTATTGCAGTTTGAAGGAGATGAAATTTACTTTCAGCAAGAACCAAAATTAGCAGGTAAAACTTTTAAAGATGTGCTGTTTGCTTATGAAAACTCAGCCGTTATTGGCATTTTAAACAACGAAGAAAAAGTCTTAATTAATCCAACGATGGACACAGTGTTTAATAATGGAGATAGCGTAATTGCTATATCAGAAGATGATTATACCATTAAGTTAAGTGGTAAAACTACTTTTGATATTAAACATAATTTATTTAATCGTGCTGAAATTAAAAATGTGGGCATTGAAAAAACGTTAATATTAGGCTGGAACGACAGAGGTGTACGAGTAATTGAAGAATTAGATAATTACGTTGCTTCTGGTTCTCAAGTTACAATTGTGGCCGATATTGATGGTATTAGTATGCAAATAGCTGAATTGAAAAAATCGGTACAAAATCAAAAAATAGATTTTATCAAAGGCGATATAAATGACAAAGCCACTTTGATTAATTTAAAACCAGAAACATACGACCATTTAATTTTATTAAGTTACATGGATATTGATTTGCAAGAAAGTGATGCTAAAACATTAATTTGTTTATTACACTTACGTAATCTTAGCGAAAAAGTGGGTAAAGACTTCAGTATTGTATCTGAGATGTTAGATATTAGAAACCGTGACTTAGGGGTAGTTGCCAAGGCTGATGACTTTATTATAAGCCATAATTTAATTTCATTAATGTTAAGTCAGTTGAGCGAAAACAAAGATTTAAAAAAGGTATACGATATTTTATTTCAAGCGGAAGGTTCTGAAGTATATTTAAAACCGGTGAGCCGTTACGTAAAACATGGTGAGCCAGTTAATTTTTATACCGTATTAGAAAGCGCTGCACAATTAAACGAAACTGCAATAGGATATCGTATCTCAACGCAGAGTTCTGATTCAGAAAAAAAATATGGTATAAATATTAATCCCTTAAAATCAAACATTATTAATTTTATTGAGGGTGATTCTATTATTGTATTGTCTGAGGATAATTGAAAATATTTAATCATAAAAAACATGAATACTTTATTGATAACGCCAGCCCTTAACAGCACCTTAGCGACAGTTTTTTGAAGAAAAAGACCGGATGCAAAGCCCCAAAACGTTACAAGCAATTATAGTGGTAAGCAACGTTTGCAATATTTGATATACCAAAACGGGATTTTGTATAATAAGGAAAATAACAGCCTTCGAACTCCAAGAGTTAACAGTATATTCACCGTAATCTCTTGTCTGTCATACATTTCAGCGAAAAATAAAAATGGTCAACCTTCTCAGATTGACCAAAATTCTCGCTGGGTGGTCTCGCCAAGAATCGAACTTGGATCTAAAGTTTAGGAAACTTCTATTCTATCCATTGAACTACGGGACCCGTACCTTGTAGAAATATAAAATTTCTAAATTTGGTTGACAAAACTATGCTATTCTAGCTAATGAAAAAGCCAAAAACCATAATTCCTAATTCTTAATTCTTAATTATATCTTTGCCATCCAAATTTTTGTAGTATGAAGTGGTTAAATGTTGTAATAAAATATAGGTTATGGATAGGTGTTGTTTTACTAGCACTAGCCATTTATACTAATATTCAAGCTGGTTTTTGGCCATCTTTTATTTTATATTTTTTAGCGCTTATAGCCATTGTAGGTCATTTTATAATGGGGCCAATGCGTTTAATACAAAGCTATATGGAAGAGGGAGATATGGAGGGGGCAAAAAAAGTAATAGCCTCAATTTGGTTTCCGGGTTTATTAATAAAGCCAGTACGCTCAGTATACTATACGGTTAAAGGTAATTTAGCCATGGTAGAAAACGATTATGACGGAGCAGAAAAAAACCTAAAAAAGAGTAATCAATTAATGCAAAACAGTACCCTAATGAAAGGGCAGATGGGCCAAGCGGAAGGTGCAAATAAACTACAATTAGGAATGCTTGCTATGCAAAAAGGCGATATGAAACAGGGCGAAACCTACATACGCCAAGCCATTAGAGCTGGTTTACCGGACAATGAAAATAACGCTGCAGCTTATCTACAACTTTGTAGTATAATGATGAATAAAAGAGAATATAGAGCGGCTAAAGAATTTTTCCGCAAAGCAAAAAGCTATAAACCAACCACCCCACAAATTGTAGATCAAATAAAACAGATTGAGAAGTACATTACTAGGATGCCGGGGTAGCAGTTGGCAGTTGGCAGTTTGCTATGGGCAATAATTTAATATAAAAAATTAGTTATTTATTGTTCATCTAATAAATAAAAATTGATATGATAAAAATCAGTCTAATCATAAAAATCAGCGTTCAAAATCCCAAATAAATCTTCAACCTTTTTCCACCTAAAATCAAAAATACCTTGTAACTGTTTTTTTACAAATAAGGTATTTGCAATATCTCCTAAAAACCAAAAGGGTATTTTGTAGTGTACAATATCTGTCATTTCTACTCCGCCATCAAAAGCTTTAAAATGATGTTGATGATGCCACATCGTATAAGGGCCAAAGCGTTGTTCATCTACAAAAAATTGTTTGTCTACCACATGTGTAATTTCCGTCATCCAATAAAGGGGTATACCTAAAACAGGCTTTACCGTATACTCAATAATTTGACCTGGATACATTTTTTCGCCATGATGTTTACTAATAATAGTAAACCCTAAGTTAGTGGGTGTTATTTCTTTAAGGTTTGCTGGGCTACTAAAAAAATCCCAAGCAGCTTCTAACGATATGGGTAGTTTTTGTACGGTTTTAAGTGAATATACTTTGCTCATTTATACTTATTTGATTGTTTAACAATAATACAAGTAATTTGTTTTTACGTACTAAATTTTTAGTTATAAATTTGGTTATATTGGTAGTGGACTATAACCCTACCATACCAACTACTATGCAACATAAAAATAATGAGCTACAAAACAAATATACCGAAACCTTTAACCAGCTTAATGCCGCACAACAAAAAGCAGTAAATACTATTGATGGCCCGGTAATGGTTATAGCAGGGCCTGGTACAGGCAAAACACAAATTTTAGCGGCTCGTATTGGCAAAATTTTATTAGATACAGATGCCTTACCTGAAAATATTTTATGCCTAACCTATACAGATGCTGGCACCATTGCCATGCGTAAACGATTACAACATTTTATTGGAGCTGCTGCCTATAAAGTAAATATTTACACCTTTCATGCATTTTGTAACGATGTAATTCAAGATAACTTATCGCTTTTTGAAAAAACTAGTTTAGATGCTATTTCTGAGTTAGAAAGTATTGAGCTTTTTAAAGAACTGATAGACGGCTTCCAGAAAACTAATACCTTAAAAAGATACAGAGGCGATGTGTATTTTGAAATAAATAATCTTCGTCAGCTTTTTTCTGCCATGAAAAGAGAGGGTTGGTTGCCAGCATTTATAAATGAAAAAATTGAAGCCTACCTAAATGATTTATCCAATAGAGAAGAATTTATTTATAAAAGAAAATATAAAGAGTTTAATACTGGGGATGTAAAAAAAGATAAGATTGAAGAGGAGCAAGAAAAAATGCAAAAGCTAAAAGCTGCTGTAAATGAGTTTGACAATTACCAACAGTTAATGCGTAAAAAAAACCGGTACGATTTTGATGATATGATAAACTGGGTAATAAAAGCCTTTGAAGAAAATGCCAACATACTAGCCAACTATCAGGAGAGGTTTCAATACATTTTAGTAGATGAATACCAAGATACAAGCGGTACTCAAAATAAACTGGTACAGCTTTTAATAAACTATTGGGATAAACCAAATGTATTTGTAGTGGGTGATGATGACCAAAGTATTTATCGCTTTCAAGGTGCCAATGTAGAGAATATGCTAGAGTTTGCAAACAACTATGCAAAAAATTTAATTACGGTTGTGTTAACCAATAATTACAGAAGTACACAACCCATTTTAACTATTTCAAAAACCTTAATTGATAATAATAAGGAACGTTTAGTAAATCAAATTGATGGATTAACCAAAGAATTAATTTCCTCAAAACCTAGCTTATCTTCTTTAACTATTGAGCCTACTTTGGTTGCCTATAATAATGCTAAAGAAGAAATGGCCGATATTACTAATAAAATTTATACCCTACTTACCAATAAAGTGCCTGCTGGCAATATTGCTGTTATTTATAAAGAGAATAAATATGGGCAAGAGTTAGCTAATTATTTACGACTAAAAAATATAGCCTTTTATAGCAAACGCAGTTTAAATATTTTAGAAAATCCCTTTATAAAAAAAATAGTACAAGTACTTAGGTACTTAAATGCTGAAATGGATACCCCCTATGGTGGTGATGAAATGTTGTTTGAAATTTTACATTACGATTTTTACAACATACCGGCCATAGAAATTGCAAAAATTACAGTGGAGGTAAATAAAAATAAATATGGCGATACCCCAACCTCTATTCGAAAATTAATTATAGATAAAACTAACAACCCTACTAAAGATTTATTTGATAAAGGCTTACCGCAAAACTTAAAAAACATTAGCCTGCAGTTAGAGGAGCTAATTAGCGATGTGCCAAACCTTACCTTACAAAAACTATTTAGTACTATAATTGAAAAAGCAAGTGTGCTTACTTATATTATGAATAGTAGTGAAAAAATTTCGCTACTACAGTTGTTAACCACCTTATTCGATTTTATTAAAGAAGAAACTAGCCGCAATCCATTGCTTTCGCTACCACAATTAATTAGTATTATAGATTTAATGGAAAAAGAAAAACTTCCCATATCTATGAACGAAACAAATGGTACAGATAAAGGCGTAAACTTGCTAACAGCACACGGCAGTAAAGGTTTAGAGTTTGAGTATGTTTTCTTTTGTGGACTTAATGCTAGTAGTTGGGAAAAGAAAAAAAAGCCAGCAGGTGGCTATAAATTACCTGATACCATGTTTACAGCTTCCCCCACTTTTGCAGATAGCCGAGGAGGAGAAGCTGAAGAACTAAGGCGATTATTTTATGTAGCACTTACAAGAGCAGAAAAACATTTACACTTATCTTATCAAAAATTTAATGCCAACGGAAAAGAGTTAGAGCCATCCATGTTTATTGCAGAAATTTTACAGGAGCATAATTTACCAATAGAGAAGCCAACAATTTCTAGAGAGGAAATGCTTGAATTTGAAATTTTACAATTTACACCTCAAGCACCAGAAATTGAACATGCCAAAGATGGTTTTGTTGATGGTTTACTTACCAAATTTGTAATGAATGTAACTGCCTTAAGCAATTATTTAAAATGTCCTTTGCAATTTTATTATCAAAATTTAATTCGAATACCTAGTGGCAAAAGCGAAGCAACAGAGTTTGGCAGTGCCATTCACCATGCGCTAGAAAAGTTGTTTAGAAAAATGCAAGAAAACGATGTGTTTCCATTAATACCAGAAATGCTAGCAGATTTTAATTGGTATATGTATAGGCATAGAGAAAATTTTACTAAAGAAGCTTTTGAGAGAAGAATGGAATATGGCTACGAAGTACTTACAAAGTATTATACTACCTATTGCACCAACTGGAATAAAATTGTATCAATTGAAAAAAATATACGTGGTGTAGTAGTAAATAATATTCCACTAAAAGGTAAATTAGATAAGTTAGAATTTAATGGTAAAGATGTAAATGTAGTTGATTATAAAAGTGGCGATATTGAAAAAGCACTACCTAAATTAAAAGGGCCAAATGAAAAAGAGCCTAATGGAGGCGATTATTGGCGCCAAGCAGTTTTTTATAAAATACTAATTGATAATTACGAGCAAAAAAGTTGGAATGTTGTTAGCACCGAATTTGATTTTGTAGAGCCAAATAAAAAAAAGGAATACCGCAAAGAAAAAATTGTACTAACCCCAGCTGATACAGAAACAGTAAAACAACAAATTACCGAGGTTTGGCAAAAAGTTCAAAATAAAGAATTTTACAAAGGCTGTGGCAAAGAAACCTGCCATTGGTGCAATTTTGTAAAAGACAATAAACTAGCCGTAAAACTCTATGATATTGAAGAAGATGAATAAAGATTTATGATTTTATTACAACTTATCAAGCATTTACAAAGTATGTTTGCAGAATAATATTTTATACTGAATGAAATTTTCATTTTTTTATTACCTAGTTAGTTTAGCCTTTATTTTAATACTTATAAATTTGTTAGGTACAGGCTGTGCCCAAATTGGTATGCCAACTGGTGGCCAAAAAGATACGATTGCACCAATTTTAATAAGTGCGTCCCCTCAATTAAAAACGGTAAATTTTTCAGCTAATAAAATCACGTTAACGTTTAACGAATACATAGAAGTTAAAGAGGCACAAACCAATATTTTAGTTTCTCCGTTTCCAAAAAAAAATCCAGAAATTAATTACAGATTAAAAACAGTTACCGTAAAATTAAAAGATACGTTACAACCTAATACAACCTATAGCATTAATTTTGGTAAAGCCATTGTTGATGTTAATGAAGGTAACCCTTTAGGTAACTTTACCTATATATTTTCTACTGGCGCCGCATTGGATTCTTTACAACTTACAGGTAAAGTACAAATTGCCGAAACAGGTAAAGTAGATAGCGCACTATTAATATTGCTTTATCGTAATGCTACCGATTCTTCCGTACAAAAAACAAAGCCTGATTATATTGCAAAGCCTAATGGCGAGGGCAATTTTACATTTGCTAATTTACCAAACGATAAATTTAAAATGTATGCTTTAAAAGATGCCGATGGTAGTAAAACGTACAGTTCAAAAGCAGAAGCCTTTGCCTTTTTAAACGATGATGTTACCCCTTCAACCAAGCCCTATTCCGTTTTATTAAATGCCTTTGTACAAGAAAAAGAGAAAGAAAAAATAACAGTCATAAAAAATATAGAAAAACGTTTACGATATACGCTTACACAGGGCACGGTACAAGATTTACTAACTCCACTTACTATTGAATTTAATAAACCTTTAAAAAAAGCTATCCTCAATAAAATACAATTAGTTGATACCAGCTATAATTCCATAAAAGAGATAAGTATTTCATTAGACAGTACTTCAAAAAAAATTACTATTTCAAACCAATGGAAAGAAAATCAATTGTTTAAACTAATTATTGATAAGGATGCTTTTGCAGATAGTGCCGATTTAGTTTTAGCTAAAAGCGATACTCTAAAAATTACTACAAAAAGTATAAGCGATTATGGTAATATAGTACTTCGATTTAAAAATGTAGATCTCACAAAAAATACTGTAGTACAATTTGTACAAAACGATGAAGTAAAAAAATCCTTTAAAATAACTAGCACAGAATGGAGTGATAAGTTATTTATTCCTGGGGAGTATGAGTTATGTATTTTGTTTGATTCAAATAATAATGGAAAATGGGATACCGGCAATTACACCAAAAAAATACAACCAGAAAAAGTTATAACGCTCCCTCAAAAATTATCCATAAAAGCCAATTGGGATAATGAGAGAGATATTGAACTATAGCTATTCCGCTCCTGCTTAAAACTACTTAAGTACTTTACTAAATTCTCAAATTAGCACATTAACTTTGCCTATGCAATTTTCCTCTCACTTATTAGAAGCTGCTGTAAACGAGTTTTCAAAACTACCGGGCATTGGCAAAAAAACAGCTTTACGTTTAGTATTACATTTATTAAAACAACCCACAGCGGATAGTACAAATTTTAGTAATGCTATTACACAAATGCGAAGTCAAATTAAATTTTGCCTTAATTGTCATAATATTTCTGATACTGATTTATGCAGCATTTGCACAAACCCTATGCGTAAAAAAGAATTACTTTGTGTGGTGGAAAACATAAGAGATGTTATTGCCATAGAAAGTACACAACAGTTTAATGGCCAATATCATGTATTGGGTGGCATTATTTCGCCATTAGATGGAATAGGACCAGATCAATTATCCATTGATACCTTAGTAAAAAGAGTAGAGAAAGGAGATATTGTAGAAATTATTTTTGCTTTAAATCCAAACATTCAAGGCGATACTACTGTTTATTATATTGCAAAAAAGATAAAGCATACCCATATAAAAATAACCACCATTGCTAGGGGAATTGCGTTTGGTGGAGAGTTAGAATATGCAGATGAAATGACGTTAGCAAAAAGTATAACAAATAGAATGCCTGTAGCACAATATGTGCAGTAATTAGTATGAAGAAGAAAATAATATTCATTAGCATCTTACTTTTAATAGTATCCTTAGTTGGCTTTTTAGTTTTAAAAGTACTTTATAAAAAAGCTGAACGAAATGTTGCTACTGAAAATGCTATACGTATTGAACCTAGTAACTTTGCAGCCCTCTTCAAAAATTTTGAAGATAGTGCCAATAAAATCTATATAAATAAAACTATTGAACTTACTGGCATAGCTACTTCTGTTACAAATGATCAAACTAGCCAAACAGATATTACCGTAAAAATTAACGATAGCTTACCCTTAATAAATTGTACGATTGATGGCTTAGTTAAAAGCATAAACCAACTTGATACTGTTACCATAAAAGGCATTTGTACAGGCCTATTAACAACTATTAATTTAAAAAATTGCATAGTGATTAATTCAAAAAAATATTCGGGCACACTATACCCTCTTGAAACAGAAAAGAAAGCTATTCAACAAAGTGATACTACTAAAAACAAAAAAACACTAAGCCTAATAGTTGAACCTACGGAATATTTTAAAACACAAAAAGCACAAATAACTTTTGATGCAGGAAGTGGTCTCGAAGATATAAAAGCTATAAATAATGCAGTAGAGGCAACTATTGATATAATAGGGAATGTACGTTTTAAATTAGCCATGTTACAATTTAAGTTTGCAGATGCGTTAATGGAAGAGCATTTTAATGAAGAGTATGTAGAAAGCAGTAAATATCCTGCAGCAAATTTTGTAGGCAAAATTATAAATACTAATGAAGTAACCTTGGGTAAAGATGGCACCTACAACGCAACCATTAAAGGTCTGCTAACCATTCATGGCAAAACGAAAGAAATACAAACAACTGCATTACTTGTAGTAAAAAACCAAACCATAAAAGCTACAGCAACGATAAAAATTATTTTAGCCGATTTTAATGTAAAATCCGCTGCTGCCGAAGAAGCAGCGCTAAAAATTACAGCTACTTTTTAATACTAATGTTGTAACTTTGTAACGCAAAAGGCAGATTTGTTTATTGTTCAGCCTACAACAGAACTAATAAACGTCCACAAAACTCCACAAAGGTTTTTCCAACGTTTATTTATTTTTTTTGTTCGTAAAAGCAAGTACGGTTTTTAACAATATTGTTTAAGATTATGTTATCCTTTTACTAAAAAGCAATAGCCTTTCTTAAACAATTTTAAAAAGTATTGCCTTAAAACTACATTTATATGCAAACAGTACAGCAAGCGTTAAAAGAACGAATTTTAATTATTGATGGTGCAATGGGCACTATGATACAACGCCATAAATTAGAAGAAGCTGATTACCGTGGAACTCGTTTTAAAGATTGGCACTCTGATGTAAAAGGTAATAACGATTTGTTAAGTATTACCCAGCCCGAAATAATTATAGCAATCCACCTTCAATACTTAAATGCCGGTGCCGATATTATTGAAACTAATACATTTAGCAGTACCTCTATTGCACAAGCCGATTACGATATGCAATCACTTGCTTACGAATTAAATGTTGCTAGTGCAAAATGTGCAAAAGAGGCTGTAAAGCAAAGTGGTAAAACTGCTTGGATTGCTGGAGCAATTGGGCCACTAAATAAAACACTAAGCTTATCGCCAGATGTTAATAATCCTGGTTTTAGAGCAGTAACTTTTGATGAAGTAGCAGCTTCCTATACCGAGCAAATAAAAGGCCTTGTTGATGGTGGTGTAGATATCATTTTAATAGAAACCATTTTTGATACCTTAAATGCAAAAGCCGCCATTTATGCTACAAAAAATTATTTTAGAAATAATAATTTACCTGAGTTGCCTATAATGATTAGTGGAACTATTACAGACGCCTCTGGTAGAACGTTAAGCGGCCAAACATTAGAAGCATTTTATACGTCCATTGCTCATGCAAATCCTTTAAGCGTAGGCTTAAACTGTGCGTTGGGTGCTCAAGAAATGCGGCCACATATAGAAGAGCTTTCGCAAATTGCAAATTGCTTTACCTCTGCCTATCCAAATGCAGGCTTACCTAATGCATTTGGAGAGTACGATGAGCAGCCGCATGAAACTGCCCATATTATTCAAGAATGGGCCGCTAATGGTTGGCTAAATATTGTTGGAGGTTGCTGTGGCACCACACCCGACCACATAAAGCATATAGCAGATGAGGTAAAGAAATTTAAAGCAAGAGAGTTGCCTGTGTTGGAAGAAGTGATATAAAGGCTAAGACAATAACTCAATGATTATTGCCTATACTAAAAGTAGATTGAAAATAAAATGAATACCATCAAACCATATTTACGCCTTAGCGGATTAGAACCATTAATTATTCGCCCCGAAACAAATTTTATAAATGTAGGTGAGCGTACAAACGTTACAGGTAGTAAAAAATTTGCCCGATTAATTAAAGAAGAAAAGTATGAAGAAGCTTTAAGCGTAGCAAGAGACCAAGTAGAAGGTGGTGCTCAAATTATTGATATTAATATGGATGATGCTATGCTTGAAGGTATAGAAGCCATGACTACCTTTTTAAACCTAGTACAAGCAGAGCCTGATATTGCTAAGATTCCAATAATGATTGACTCAAGCAAATTTGAAATTATTGAGGCTGGCTTAAAATGTGTTCAAGGAAAATGTATTGTAAATTCTATTTCAATGAAGGAAGGCGAGGCTAAATTTATTGAACAAGCACATATTTGTAAAAGCTATGGTGCTGCAATTATTGTAATGGCGTTTGATGAAAAAGGACAGGCAGATACTAAAGATCGTAAAGTAGAAATTTGCCACCGTGCCTATAAAATATTAACCGAGCAAGTTGGCTATACCCCACAAGAAATTATTTTTGATCCTAATATTTTTGCAGTAGCTACAGGTATTGAAGAGCATAGTAATTATGCGGTAGATTTTATTGAAGCTACTAAAGAAATAAAAAAATTAATGCCCTTAGTAAAAGTAAGTGGAGGCGTTAGTAATGTATCGTTTTCTTTTCGTGGAAACGATCATGTACGGGAAGCTATACACAGTGTTTTTTTATATTATGCTATAAAAGCTGGCATGGATATGGGCATTGTGAATGCAGGCCAGTTGGTGGTTTATGATGAAATTGAACCTACCTTAAAAAAATTATGTGAAGATGTTATTTTAAATAATAATAACGAAAACAACGAAGCTACCGAAGCCCTTATAAACTTTGCCGAAACGGTAAAAGCAAAAGGGAAAGAAGTAGTTAAAGATGAAAAATGGAGATTAGAGGTTGTAGAAAAAAGGTTAGCACACTCCTTAGTAAATGGCATAACCGATTATATTGAAGTAGATACCGAAGAAGCTCGGCAAAAATATGCAAGACCCCTAGATGTTATTGAAGGGCCTTTAATGGATGGAATGAATATTGTAGGTGATTTATTTGGTAGTGGAAAAATGTTTTTGCCTCAGGTTGTAAAAAGTGCAAGGGTAATGAAGAAAAGTGTTGCGGTACTTACTCCATTTATTGAACAAGAAAAAGAAGATAGAAAAAATGCTCATCTTGCCGCAGGTACAATAAATGAAGAAACGGCAGGCGCCGCCACTATTTTATTAGCCACTGTAAAAGGAGATGTACATGATATTGGTAAAAATATTGTAGGAGTAGTATTAGGTTGTAACGGCTATAATATTATTGATTTAGGCGTAATGGTTAGTGCTGATAAAATTTTAGATACCGCACAAAAAGAAAAAGTTGATATTATTGGCCTTAGTGGATTAATTACACCAAGCCTAGACGAAATGGTACATGTAGCAAACGAAATGAAAAGAAGAAACATGACACAACCATTATTAATTGGGGGTGCAACTACAAGCCGTATGCATACCGCTGTAAAAATTGCACAACAATACAATAATGGTGTAATACATGTTTTAGATGCTAGTAGAAGTGTAACCGTTGCTGGAAGTTTACTTAGCAATGAACAAAAGCCAGATTTTTTAAGCAATTTAAAAACCGAATACGATAAACTATGTTTTGATTTTGCAAACAAAAAAGTAATAAAACAATATTTACCATTTACAAATGCTCAAAAAAATGGAGCTGCTATTAATTGGGAAAACTTTACTCCAATTGCTCCTACATTTACTGGTACAAAAATTTTAGAAAATTACACCCTTAAAGAAATTGCAGAATATATTGATTGGCAACCCTTTTTTATTGCTTGGGAAATGCATGGAAAATTTCCTGCATTACTTACCGATACTATAATTGGTGTGGAAGCAACAAAACTATATAACGATGCAAAAAAATTATTACAACAAATTATTGATGAACAATGGCTAACTGCAAAGGGGGTTGTTGGCTTTTGGATTACCAATAAAACAGAAGCAGATACAGTTATAGTGAGTAATAAATCTACAAAAATACCTTTAGAGTTTTTACGCCAACAAATTAAAAAAGCAGAAGGTCAACCCAATTTGTCGTTGGCAGATTTTATTTCTCCAAACCAAGACTATATTGGTGCTTTTTCTGTAACTATTCAAGGAATTGAAAAATATATCAAAAAGTTTGAAGCCAATTTAGATGATTACAATAAGATTATTTTACAAGCATTAGCCGATAGATTAGCAGAAGCATTTGCAGAATTACTACACAAAAAAACCAGAACCGATTATTGGGGCTACGAGAATGAAGAACAATTAACCAACGAGCAATTAATTAATGAAGAGTATAGTGGTATTCGTCCTGCACCAGGTTACCCAGCATGCCCCGATCATACAGAAAAATATAAATTATTTGAATTACTTGGTGGAGAGGAAGTCACAGGTATTTATCTTACAGAATCATTGGCAATGTACCCAGCATCATCGGTTTGTGGTTGGTATTTTGCTCATCCACAAAGTAAATATTTTGGAGTAGGCAAAATTGAGCCTGACCAATTTGAAGATTATGCTAGGCGTAAGGGAATGAGCATTGATGATGCAACAAGATGGTTAAGGCCAATAATAGATTAAGTTTATTTCACTAACTGCACTTTTATTTGTTTTGCTTCTTTAGCATGCTGTAAGCCCTTAATAAGTGTAACGCAAATATCAATTTTAAAAATTATTCCGCCAAAAATGCTGGCTGGATTTATTATTGCGTTTACAATTATAAATAATTTAAATACACACAATGCAATAATAATAGCTGTGTATGTTTTGTTTTTGTAAAAAACCACAAAAAACAAAGCCGCCAATATATATAATCCAAAGTAAGTAATCTAACCAAAAAATAGTAATATTAAAAGGATATTTCGAAAATAAAATAAGGGCGTTTATGAATAACAAACCAGCAGAAATAAAGCAAGCGTTTCTTGCATGGCGTATATGTTTATCATATCCACTCATATTAAAATCAGCTTCGGCAAAAATAGTTTCGGTATTATTTTCTGATTTACTTTCTTCCAATTTGTTTTCTTCCATTATAATTTGATAATTTACAATAATAAAATAATAGCAATGCGTATAATTTCGTACAATGTTAATGGCATACGAGCCGCCATTAAAAAAGGCTTTTTTGATTGGTTAAAAACAAATCCAGCCGATGTAATTTGTTTACAAGAAACTAAAGCCACACAAGGCGATGTAGATGTAAAACAATTAGAGGCGCTAGGCTATTATCATCATTGGTTTAGTGCTCAAAAAAAAGGATATAGTGGTGTAGCTATTTTTAGTAAGGTTAAGCCCGATAAGGTTGAGCTTGGTTGTGGTATAAAAAATAGTGATAACGAGGGAAGAGTTATACAAGCAGATTTTGGAGATATTCGATTAATTAATGCCTACTTCCCTAGCGGTACAAGTGGAGATGAACGACAACTTTTTAAATACAGTTGGTTAAATGAGTTTGAAACCTATTTAACCAAATTAAAAAAGAAAATACCTAAGCTTATTTTGGTAGGCGATTATAATATTGCCCACCACCCCATAGATATACACGACCCAAAGGGAAATAAAAAAAGCAGTGGTTTTTTACCTGAAGAAAGAGAGTGGATGACAACTTTTTTAAGTACTGGCTGGGTTGATACCTTTAGAGAATTTAATACCAAGCCACACCACTATAGTTGGTGGAGCCAACGCTTTCCAAGTGTACGGCTAAACAATAAAGGCTGGAGAATTGATTACATAACAGTTACTGAACCATTAAAAAAGCAATTAAAAGCAGCGGAAATTTTACCAACTATAATACATAGTGATCATTGCCCTGTTTATGTTGAAATAGACTTTTAACCTAGCGTAATTTTTAAAATGAATCAAACTATGCATACACAACCATCAATTTTTGATAGCGAAGATATAGGAGGCATTCTCTACAATGTTACCGTAAAAGTAACTCCCGATATTGCGGCAGATTGGTTGCAATGGATTAAAGAAGAGCATATTAATGATGTTGTACAAACCGGCTGTTTTACAAAAGCTACTGTTTTACGTTTGTTAGAGGTGGATAATACCGAAGGACCAACGTTTGCCATTCAATACTTTGCAGAAAGTAAAAGCCTATATAATGTATACATTGAAAAATATGCCGAAAGTATGAGGCAAAAAGGATTTAGTAAATGGGGTAACAAATTTATTGCCTTTAGAAGTGTCATGGAAGTTATTCACTAGATGTGCAAAACAAAAAAATATATTTGGCAATATAAAAAAGGATTGGTATTTACGCCAAAGTCAATGCCCAAGCGGTTTTAATAAAAATCGATAAAACCCTTTGCAGCAAATAGTTGCAGCAAAATTAGCAAAAAATAATTTTAGGTATAAATACAATAAAAGCAGTCTCCTTGCGGTTTTCGTAGTTTTTTTTACTTTCTTATCTTTCATAAAATAATTTTGTTGCAATTAAAAAGCATATATATTTGTTCTAATTAATAAAATTCAAAAAAAAATAGTATGAACAAAGCAGAATTAATCGCAAAAATTGCAGATGATGCAGGCATCACCAAAACTCAAGCAAATGCAACCATAGATGCATTTATTGATGCAGTAACTAAAACTTTAAAAAAAGGTGACAAAGTAACTCTTGTTGGTTTTGGAACTTTCTCAGTTTCTAAAAGAGCTGCACGTAATGGCCGCAACCCACAAACTGGTGCTGTTATTAAAATTAAAGCTAAAAAAGTTGCTAAGTTTAAAGCTGGTAAAGAATTAGCTAGTAAAATGTAATCTTTGTAAAAGCGAATTAAAAGCCTCGATTAATCGAGGCTTTTTTATACCTTTGTATTTCTAAAAAATATAAAAATAAATTTATTATGGGACGTGGTGATATCAAAACAAAAAAAGGAAAAATTTTTGCAGGCTCTTTTGGAAAAGTAAGAGTAGCTAAGCCAGCTAAAAAAGCAGTTGTTGCTAAAAAGAAAGCATAAATAAATGTACCATCTAGTGATGTACGATTTACGACAACTCCATCTTTTAAAAGAAAGTCGTGCATTGTACAACATCAACATACCTCAAGCAACTATTAAGGAGCTAAACGTTCTATTTTCCAGCTTTTATCAGTTTGTAAAGAATATAAAATTCTATCATGTAAGCGGCTTGGTCTGCCTTGCCAAAATTCTATTTGGGTAGGTTTTACTATATACCCTCCCCAATGTGGCGGACGTGGAATTATAGCTGTATCACTAAATTTTTCTGTGTATTTCTTTTCATTTTCCTCAATTACCTCTCTATTAAAAATTGGTAAGCTTTGTGGAGATGCCCAAGCACCAATTTTACTACCTGCTGGTCGAGAGTTAAAATAAGTATCACTTTCTTCTTCGCTAACTTTTGAGACAGACCCTGTTATACGTATTTGTCGTTCTAAGGGTGCCCAAAAAAATAAAAGCGCTACTTTACCACTATTATCAATATGTTTAGCTTTATTACTGTTGTAATTAGTATAAAACACAAAACCATTTGGGCTGTAGCCCTTAAGTAAAACAATTCTAGCAGCCGGTGTTCCATCTTCGTTTACTGTTGCTAGTGTCATTGCATTTACTTCGTCTAAACCGCTTTTTAATGCCTCATCCCACCACTTTTCAAATTGTGCATAAGCATTGGGCTGTATATCTTTTTCGTTTAGCGTTTCTTGTTTATACTCTTTACGTATATCGGCTATGGGCTGCATTTGTACTAAATATTTTTACAAAGTTAAAGAATGTACAGGCCTTTCTAAAAATAAAATATACCCTTCTCCATAGAAAAGGGTGTTAATAAATTATAAAAAATAATTAATATCCTATTATTCCTCCTAAACCTCCAAAACCTAAACTTGTATAAAGTACAGCTCCTAAAATAGTCACAAGCACAAAATAAATGGGTATATTTTTATTGCAAAGCTGTATATTCCTTTAATAAGTTAGATGTGTCAACTAATTCATCTTCCAAGTCTTTTTCTCTATTGGCAGTGCCTTGGGCTTATTGTTGCTTTTGGGTAATACTATCTTGTAAGGATTTTTTCAACGTCATGCTGCTCTAATTGGCTAGGTAGTTGTGTGGTATCGTTTGCACTCGAAGTTAAAATTTCAATTTCTTTTTCTCGTAAAGCCAACATTTCGTTTAGCTCTTTTAGTTGTACACGTAAAAATTCGTTTTCA
The DNA here is from genome assembly GCA_903837525.1 of uncultured Bacteroidota bacterium. Taxonomy (GTDB): domain Bacteria; phylum Bacteroidota; class Bacteroidia; order Chitinophagales; family Chitinophagaceae; genus Ferruginibacter. Next base: position 79,917 of record CAILUU010000014.1, on the reverse strand, counting down.
GAAATTAGTTTATTTATTTGTTATTGAGAAAGCATAACAACCATTTTAACTTACTAATGTACCTACTTCTTCACCTTGCATTATTTTTAATAAATTACCAGCTACATTCATATCAAAAACGATAATAGGCAATTTATTTTCCATGCAAAGTGTAAAAGCAGTCATATCCATAACCTTCAGGTTTTTTTGAATACAATCCGAAAACGATATACTGTTGTATTTTGTTGCGGTAGGGTCTTTTTCTGGATCGGCGGTGTAAATACCATCTACCCTAGTACCTTTTAAAATTACATCGGCTTGTATTTCTATTGCTCGTAAACTACCTGCTGTATCTGTTGTAAAATAAGGGTTTCCTGTACCTGCACCAAAAATTACCACCCTCCCTTTTTCCAAATGGCGTATGGCTCTTCTGCGAATATAGGGTTCGGCAATTTGTTCCATTTTAATAGCACTTTGTAAACGGGTATATACACCGGCTTTTTCTAACCCACTTTGTACCGCAATTCCATTTATTACAGTGGCTAACATGCCCATGTAATCACCTTGTGCCCTTTCAATTCCGCTATCTGCCTCATTCATTCCTCTATAAATATTACCGCCACCAATTACTATAGCTACCTGCACGCCAACCTCGGTTATTTGCTTAATTTCCTTTGCATATTGTGCAATAATGGAGGAGTCAATAGGGTCAAAACTATTTTTATTCCCCATTAAACTTTCGCCAGATAATTTTAAAAGAATGCGTTTATATTTTGTTGCCATAAAAAATTTATAGTAGTTAAAAACAAACTACAGTACGAAGATACATAAAAAGGTTTCGATAAAGAACTTAAAAAAGTGCCTACATTTACAGTTAAATGTATAATTATGTTTCTACTAATATTAGGTATCCTTATTTTTTGCATCGGCTTCGTATTTAATAAAAACGAAGCTTTATATAAATTTAGTAAGCCTACAAAATATGCTGGTGTACTTATTTTTTTTATAGGGCTAATTAGCAACTGTTTTGTACAGGTAGATGCTGGACAAGTGGGAGTTAAAAAAATGTTTGGAAAAATTCAAAATGATGTATTAGAAAGTGGTTTGCATTTTATTAACCCTTTATATGAAGTAGAAAAAATAGATGTAAAAACATTAAACTATACCATGAGTGGTGTACATAACGAAGGTGATAAAGCAGGCGATGATGCCATTAAAGTATTAACCGCTGATGGGCTTGAAGTAACCATAGACCTAACCGTATTATTTAGGGTAAATAAAACGGAAGCCCCAAAATTATTAAAAGAAACTGGTGTAGATTTTCAAGAAAAAATTGTACGCCCAATTTCACGCACCAAAATAAGAGATAATGCAGTATACTATGATGCTATTTCATTATACTCAACAAAAAGAGATGAGTTTCAAGCAAGAATTTACAAAAGCATAGAAGATGAGTTTACTAAAAGAGGATTGCAACTAGAAAATCTTTTGGTACGCAATATTACTTTACCTGCATCTGTAAAAGCGGTAATAGAACAAAAAATTAATGCCGAGCAAGATGCTCAAAAAATGCAATTTGTACTACTCAAAGAAAAACAAGAAGCTGAAAGAAAAAGAGTAGAGGCCCAAGGTATTTCTGATTACCAGCGAATAATAAATGTAGGCCTAACCGAGAATCAATTACAGTACGAACAAATAAAAGCCATGAAAGAACTAGCCTTATCAACCAATGCAAAAGTAATTGTAATGGGTAAAGGCAATGCTCCCATAATATTGGATAGTAAAAATTAAATCTTTACTGCCTTTATACTATATAGCATAGGAAATTTATTTCCTATGCCTTTAAATCGCCACATGCCATCTGCCCCTTGCTCAACATTGTTAAAGCAGTTGTATGGTGAGTAAGAAAACTCATGCAAAAATTCTATTTGCAAGCCTTCGCTAATTAAGCTTTCGAGTATTTCCGAAAAAGGATGGTTCCACCCATATTCTTTGTATTCAATAGCAGCATCTCTATCTGCATAGCTACCCGTTTGTGTGGTTTCTATTACTTCATCGTTAAAGTAGCTGTATTCAATTTTTTCCATTGCATCGTCGTACATCCAAAGTGTAGGATGAAAATCGGCAATATAAAAAACACCCCCAGGTTTTAAATTTTCGGCAATTACTTTTGCCCAAGGTTTTAAATTGGGTAGCCAACCAATAGTGCCGTAAGAGGTAAATATAAAATCAAATTTTTCGGTTACAAAGGTTGATGTATCATACACATTACAACAAATAAAAGTTGCTGGTATACTTAGCTCCGTAGCTATATCCTTAGCAAGGTTTATGGCTTCATCACTTATATCAATTCCTGTTACGGTAGCCCCTTCTCTTGCCCAGCTTAAGGTATCCATCCCAAAATGGCACTGCAAGTGCAAAAGTTTTTTCCCGTTTACATTTCCTAACTCTTCTAACTCAATTTTATTTAAAGAGGTTTCCCCTTTTGTAAATTTTTCTAAGTCGTAAAAAGAGGATGTTTTATGTATAGCTGTTTTTTTATTCCAACCCTCTTTATTTGCGGTAAAGTATTTTTCGTACATATTCATTAAATAAAAATACTAAAAGTTGATTTAACATTTTTTATCTTTAAATGCAATCAATTTAATACAATGAAAAAAATAGCTCTTCTCTTATTTCTGCTTCCAATAAAACTTTCCTATTGCCAACAAACACAAAAGCCAGTTCTTCATGCAAAAAATTGGATGGCTATTACTGGTAAGCCATTGGCTGCTACGGCAGGTTCAATAATTTTTCAACAAGGAGGTAACGCTGTAGATGCTTCCTGCGCTATGTTAGCGGCAACTTGTACCATGTTTGATGTGTTAAGCTGGGGAGGAGAAACGCAAGCGTTAATTTATAACCCTAAAACAAAAAAAGTAATTGCCATAAATGCATTGGGTGTTGCACCTACTGGTGCAACAGTTGAATTTTTTAAAAATAAAGGCTACGAGTTTCCTCCAGAGAATGGGCCCTTAGCAGCTGTTACACCCGGCACCCCTGGTGGCCTTTGTTATATGTTAGCAAATTATGGTACAATGAGTTTAGAGCAAGTGTTAAAACCTGCAATGGAGTTAGCAACCGGTTACCCCATTGAGGCGCAAACCGCTAATAGTTTTGAGCGTAGTAAAAAAGTATTGAAAGAGTGGCCGTATAGTAAAGCTATTTTTTTACCTCACTTAAACGAAAAAAGAGAAGCCCCAGAAGCTGGAGAAATTTTTGTGCAACAAGATTTATTGAACACACTTAACAAAATGATTACGGCTGAAAAAAATGCATTAAAGAAAAAGAAAAATAGAAAAGAAGCTATTATGGCGGCGTACAAAGAATTTTATACCGGCAGCATTGCTAAAGAATTTGTACGGGGCAGTAAAGAACAAGGCGGACTGATTACGATGGAAGATTTAGCCAATTGGAAAGTGATAGAAGAAGAACCCTTAAGTACGAATTACAAAGGAATTGATGTATATAAATTACAAGCATGGACACAAGGGCCAGCTATGTTACAAGCTTTAAATATTTTGGAAACTATTGATTTAAAAAAAATGCAATATAATAGTACGGAGTACATCAATACGATTTATCAAACCATGAGTTTAACCTTTGCTGATAGAGATTTTTATTATGGCGATCCCTATTTTTCTTCCCAAATTCCTATGAAGGGTTTGTTAAGTAAAGCATACGCAAAGCAAAGAGCTTTGCTTATTAACCCTAGTAAAAACGAACTATTTACACCGGGCAATCCATATCTTTTTCAAAACGAAAAAATAAATCCATTTGATAACTATTTACAGTTGCATAATTTATTAAGTGATAGTAATACCAAAAATCCGGCTCAATTTTTACCAAAGCATGATGCCAATGGTGTGGCTTTTAATAAGGACAATTATATGGATAGACTATGGCGTGGTACAACAAGCGTAGAAGCAGCAGACAAAGAAGGCTGGGTGGTTAGCATTGTGCCAAGTGGTGGTTGGAACCCAGCTTGCATTGCAGGCAAAACGGGGGTGGGTATGAGCCAGCGTATGCAAAGTTTTGTATTAGATAGTGCTATTAGCCCTTTTAATGTAGTAGCGCCAGGCAAACGCCCAAGGGTAACGCTTACGCCTACACTAGCATTAAAAGAGGGTAAACCCTTTGTAAGTTTTGGCGTACAAGGTGGCGATACTCAAGAACAAAACTCTTTACAATTTTTTTTAAACATGGTTGAGTTTGGTATGAATGTACAACAAGCATGTGAAGCGGCTAATATTAATACCAATCAACTTTGGCTTAGCCTTGGGGGTAGTAAATTAAAGGATAGAAAACCTCGTTATGGCAATATTTTAGTACATGATAAAACGCCCGAATCCATCCGCCAACAACTGATACAAATGGGTTACAAGCTTAGTTTTGATGATAGAACAAGTGGCCCACTAAATGCTATTTATTTCGATTGGAAACATGGTAGTTTTTGGGGTGGTAGCAGCAACCATGGAGAAGATTATGGAATTGGGTGGTAGAATTAAAAAAGCCCTGCATAAATGCGGGGCTTCATAATAGTATATAAATAGATTATTAGCCTAATGCTACTCTTACAAAAGAAGTAACTTTTAAATCAACATCTATACTTTTTAAGTAATCAGCTACTGTTTTGCTAGCGTCTTTTACAAAAGGTTGATGTATTAACGTATTATCTTTTAAAAATTTATTTACTTTACCTACAGCAATTTTTTCGGCCATTTCTGCTGGCTTACCTTCTGCTTTAATTTGCTCAATAGCAATTTCTCTTTCTCTTGCAATAGTTTCTGGTGCAATGCTACTTTCATCAACTGCTAATGGATTCATTGCAGCAATTTGCATGGCTACATCTTTCCCAGCTTCGGCAGCTTCTTTAGTTAAGGCAACCAATACGCCCATACGGTTTGACCCATGTATATAACTTGCTACAAAAGGAGCATTTACTCTTTCGAAACGAGTAATACCAATTTTTTCCCCAATGCTAGCTAATTTGTCGTTAACCATATCGGCAACGGTTTCGCTACCAATAGTTACTTTATTTAATTCTTCAGCAGTTTGTATATTATTTTCGATAGCTGCGTTTGCAATAGTTTTTACAAATGTTACAAACTCTGCGTTGTTGCTAACAAAATCGGTTTCAGCACTTATGCAAAGTACAATACCACTTTTATTATCTGCTGTGGTTTGTGCAATTACTACACCTTCTTTTGCTTCTCTATCGCTACGTTTTGCAGCTACTTTTTGTCCTTGTTTACGAAGCCAATCTATTGCTCCTTCAAAATCGCCGTTGGCTTCTGTTAATGCTTTACGGCAATCTAACATACCTGCACCAGTACTTTGGCGTAGTTTGTTTATGTCTTGTGCTGTTATAGTAACACTCATGATAATTAAAAATTAAAAATTAAAAATTAATTGCTCAAGGCTTAAAATTCCATTTGAACTTTTAGCGTGCTTGGCATAATAAAGAACTGTATGTGGAATAATCCCGAAAATATCAGGATGTTTTATACAACGACAATGAAGTTGATTAAAGATAAAATGTTTGTCACAAAAAAGACACCCATAAATCTTTGATCTCTTCCTCTCCTTAGTTGCTCCGCCGCGGCGGAGGCGGAGGGGATTTTACTTCCCTGCAGGTCTTCTACCACCTTGGCCTGGGCCTGCAACTCTACGCTTTGGTTGAGAAGCTACACCTTTACCACCACCTCTACGATTTCTATCATCTTGTCCGTCTTGCTTTGCTTCAAAACGAGCTGCTTTTGCTTCTGCACTCTCTTCGCTATCAGTGCTTTCGTCATCATCTTTACCTGCTTGACGCTCTTGCAAACCTTCGGCAATTGCAGCAGTAATATAATTAACGATTATAGCAATTGATTTTGTAGCATCGTCATTTGCAGGAATAGCAAAGTCAACTTTATTAGGATCACAATTGGTATCTACCATACCAAATGTGCTAATGTTCAAACGCTTAGCTTCGGCAAGTGCAATATGCTCATGCCCTATATCTACCATAAATAAAGCAGAGGGTACACGACTAATTTGTGCAATACCACCTAATACTTTTGCCATTTTATCTTTATCACGGGTAAGTGTTAAACGCTCTTTTTTAGTTAAGCTTTCTGCACTTCCATCGGCAAGCATTTTTTCTATGCTTTGCATTTTCTTTACACTTTTACGAACGGTGTTAAAGTTGGTAAGCATACCACCTAACCAACGCTCTGTAACGTATGGCATATTTACTCGTTGAGCACATTCGCTTACAATTTCTTTTGCTTGTTTTTTGGTAGCAACAAACATTATTTTCTTACCGCTACGAGCTACTGCTTTTAAAGCAGCTGCAGTTTCTTGTAAACCTTCTACGGTTTTATTTAAATCAATAATGTGAATACCCTTTTTTTCGGCAAAAATGTATGGTAACATTTTGGGGTTCCATTTCTTTTTTAAGTGGCCAAAATGAACACCTGCCTCTAAAAGTTGCTGTTGTAATGAAGTATTTTCCATTGTATAGTTTGAAAATTTGAAAAATTAAAAATTTGAAAAGGTGTCCAATTAACGTTTGCTGAACTGGAAACTTCTTCTTGCTTTTTTACGACCTGGTTTTTTACGTTCAACACTACGTGGGTCTCTTTTTAATAAACCTGCAGCTTTGAGTGCTGGCCTGTAATCGGCACTTACCTCTAGCAAAGCACGGGCAATACCTAATTTAGCAGCTTCTGCTTGGCCTTTTACTCCGCCACCAGTTGCATTTATTACCACATCAAATTTATCGGCAATTTCAACTGTTTTAAAAGGGGCTTCTACTTGGTTTTGTAAGTATACTAACGGAAAGTACGTTTTGTAATCTTTTCCGTTAACAGTAATTTTTCCTTCGCCTTTAGATAAGAAAACACGTGTTACCGCTTCTTTTCTTCGGCCAACTGCATTTTTTTGCTTTTCCATTTATTTTATTTTAAATGTTTTTAAAAATTAGAATTTTAATTCGGCTGGTTTTTGTGCAGCATGAGGGTGATTTGAACCTTGGTATACAAATAGTTTTTTGTACATCTGACGGCCTAATCTATTTTTAGGTAACATCCCTTTTACAGCTCTTTCAATTAAAACTTCTGGTCTGCGTCTAATTAAGTCTTTAGCTAATTCTTCTTTACGGCCACCTGGGTAACCACTAAAATTATCATATACTTTATCGTTCATTTTATTACCCGTAAGTACAATTTTTTCGCAGTTGGTAACAATAATAAAGTCCCCACAATCAACGTGTGGTGTGTAATACGCCTTATTCTTACCACGTAAGATTGCAGCAATTTTAGAACACATACGTCCTACGGTTTGATTAGTACCATCCACAACATACCAGTTGTGTGTTACGGTAGCCGCATTAGCATGTTTAGTAGTGAAATGTAATTTGCTCATTTTATATTTATTTTGAGTGATGCCTTTGCCATCCCAAAGGCTTTAAATATGTTTCCCAAAAAATTGGGACTGCAAAGGTAAGGGGGCTAACTATTCTTTTCCAAAGAAAACAGGTACTATTTTATACCACACCTTTATAATTAATTGATTTTCAATAATATTTTTGACTAAATATTTTAACCATTAACGGAAACAGTAGAAAATGTAATAAAAAAAGAGCTAGAAACTAACTCTTTTTAAAATTTATTCTTTGTTACTTAGAGTTTGAACCGAAGTCCAAAACTTACTAAATAATCTGCAAAGGCTGCATCACCTTGTGTAAATATGCCTGAATCTGCCGTCCTTCTTTTATCAGAATTGCTTTGTGTACGATTTCTTTTTAAGGCAAAAGGAACGGCTAAAGTGTAATTAATTTTTTTTGCTTCGTAATTAATTCCTGGTTCTCCAGAAATGATATACCCTGGTCTTCTAAACCCTCTACTACCTCCAACCAAATCTTTTGATGGTAATCCTTCTGCTCTTATACCAATTGAAAAAGTATACCTTTTTTCCATGTAACTAATTCCAAGTCTAGTCATAAACACATCAGGGACACTCATAACATCGGTATTATATTTTTTTGCCGTTGCAGAAGCCACACTTCCTCTGGAAGTAGATGTTCCATTAATTTCTTTGGGATTAACCAAATAATAAAGATTGGTATAGGTACTTAGCTTATGTGTTATGCTGTAAAATCCATTCAACTCAAACGTTAATCCTGTTCCCCCATCGCCTAATTGAATAGATTGATCAACCGGGCCAACTATACTTGAATCGGCTTTTTTATAAAAATAATCTTGTGAATTATAATCACCCGTAGGAAGTTTAATGCCAAGCCCTACTTGAAAATTTGCTTTTGGGGATTTGTTTGGATCTAACATCCATCTATTTGCAGCTACTCTTATGTCTCCAAGACCAAAAGAATGGGTTTGGTGACGATTTTTTCCATCGTGTTCGTACAAAGATGTACGCTTATAACTTAAAAAGGGTACAGAAATTGATATTGAATTTCTTGTATTAAATACTCTTGTAGCATTAACATTCATTTCAAATGCATTATTGATAACGTTTGAGCCATCGGCTTCTCTTTGTTTTTGTTCTTGTGTGCCAACAAAATGTTTATACGATTTAAAATAACGTGTATTTATGTCCATAAACCAGCCTTTGGCTTTTGCAGGGTTTGTGCACATACTTGGGGCGCCTTTTATAGCTACACAACCTTGTGCTTTGGATTGTTGTATTAGGAAAGTTAGAAGGAATGTTAGTAATAGTATTCTCATTTTATAAATTTGACTTCAATATTATCTAATAGTATGATGCAATTAAATGTAAAGTTTCAATGTTTGATTAGCTATTATTTTAAGAAAATTTTACCGTATTAAAAATCAATACCGCCCCATTTCTTTTTTTTCTTTTTGTATTTTTCGTAATTAAATTTATATAATTTTCCTGGTCGGTGTGGTACATCCGTTTCCATTTCATTAGTATCAATTAAAAAATCCATTGCAAAGAATTTTTTTCTAAAATTTCGCCTATCCATTTTGGTATCCAAAATTGCTTCGTACAAGTTTTGTAATTCTCTTAACGAGAATTTTTTTGGTAACAAACTAAACCCTAGTGGATGTTCTTGTATTTTTTTTTGTAGCCATTTATAACTTAGCTCAAAAATATATTGATGATCAAATGCCAAATTAGAAACTTCCTTTACATCATGCCAATGCAATTCGTTATCTAAAATTTTAAGTTTATGGTTTTGAATATTAATTAAAGAACAATAAGCAACAGTAATTACTCTACCTGCAGGATGCCGATTTAGTGAACCAAATGTTTGTACCTGCTCTAAATACAAGTCATTTAAACCTGTTCTATTTTTTAAAATTCTATAGGCCGATGTATTTAGATCTTCCAAAGGATTTACCAAGTCGCCTAAAAGCGACCATTTGCCCACAAACTTTTTTGCATCGCTTCGTATCAGCAATATTTTTAGTTTATTTTCATCAAATCCAAATATTACACAATCTACCGATATAGCAATTTTACTACTACTTTCAAACTCTGCATGTAGGGTTGATAATGATTTTATATATTTTATATCTGGCATGGGCAACGTTTCTTCAATCATATTTAAAGATATAGTTTTTAGTAAAAAGTTTAAAGAGAGAAATAAGCTACCCTTACTTTACTTTTTCCCCATTTATATAGGTACTAATTACTTTTGTTTTTAAAATATTCTCAACTGTACACCGCATTAAATCTGTATCTACAATAATAAAATCGGCTGCTTTGCCTTTTTCTAAACTGCCTTTTTCTTTTTCTTCAAAACTTGCTTTTGCTGCCCAAATGGTCATCCCTTTTATTGTCTGCTCCCTAGTTAAGCTATTTTGTTTTTGATACCCATTTGTAGGATATCCACTAGCATCTTGCCTTGCAACAGCAGCTAAAAATGTTTTAAAGGGATTAATATCTTCCACCGGAAAATCAGTACCCAAAGAGATCCAACCATTTTGTTTTAATAATTGTTGATAAGCATACGCTCCTTTTTCCCTTTCCTCTCCCAATCTTTCTTTTGCCCAATACATATCGCTAGTAGCATGTGTAGGCTGAACGCTCGGTACAATACTGTTTACTCCAAATAAATTAAAATCGTTTTCATTTATTACTTGTGCATGTTCTATACGCCAGCGTCTATCATTTTTTCCTTTTAGTAACGTGCCATACAATTGTAGTATTATTCTATTAGCACTATCGCCAATGGCATGTGTATTTGCCTGAAATTTTGAGCTGTAAATTAGCGGCAATACTTTTTCAAAATAACTTCTATCTTTTAATAAAAACCCTTGCCAGTTGGGCTTATCGCTGTATGGGTGTAGTAAGCAGGCTCCACGGCTACCCAAAGCCCCATCAGCATAAAGTTTAAATCCGTTTACATTTAACCTATCCGTTTTGTAAGGTCCATTTTTAAGGTAATAAGCATAGTTTATACTATCGTCGGATAGCATTATGTTTAACTTCATTTTTAATATGCCTTCTTTTTGCAAAGCATCTATAATATCTACATCTTTTTTGTTTAAGCCACAATCTACAATAGTTGTTAGGCCCATAGCAAAACAATTTTGCTGTGCTTCTTTTAGCGCTTTTGTATAACTTTCTTTACTTGCAGGTGGAGGTAAAATAAATGTTCGTGCGTTATCTATTAAGATGCCTGTAAGCTTTCCATTAATCGTTTCTACAGTTCCGCCAGTAATCGTTTGATTAGGTTTTACATTGCCCAAATTCAATGCCACTTGATTTACAACTGAAGCATGACCATCCACTCTTTCCAACGATATTGGATTGTTAGGAAAATTAGCATCCAACAATTCTTTTGTAGGAAACTGCTGGATAGCCCAATCGTTTTGATCCCAGCCTCCACCTAAAATCCAATCCCCATTTTTTATATTTCTTTCTTTTACAAATATTGAAATTCTATCTATACACTCTTGCCAACTTTTTGTACCATTTAAATTTACCTGCTGTAAACCAAAACCATATCCAACAAAATGTGCATGAGCATCAATAAAACCAGGAAATATTATTTTACCTTCTGCATTTTTCATTTCGTCGCCTTCAAACTCTTTTAAAATTTCATCGTTACTTCCAATGGCTAAAATTTTACCGTCTCGTATAGCCATTGCTTGTGCTGTATCAAACTTTTCATTTACTGTATAAATGGTTGCGTTGTGTACAATTAAGTTAACCTTTTGGCGAAATTTGCAGCCCAAAATAAGAATTAAGGAAAATAAAATAAAAAATAAGTAAGGTTTGTACAGTTTATAGAATGGCATGGCTTATTGTTTTAGTAAAAATACTAAAAACAATGGTTATCCTTTTATCTTTGATTACGAGAAGTCAATTTTTATGTACAACGAAGATCAAACAAAAGTATTACAACAAAAATCAGTCGATTTTTTAAATGCTGCAAATAGCATAACAGAAAATAATATAGAGCAATTAAGAAATGTTTTGCGTTTTAATGAGTATAGGTATTATGTACAAAATAATCCGCTTATAAGCGATGTAGAATATGATGTATTGTATAAAGCATTGGAAAAAATTGAAGCCACTAATCAATCACTTATTACCAAAGATTCTCCCACACAACGTGTGGGCAATGGATTGGTGAATAATTTTGCAAAGGCAGAACATTTGGTGCCCATGCTAAGTTTAGAAAACAGTTATGATGCCGATGATTTAATTGATTGGGATAGAAAAGCAAAAGAATTAAGTGGTTTAAATGAAGTAGAATATTGTGTTGAACCAAAATTTGATGGAGCAAGCATATCACTTATTTACGAAAACAATATGTTAGTAAGGGGCACAACCAGAGGCGATGGAGTTGTTGGTGATGATATTACGCCAAACACCATGCAAATAAAATCAATTCCACTATCGGCAAATTTTATGGAGTATGGCATTAACCAAATTGAGGTACGTGGAGAAGTTATGCTAAATAAAAAAAACTTTAAAGCCTATAACGACAAACAAATTGAAGAGGGTAATCCGCCTTTAGCAAATCCACGTAATGCTGCGGCAGGCAGTTTACGCATAAAAGACACGGCAGAAGTTGGAAGAAGAAAGTTAGAAGCCTTTTTGTATCATGTAAGTTATGTAACGCCCTTGCCCCCTAAAGGGGGAATTTTAGACTCTACGAATTCAAGCAATTTTTCAAAACAATTATCTACACATAGCAATATGCTTGAAATGCTTTGGAGCTTAGGTTTTAAAAGCCCAAAAAAAGAAATGAAAGTGGTAAAAGGCATACAAGCTGTAATTGATTATGTAAATGAATTTGAAAAAAGTAGAGATAATTTAGATTATGAAATTGATGGGATGGTTATAAAAGTTAATAACCTGCAATTGCAGGATAAGTTGGGTATGACAAGCCATCATCCTCGTTGGGCAATTGCCTATAAATTTAAAGCAAGGCAAGCTACTAGTAAATTAATTGGTATAGAGTTTCAGGTAGGTAGAACAGGGGCTGTAACACCCGTTGCAAAAATAGAGGCTGTTGCTGTTGGCGGTGTAACGGTAAGCAGTATTAGCATACACAACGAGGAGTACATTATTGAAAAAGATTTACAACTAGGGGATAGCATTTTAATTGAACGAAGTGGCGATGTTATTCCACAAATTGTAAAATCGTTTGCAGAATTGCGGAGGGGAACTGAGCAAAAAATAATATTTCCTACTCACTGCCCTGTGTGTGAGCATATTTTAATAAAGCCAGCTGAGGAAGCCGTTTGGCGATGTAGCAATATGAATTGTAAAGCACAAGTGGTAGAGCGTATTATTCATTTTGTAAGTAAAGATGCGTTGGATATTAGAAGCTTTGGCGATGCCAATGTTCGTAAGTTTTATGATATGGGCATTTTGCAAACCCTTACAGATGTGTATCAATTGCCTTGGGATAAATTAAAAGGTTTAGAAGGTTTTGGAGAAAAATCTATTGCCAACTTACAAACGGCAATTGAAAACAGTAAAACCCAACCACTTAATAGAATTATCTATGGCTTGGGTATACGCTATGTTGGAGAAACTACTGCAAAAACGTTAGCCAATGCTGTTAGTCATTTAAAAGATTTTACAACGTATACGGAGGAAGAGCTGAAACAATTAGATGATGTTGGAATAAAAGTTGCAAAAAGTATTTGTGCATTTTTTAGCTCCGCAGAAAATATTGAGTTGATTGACAAACTTGAACAGCTTGGATTACACCTAAAAAACGAGAAAAAAACAACAACCACTAACGGTAATTTAACTGGATTTACATTTTTATTTACAGGTACCCTAAGCCGCCTAAAACGTAGCGATGGGGAGGCAATGGTAGAAGCAAATGGCGGTAAATTATTAAGCGGCGTAAGTAGTAAGTTAAGTTATTTAGTAGTAGGGGAAGATGCAGGAAGTAAGTTAGAAAAAGCAAAAAAGCTAGGAACCATTACCATACTAAATGAAGAAGAATTTTTAAAAATGCTTTCATCTTAACAAAACGTTTTTTATATTTATATTCTTTCTATTATACTTTAAATAAAAAAGGGTAATTTGTACATTAAATTTAACAACTATGATTAAGAAAATTGCAGGCGAAGTTTGGAAACAAATTCAATTTAAAGGAAGTAAAACACTTCGTAAAAAATATGCTTTTTCTTCCTTAGGGAGAGCTTCTAGTTACCATGACGATATTATCAAAGATGGTAAATTATTAAATGGCTCTTTAACATCTGGCTATCGTACACTAAACTTACATATTGACAATGCAAATGGCACCTTATATTTTCATAGAGAAATAGCAAAATTATTTTGTAAAAAAACTTCCCCGAAATATAAATATGTAATTCACATTAACCATAAAAAAGTTGATAACATAGCCAAAAATTTAAAATGGGCAACTTTAGAGGAAATGAGTAACCACCAACAAAGTAGCCCTCAAAAAATTGCTTATAAAAAAATACAGGCTAACCGTACCGTTGGTTTAAAATTAAATAGCACTCAGGTAAAAGCCATTAAAGATCAAATTAACAACCCAAAACGAAAGCTTACCATTAAACAAATAGCTGCAAAATATAAAGTAAGCGAAATGACGTTGTATCGGATTAAAAGTGGTGAAAATTGGGGTAAAGTAAAGTAAGTTTAAAATGTGTAAAGGGTAACTATAAAAAGTTACTCTTTTTTTGTAAAAAATGACAGTGATAAAAATCACCGGCCTTGCTTACTTTTGAAACCACAAGAAAAAATATATACTATTTTATAAATTAATGAATTAAATTAATTTTAACTGATTATAACACAAGAAAAAGAAAACCTAATGTCGTTACATTTCCATGCATTAAAAATAAAGGAAGTAAGTAAAGAAACAAACGATTGCGTAGCAATTACGTTTGATGTACCCCAAGAGTTACAAAGCAGTTTTGAGTTTACGCAAGGACAAAACCTTACCCTAAAAACTACCCTTAATGGCGAAGAAGTGAGGCGTTCCTACTCTATTTGTACTGCACCGTACGAAAATAAATTAACGGTGGCTGTAAAAAAAGTAGATGGTGGTGTTTTTTCAACTTACGCAAATACCGTTTTACAAAAAGGCGATGTGTTAGAGGTAATGCCCCCAAGTGGAAAATTTAATACTACCCTTAATCAATTAAATAAAAAAAATTATTTAGCCATTGCCGCAGGTAGCGGCATTACGCCCATTTTATCTATACTAAAAACTACCTTGCTTAATGAGCCGAAATCAACATTTACACTAGTTTACAGCAATAAAAATAAAAACTCTATTATTTTTTTTGAAGAATTAGAAGGAATAAAAAATAAATACATTAATCGCTTTACGCTCATAACTATTTTAAGCAGAGAAAAAACGGATGCTGCTATTAGCTTTGGAAGAGTTAATACAGAAAAGCTACAACATCTTTCTAAATTAATAAACTACAAAACCATTGACGATGTTTTTATTTGTGGCCCAGAAGAAATGATTTTTTGTGCAAAGGGTTTTTTTGAAAAAGAAGGATTAAATAAAAAGCAAATTCATTTTGAATTGTTTGGAACGGTAAAGAAAAAAACAACTGACGATAGACCAAAGACAATCGAAAGTACCGTAGCAAAAAGCACTATAACTATTAAATTAGATGGTAGAAGTTTTGATTTTGCATTAGGCTTTAATGAAGGAAATATTTTAGATGCTGCTTTAGCCCAAGGTGCCGATTTGCCCTTTGCCTGCAAGGGAGGCGTATGCTGCACTTGCAAAGCAAAATTATTAGAAGGGCAAGTAGAAATGGATGTAAACTGGGGTTTAGAGCATGAAGAAATTGAACAAGGTTTTATACTCACTTGCCAAAGCCATCCAAAAACTGAGAAGGTAGTAATTGATTTTGATGTGAAATAAAAAAGGATTACTACAAGATAACTTACCTGCAAATGGAAAACATTTAGCACTACTTTTAAAACAAGTATTGACTTTAACAATTTGGGATATTACATCTTACAAAAAAGAAAAAATTACCAAAGATAAATTTTCTACAATGCTTCATAGTGTTTTGGACAGATACAATAAATTAATTGCAACTACTTTAGACCCATAGAATAAAAAATAAGTATAGCGTTAGCTACTTCTCTTTTTTGTATACCTGCATTTGCACAATTAAATGCTGAACAAAAAAGTATTAAAAAAGTGTTTAAAAAATTTTTATAAACTCTATTTATGGAGAAATGGCTTACCTGGCTAATTAAGAAGTAGAATTATTTAAAATATACAACCAAAAGCCTGCATAGTCCAGCTTTTTTGTTTTCATAAAATTGAACTTAGGGGGAGTAGTTTTGTTATCTTTGCATAGAAAATAATGCCACATGAATATTCAACATTTTGAACAACTTTTTCAATCCAAAATTGATAAAGAAATAAAAATTGAATCTAAAGACTGGATGCCAGAAGCTTACCGCAAAACAAATATCCGTCAAATAAGTCAACATGCCCATAGCGAAATTGTTGGTATGTTGCCCGAAGGAAATTGGATTAGTAGAGCACCTAGTTTAAAACGCAAAGCCATTCTAATAGCAAAAGTTCAAGATGAAGCTGGGCATGGTTTGTACCTATACAGTGCGGCCGAAACCCTGGGCATGAGTAGAGAGGAGATGATAGCAGATTTAAACAGTGGTAAAGCTAAATATTCCTCTATTTTTAATTACCCAAGTTTAACATGGGCAGATATGGGAGCTATTGGATGGCTGGTAGATGGTGCCGCCATTTTAAACCAAGTAATGCTTTGCCGTACAAGCTATGGCCCTTATGCAAGGGCGTTGGTACGTATTTGTAAAGAAGAAAGCTTTCATCAACGCCAAGGTTTTGAAACCTTGTTAGTATTAAGCAAAGGAACAGAAGAACAAAAAGCAATGTGTCAAGATGCTATTAACCGTTGGTGGTGGCCAAGCCTTATGATGTTTGGGCCAAAAGATTCAGAATCTACCAATAACGACCAAAGCATGAAGTGGAAAATAAAACGCAAAACAAATGATGAACTTCGCCAGCAATTTGTAGATATGGCTGCCGAACAAGTGAAGGTTTTAGGAATGGCGTTGCCCGATGATAAACTAAAATGGAACCCAACTACCAAACATTACAATTGGGGCGAAATAAATTGGGACGAATTTTGGGCTGTAGTAAAAGGCAATGGACCTTGTAACAAACAACGTTTAGCAGCACGTAATAAAGCACACAACGATGGAGCTTGGGTAAGAGAAGCTGCTAATGCTTATGCAGTTAAAAAAGCAAAAGCACAAGCTGCTAAAGAGGCTTTAGAAGCAGCGTAACTCATTAAACTTTTTACAATGAAAATTAATCTAACTAAATACTACTACGGCGATTTTGGAGGCGATGAAAATGTGGCAGGTAATGAGGTAAAGAAAACAAATGATGATGCATCTGCATGGCCACTATGGGAAATTTTTGTACGTAGCAAACAAGGGCTCGATCATAAACATGTAGGAAGCCTGCATGCAACCGATGCACAAATGGCTATTGAAAATGCAAGAGATGTTTACACTCGTAGGCAAGAGGGTGTAAGTATTTGGGTGATAGAAAGTAAACATATTACAGCCAGTAATCCTGATGAAGCTGGTGAGTTATACGAACCGGCAGTTGATAAAATATATCGTCATCCCACATTTTATGTTTTACCAGATGAGGTTGGGCATATGTAATAATGAATAATTTTTTAATTGATAATTCATAATGCAAAACTTAGCTCAACAACTAATAAATTACCTTTTACACTTAGCCGATACAACCTTAATTTTATCGCAACGCAATAGCGAATGGTGTGGGCATGGACCAGTTTTGGAACAAGATATTGCCATCACCAATATTAGTTTAGATTTATTGGGGCAAAGCCGAAATTTTTACCAATATGCTGCTCAATTAATAAACGAATCTAAAAATATGCAGGACACAAAAGCCCTCTCTTCCTTTGGAGAGGGTGTTGGGAGTGAGATCACCGAAGATTCATTAGCCTATTTACGTACCGAACGAGAATTTAAAAACCTACTACTAACCGAATTACCAAATGGCGATTGGGGACAAACTATTTTACGCCAATATCTTTTTAGCCAATATCAATATTTATTATTTGAGCAATTACAGCAAAATAAAGATGAACAGTTAGCCGCTATATGTACAAAAGCTTTAAAAGAAATTAAATACCATATTCGTTGGAGTAGTGAGTGGGTATTACGCCTAGGAGATGGAACCCCAGAAAGCAAACAACGAATGTTAGTTGCTATTAATGAGTTATGGCGATACATTGGCGAAATGTTTATTGCTGTTGATTATGAAAAAGAAATGAATATAGATTTAATTGCCCTACAAAATAACTGGGCCGAAAAAGTAGACGTAATTTTTCAAGAAGCTACCTTATCTATCCCCAAAAATACATTCATGCAAATTGGCGGTAAAACTGGTACACACACCGAAAACTTAGGGTTTATTTTAACCGAACTACAATATATGCAAAGGGCATATCCAAATAGCCAATGGTAAAAGCATTACTTGATAAAGAAAAAATTTGGCAATTGCTTTCTACAGTCGCAGACCCTGAAGTACCTGTACTTAACATTTTAGATTTAGGTATTGTAAGAGATGTTATTGTCTCCTCTGCTTTAGAGGGGTTGGGGGAGGTTGTAGAAGTTATTATAACCCCTACCTACACTGGCTGCCCAGCTATGGATATGATAAGTATTGATATTAAATTAAAGTTGTTAGAAAATGGATTTAAAAATTTTAAAATAACCTCGGTACTTTCCCCTGCCTGGACAACCGATTGGATGAGTGAAGAGGGTAAACGGAAATTAAAAGAATACGGTATTGCCCCTCCACATTCCAGAGCCGATGATACAGCTAACCCCGTAATAGAATGCCCACAATGTAACAGCACCAATACAAAATTAATTAGCCAATTTGGAAGCACTGCTTGCAAAGCATTATACCAATGCCAAGATTGTAAAGAACCATTTGATTATTTTAAATGTCATTAATAAATTAAATTTGTACAACCACTTTACAAAATCTATATAAATATGTCTTCTATACTATTCGAAATAAAAGATGCGGTTGCCTATATAACCTTAAACCGCCCCGATAAATTTAATTCCTTTAACAGAGAAATGGCGTTGCTTTTGCAAACCAAATTAGATGAATGTGCAATAAATGAAAACGTAAAAGCCATTTATGTAACTGGCGCAGGCAAAGCTTTTTGTGCTGGGCAAGATATTGGCGAATTAGTTGGCGAAGGTAAAATGGAATTAGCCCAAATTTTAAGTGAGCATTATAACCCCATTGTAAAACGAATTAGAGCCTTACAAAAACCTGTTGTGTGTGCTGTAAATGGTGTTGCTGCAGGTGCTGGTGCAAATATTGCATTGTGTTGCGATGTTGTGGTAGCTACCGAGTCGGCATCCTTTATACAAGCTTTTAGTAAAATTGGTTTAATACCAGATAGTGGTGGCACGTACACGTTGCCCCGATTAATTGGTTGGCAAAAAGCAAGTGCATTAATGATGACGGGAGATAAAGTAACCGCAACAGAGGCAGAAAAAATAGGTATGCTGTATAAAGTTTTTAGTGATGAGGTTTTTGTTGAGGAAAGTAAAAAAATTGTCGTTACACTTTCGCAAATGCCCACACAAGGTTTGGCGTTAACTAAATTAGCCTTAAACAAATCGTTTGCAAATAATTGGGATCAGCAATTGCAGGTTGAAGATGAGCTACAACAACAAGCTGCTTTAACTACCGATTATGCCGAAGGCATAAACTCGTTTTTAGAAAAGCGAAAACCAATTTTTATAGGTAAATAAATTATTAACCGCAAAGGAGAACGGAAAGTTTACGCAGAGGTTCTTTGCGAAAACTTATTCAACTGTTTTCTCTGCGGTGAATATAAAAACAAAACCATGTCAACTCCACAACAAGTAGTAACGCACATGATGCAGCATGATTTGTTTAGCCAATGGCTAGGCATATCAATCATTGAAATAAGGGAAGGATACAGTAAAATAAAAATGACCGTAAGGCCCGAAATGATGAATGGCCTTGGTATTGTGCATGGCGGTATTGCTTTTAGCCTTGCCGATAGTGCCTTTGCTTTTGCTTGCAATAACCGTAATCAATTATCGGTAGCGTTAGATACTTCAATAAATTTTATAAAGCCTATACATGTGGGCGATGAATTAATTGCCGAGGCAAAAGAGTTACATAATGGCAAAAGCACAGGCCTTTATCAAATAGAAATTACGAATCAAAAAAATTATTTAGTAGCGCAGTTTAAAGGTTTGTGTTATAGAACAGATAAACGCTTAATAACAATCTAAATTCCACTTTAAGGGTTAGGCGTGTGATTTACGAATTTCAAGGAATAAAACCAGTTAGACATCCATCTGCCTTCGTACGTTATACCAATTGTATTTATAAAATATTCTATCACACAATTGATCCACCAAAGGCGGATAAAATTGAATTATAGAATATTTATAATCGGTATTATAACTTTAAATTACGGACCTTTGCCGCTTAATATGGAACGTTCAAACTTTGTAGATCAAATAAAAATATTTTGCCATAGCGGACACGGTGGCGCTGGTAGTAAACACTTTATGCGTAATAAACTTACGGCTATGGGTGGCCCCGATGGTGGCGATGGTGGCCGTGGGGCACATGTTATCTTAAAAGGCAACACTCAATTGTGGACCCTTTTACACCTTAGGTATTTTAAAAATGTAATAGCCGAGGATGGCGAAAATGGAAGTAAAAATAACAGTACCGGTAAAAACGGAAAAGATATTATTATAGAAGTACCCCTTGGCACTATTGCGTTAGATGAAGAAACGGGCGAACAAGTAGCAGAAATTTTAGAAGATGGGCAAGAAATAATTTTGCAAAAAGGCGGACGTGGGGGCTTAGGTAATAGCAATTTTAAAACCTCTACCAACCAAACACCCGAATATGCACAGCCTGGCGAAGAGGGTGTAGAAGGTTGGAAAGTGTTAGAATTAAAAGTACTGGCCGATGTGGGTTTGGTAGGCTTTCCAAATGCAGGCAAATCAACCTTACTATCGGTAATAACAGCAGCAAAACCAAAAATTGCCGACTATGCGTTTACCACCCTTGTGCCACAGTTAGGCATGGTAGATTATAGAGATGGAAAAAGTTTTTGCATTGCCGATTTACCCGGTATTATAGAAGGTGCTGCCGAAGGAAAAGGCTTAGGGCACCGCTTTTTACGCCATATAGAGCGTAACTCTATTTTACTTTTTTTAATACCTGCAGATAGTAAAGATCATAAAAAAGAATTTGAAATTTTACACAAAGAGTTAGAAGATTATAACGATGAAATGTTACAAAAAGATTTCGTAATTGCCATTAGCAAAAGCGACATGTTAGATGATGAATTAAAAGCTGCCATAGCCAAAGAGCTGCCTAAAAATATTCCACATTTATTTATTTCCTCTATACAAAGCCAAGGCTTAGCAGAGCTTAAAGATTTACTTTGGAAAACCTTAAATAATACTACCTAGTTATAATACACATATACATTTTTATTAAGCACCCCTTTTTTAAGTCATTTACTTGAAGGAATGTATCAACCGGAGACTCAAAGTATCAGTGTTTTTGATGCTAAAGCAAAAACAGTGTATTTTTAAAAAGGCAATGCTGTTATTTCCTATGATATGAAAGGAAATGAAGGAAAAAAATTTTGAATAAAGAACCTAGAAATTAATCAGATTTTTTTGTGTAAAGACTTTGCATGGAAATAACATGCGGTAAGCTAATACATGCGATAAAAATAAAAAAAATGCCCCATTGACTAGTGTCTTGAACATTAAAGCCTTTGGAAGCTGGATAAAAATAAATGAATAACATAAGAATTATCCAAGCCCCGGTATGAAAAGGAAGTGATTGCAGCCAAATTTTACGGTTGCTTAGTTTTAGGTGTGCTGAGATGTGTTTCCAGCTTGTGATACTATGTTGCCCGATAAAATAGATACCAAATGCAAAAAGTAGGGGAAGTTGGCTTGATAAAAAGAGCCAAATTAATGTTAAGCTAAATGATGCTTGCTTTCGAATGATAGACCAAATTATCCATGGAATAATAACCCATGAAGGAAAAGCGATTGGTAATGTCAGATGACCAATAATAGATGTAATTGAATTAGTTTCTTTCATGTGAGTCCCCAAAATGTAAAAAAGTAAAAAGACACCCCAAATAAATGATAATACAGGTGAAAACCCCCATTGTTTTCCATCAGCTTGTCCAAAATGCCAAGAGGAATAGACAAGAAAAATAATGATTGCTAATTCAGGAAGTAAATACCAAAGAAATGCCATAGCGGCAGCTTGTAATAGATAAGTCAAAATAAAACGTGGTGCTTTTTTTGAATCCCATTTCCCTGTTTCAATAAGGTGATCTACTGCACCGTGAGGAATCCCAACCGTAATTAACCCAGTAATAAGTAATCCATAACCAATGATACTTTGAAGAAATGTTCCTTTACCCAAAAATATAAGTAGTAGACATAATAGCATCAAAATAAAGGGACGGAACCAACTCATTTGAGTTATTTTATAAAATAATGCAGATAGAAATGGGGACCAAGGTAATTTAGCAAATATTTTAAGGTCTTCAGAGAAGCTTGTTTTTTCGTCAAGAAAACGTAATACGGTATTAATTTCGACACCTTTTAATAAATCTTGAAAAATTATTTTTCCATTTTGCGGCTTATTTTTTAGAATATGCAAAAGTAAAGAGTCATAAAAAGCAAAACGACCTGTTGGTGCTTTTGCGTGTTCAACATTGAGCTCTTTTGGGGTTTTTAAATTACTTATGGAATTAACCAACTCAGAAGCATGATGATACATGTTTTTAAAGGCATAACCAGTACTTGGCTTTACTTTATAATTTCTAGCACCTAACAAAACAACATCCTTCAGCGTATCATTCCTAATTTCGGCATTGCTCATTGGAATACATCCAATTTCTATTGCCTGCTTCTTGAATTCACCGAAGTGCTTATGTATGTAATCCTGTAGTTGTTTTTCTGCTGCAGTTTCACATAATATTTCAGAACCAAAGCGAGTTAGCTCTACGAGTGCAGTTGTTGGTGAAAAAGGAAGTACATACATGAATTGCGTGGACCCTTTTTGCTCCACATCAAAATCCATTAAACGACAAGTATCAGGGTTTTCGATCAATCGATTAGTTTCAATTTCCCAACCTACAAAACTTTGAAAAATGTGTGTTTCTCCCGCTTTTGTCTTTTCGTAGATGGGTGTTCGTGAATCGAATATTTTTTTTCCACGTAATATTTCGCCTTTTGCTATAATAAAAGCCCCATTTTCATCACTTGAAACCTTATCTACAGCGGAAATTAATCGATCCCAATTATACGATTTTTCAAGTTTTAGCAACTCATCATATAAATCGATACTTGATATATGATGGTAGGTGAGAGGTGCTAATGGAGTATTTCCAGCATTCTGAATAAGGACATTTGACCAAGAGTGCTTAATTAAATGTTTTAAGTCCTTTACAATATCTTCATCTTTATTAGCCCAAAAACAAAATGTTTTATCATTTTTATTTTTTCTTTCGGGATCTACAATAAGAATATTAAGTTTATCAAGTAAGTTTTTATGATGTAATTGCAGTATAAGTAACGAAGCTGCCGCCCCATAGCCCGCAAAAATGTAATCATATGTTTTTGATAAAGCTATTTCAGGCACAGCAGATGAAAAGGATATTAAAAGAATACTGAAGTTTAAGAATTCCGTTTAACTAGATTTAAACGGTCAAAAAAAAGGTGTGATAAATTTTATCACACCTTTTAATTATAAATTATGCACTTTGTGTGCTACCCTTATCTGATTGCGCCAAAGCATATATCACTAAACCAAAACCAATTTTATTAATGGCATCGCCAATGTTATATACAATATCCATTGATAAACCTTGGAATACTTTCATTCCAAATAATCCACCTTCTGTACCAGCAATATATCCAATTGGATAAATAGCCCAACCAACTAGTACAAACCATCCAAGTGTTTTTACTGCTTTTTGTACAGCAGGGCCAGCGTTACGAGCAAGATTTGCTACTTCGCCAAACCATACTAAGTACACTATATAGAAATAAGCAATACCGCTAATTAAACCCCATATCCAGCTTTGAGTTTCTTTACCATAAACAGCCTCACCAATGTAACCTGTTACAAGCATTACTACAGAAGCAAAAATTAATTGCCACAATAATGCAATTTTTGCACCTGCTTTTTTAGTGATTAAATAAAACTCAACACACATCAACGGAACAGTTAAAATCCAGTCAACATAACGGAAGAATATTGGTGATTCTCCAGTTTCTAAATTGTAGCCTCGCATATAATAGTAGTGAACAGCGGCAATAAACGTAATTAAGCCAGAAACAAGTATTGATGTTCTCCATTTTTTGTCAACATTTGACATTTCAAAGAAGAAAAAAACACAAGCGGCCATCATTGCCATAGTGCCTACAAAAAATGTAAAGGCAACATAGTTGGTGGGTAGAATTGCAAGTACTTGCAAAAAAGTTTTAAACATAGTTAGTTTTTTTTAATTAAATAATATAAAAGTTGAAAAACAAATGTATGGAAGGTTGGTTTAAATTACAATAAATATTTTATGAAATTATTAAGTACTTTTATTTTGTGTAATGTTTAAAGCGTTTATTCAATTTTATTTAAACAAAAAGATAAGGTTTTATCATTTAATAAGTTTCAAAATTTGGTAGATTCTTTTACTTGGTAAAAATGTATAATTCTGCAATAATTTACTTCCTTTAATATGCTTTCCAATAACTATTGACCACTCCCCATATAGTTGCATTTGAAATTGTTGCAATTACATTTCATTTTTGTAATTTGCTTACCTAAAAATTAATGATTGTATGCCAGCTAGCAAAATTGCAGGGGTAGGTATGTATGTGCCTGCCAACGTTTTTACCAATGAAGATTTAAAAAAGTATATGGATACCAGCGATGAATGGATACAAGAACGTACGGGTATAAAAGAACGTAGATATGCCCACAGAACTGAAGAAACAACCACAACTATGGCGGTAGAAGCAGCAAAAATTGCTATAGAACGAGCCAGAACAACTGCACAGGATATTGATTTTATAATTTTTGCAACCCTATCGCCAGACTATTATTTCCCCGGCTGTGGAGTTTTAGTTCAACGAGCTATGAAGATGAAAGAAATTGGGGCCTTAGATATTCGTAACCAATGTAGCGGTTTTGTATATGCATTATCGGTAGCCGATCAATTTATTAAAACAGGCATGTATAAAAATATATTGGTTATTGGGTCAGAAAAACATTCGTTTGGGTTAGACTTTACTACAAGAGGTAGAAATATTTCGGTAATATTTGGAGATGGTGCTGGTGCTGTAGTTCTACAACCTACAACAGATATAGGAAAAGGGATTTTAAGTACTCATTTACATAGTGATGGTAATAGTGCCGAAATTTTAGCTATGTACAACCCCGGTACCCATGCTAATTATTGGATGGAAGATAAGGTAGCTAATTTTGATGACGCCGAAATGGGGCAAATGTTTATGAGCCATGCTATGATTGATGATGCACAAAATTTTCCAAACATGGATGGCCCCTCTGTATTTAAAAAAGCGGTTGTAAAATTTCCGGAGGTAATTGTAGAATCATTAACAGCAAATGGTTTAGCTACAAAAGATATTAATTTACTAATACCCCACCAAGCTAACTTACGCATTGCACAATTTGTACAACAAAAATTACAATTAACCGATGAGCAAGTTTATAATAACATACAACATTACGGCAACACAACAGCAGCAAGTGTACCTATTGCCTTGTGCGAGGCTTGGGAAAAAGGTAAAATAAAGGAAGGCGATTTAGTTTGCCTTGCAGCATTTGGCAGTGGCTTTACATGGGCAAGTGCGTTATTACGTTGGTAAATTTATTTGTTACTTATTTAAATACAAGCGGTTTCCCTCAACTTTGCACCATGCAGCGTCGTTTTATTTATTTTATAAACCCAATATCGGGCACTAAAGGCAAAGAAGCTTTAACTACTTTAATTAAAGAAAAAACAACTGCTCAACAAATTCCTTTCGAAATTTTACCTACCAATGCTACTGGTAATTATGATTATTTAATTGAAAAAATAAAGGCTGAAAATATAACAGATATAATTGTGTGTGGTGGAGATGGTACGGTTAATCAAATTGGGAAAGCTTTATTAAACGTTACTGTAAACATTGGCATTATTCCAATGGGCAGTGGTAATGGTTTAGCCTTAGCAGCAAAAATTAGTAAAAATGCCAATAAGGCTTTAGCTATTATTTTTAAGGGGAGAACAGCATTAATAGATTGCTTTTATATTAATGAAAAATTTAGCTGCATGCTTTGTGGGTTAGGTTTTGATGCACAAGTAGCACATGATTTTGCAAAACAAAAAAATAGAGGGCTATCTACTTATATTAAACAATCAATAAAAAATTTTATTGTTGCTAAGCCCTACGAATTTACTTTGATGGTAGATGACAGCCGTATTAAAACAGCTGCTTTTTTTATTAGCATTGCCAATAGTAATCAGTTTGGCAATAATTTTACTATTGCTCCTAAAGCTAGTTTGCAAGATGGTTTGTTAGATATTATTATCGTAAATAAAATGAGTAAAGCCAGAATGTTATGGGCAGTTTTAAAACAACTTAAGGTTGGAGAAGTACGCCCTTATGAAGATAAAAAATATCATCGTACCCATGTAGGTTACTTTCAAACAGCAAAACTAACTATACAAAACCCTGGCTTAGCACCCTTACATATTGATGGCGACCCTGCAGAAACAACAACTAATTTTGATATTGAAATTATCCCTAAAGCAATTAGGTTGTTGGTAGACTAAACTTACTTAACACCGAGCCCAACTTTAATTTTTTGTAAACATTGTTGATTGAAGGTATTGTAAAACGAAGACTTAATATCTCTTTTTTCTCGGGCAGTTAAATGAAAATTTAATGCTGTACTTTTATCTTCTTTTTCGGATATATAAAGTAGTGTAAGTTGTTTTAAAGAAGAGTCTAATTGCTTATGTAAATAACTATACTATCGTGTAATACTATAATCTTATAGCTTAAACCAATTATGTTGTAACATTGTTCCTAGCTTAATTAACCCATCGAAAATATCTGTATTTTCAAAAGGATGATACCAATTATCTTTTGGTCTATCTAGTAATTGAATAATTAAA
Organism: uncultured Bacteroidota bacterium; assembly: GCA_903837525.1. GTDB lineage: Bacteria > Bacteroidota > Bacteroidia > Chitinophagales > Chitinophagaceae > Ferruginibacter. Next base: position 53,110 of record CAILUU010000014.1, on the reverse strand, counting down.
AACCCATTAAAAAATTGCCGCGTAACGCATTTTGTATAAAACTACAAAAAATGTATGCCAAAACAAGGTGGCTTATGTTGATTTATTTAGCCCTGTATTTAACCAACTATAAAAAGCCGCTACAAAAAGTACGGAGCTAAATAACAAATGGAGTGGTTGTGCAATTGCAGGCATATCAAAATAGGCCATTACTATACCTAATATAATTTCCGCAAAAAGGCAAACAACAATTAAGGTATTGCTAAATAGTTTTACCCCAATTTTTTTAAACCCATATACCACATATAAAAAAATAGCGGCTACTAGTAACGAAAATGAACGGTGAATTAAAAAAACATAATCTAATTTATCAACCCACCTATCTCTACCCCCATAAGCAAGTGTTTTACTAATTTCATCAATTTGCTCTCGTACTTGTGTACCCAAAATAATTTGTAGGGTTAGTAATAGCAGCCCTACTAAAGTTAACCAATACAGTTTTTTAGTTGGCACTTTTTTAGTTTGTTTTACTATATAAATAACCGTTAAGGCAATTACCGCAATTAACAAGGCTACCAGTAAATGAGTCGTAATTTTTACACCAGCTAAATTTGTATCTACAACCGTTTTACCCAACCATGCCTGAAAACCAGTAAGCAATACGTTTGCAAAACAAAGCCCACTAATTTTTTTATTGGTGCTCCAAAATTTTAAACTCCATAGTAATTGTATAAGTAAAAAAATACCTAACAATGCCCCTAACAATCTATTTATATATTCAATCCAGGTTTGGTAAATAACTATTTTAGTATACCCATGTTTGTTGTAATGTTGCCAATTTGTTCTATCAAAGTTTTCTTTACTAGTAAAAGTGGTAGCGGCAAACCATAGGCTATCGTTATAACGTATAAACTGACCTTTAGGGTAGTTTATATTTGCACTAAAAAACACTTGCTCCATTTTAGTTGGTGGAATGTATTGTCCAAAACATTTTGGCCAATCGGGGCAACCCATACCACTTTGTGTACTACGTACAACTGCACCTGCAGCTATTACTAAAAAAACCAGTACTAAAACCCATTTACTAAAGCGTAAAAAAGAAGAAGTTTGCATATTTTGCAAAGGTATTACGATTTGAAACACATAGGCACATAGGAAAAAACTAATATGCTTTTGTGTTTAACTTAAAAGCTACTAATTGTTACAATCTTTTTACAAAAAAAACAGCATTGAAGCCGGTATAGATGAAGCTGGAAGGGGATGTTATGCAGGCTCTGTTTTTGCAGCAGCCGTTATTTTACCAATCGATTTTTTTCATCCCTTATTAAACGATAGTAAGCAACTAAAGGAAAAAGAAAGAAATATTTTACGCCCCATTATAGAAAAAGAAAGTATTTGTTACGCTGTACAAGCCGTAAATCATATTGAAATAGATAAGATAAATATTTTACAAGCTACCTACAAAGCCATGCACTTATGTGTAGCAGCCTTAAAAATTAAACCCAATTTATTGCTGATTGATGGTAACCGATTTAAACCCCATGCTAAAATTACACATCAGTGTATTGTTAAAGGCGATGGTAAATACGCCAGCATTGCTGCCGCCAGTATTTTAGCCAAAACCTATAGAGATGAAGAAATGAAAAAACTACATCAGCAATTTCCGCACTACGACTGGCTAAACAATAAAGGGTATGGAACCTTAAAGCACCGCATAGCCATTGAAGAGTTTGGCTTGTGTACCTACCACCGCAAAAGTTTTAATATTTTGCCTAATCAATTAAGTATTTTCACATAAATAGTAATTCGCACAAACTCTTCATCAATAATAGTTGCGTTATTAGCTTTTTCGGAGAGTAAAATTACACTCAATCATCTTACTTTTGCCCAATTATTAATTATTCAACACAACTAAAAATGAGTTTAATTACAGTAGGCACAATGGCTTTTGATGCTATTGAAACCCCTTTTGGCAAAGTAGATAAAATTGTAGGCGGTAGTGCTACCTATGTGGCTTATGCAGCAAGTAATTTTGTACAACCTGTGCAACAAATTTCAATTGTTGGTTACGATTTTCCGCAAGAAGAAATGGACGAACTAAAAAAACGTGGTGTACAATTAGATGGAGTTGAAATTGTACCCGATAAAAAATCGTTTTTTTGGAGTGGTAAATATCATAATGATATGAACTCTAGAGACACCTTAATTACCGACTTAAATGTGTTAGAAGATTTTAACCCTATAGTACCCGATAGTTACCAAGGCGCCGAGTTTTTAATGCTAGGTAATTTAATGCCTAAGTTGCAATTAAGTGTAATTAATCAATTAAAAAAACGACCAAAATTAATAGTAATGGATACTATGAATTTTTGGATGGAAATAGCCCTAGACGATTTAAAAGAAGTACTTAAAAAAGTAGATGTATTAATGGTAAACGATGGCGAAGCCAGGCAGCTTAGCGGAGAGTACTCTTTAGTAAAAGCTGCTAAAGTAATTATGGCAATGGGGCCTAATTTTTTAATTATAAAAAAGGGAGAGCATGGTGCCTTATTATTTCACGAAAACGATGTGTTTTTTGCACCAGCCTTACCGTTAGAGGAAGTTTTTGACCCAACAGGTGCTGGTGATACCTTTGCCGGTGGCTTTATTGGGCATATTGCTAAAACAAAAGACATTAGTTTTGAAAATATGAAAACCGCTATAATTGTAGGTAGTGCCATGGCAAGTTTTTGTGTAGAAAAATTTGGACCACAGCGTATGAAAGAAATTACCAAGGCTGATATTGATGCTAGATTAAGTGAGTTTGTACAATTGGTAAACTTTGATATTGATTTGGTGTAACCTAGTCCTCGTCTCTGACGAGGATGCTTTGGTTTTGAGACTTTGTCTCAAACATTTATCATTTTTAAAACTAAACTTTATTTTGCATGATAGAGATAATAATACTTGTTTTTCTCTCCATTAAGATCGGAAAGATGGCAAAGAAAAAAAGTTTAAAAAGAAATACCTGGATATTGTATACTGTGTTAAGCTGGATAGGTGGTGAGATCATTGGAGTCATCGTGGGGTTCGCTATTTTTGACAAAACCAATATTATCAGCATCATGTTAATGGGAATAGCCGGTGCCATTGGCGGTTATTTCATCATCAAACATCAGTTAGATAAAATACCTGATAATGTTGATGATGATATAAACAAAATCACGGCAAATGATCTATCGCCTTAAAAAAATTTGTCAAAGTTCATCTCGGCCGCCTTGGTTCGTGGCACACGAAACAATTTTTTTTCTTTTCCCGTTTCGTGTGCCACTAACCGGGGCTGTGGTAAGTCGTTAAATAATGCCAAAATTTAAAGTTTTTTTGACCGCTTTGCGGTAAATGGTCAAATTGTCAAATGAATCAAATAAATTAATCCCTGAGGCAACGGACAGAGAACCCATATCCCTTATTGGTGTTGAATGGGTATACAATGCCAATGCCGTAATCCAGGTAGCGGAACCAGGCATTGTCCGTATTGTGCTCCGTAGAACTCCACCAGTTACCGTAGTCGCCAATGTCGTAGAATGTACCATTGTTGGTGCGGTTGCCGCCCGGAAGACCTGCAAAACCACTCTCGTTAGTAGCGCCTGTATTAGGGCTTGTCCAACGTGTGGTGCCGGTAGTCTTCATCTTGCCGCCTGCTGCTGATGTGCCACCCAATAAAGTACTTAGAGTCGTCCATTCAGCATCTGTGGGTATATGCCAGCCTTGCGGTGCTAATCCCCTTGAATCATTCACTGCATACCAGTTATATAGCTTACCGTATCCACTTGATGGATCGTTACCATAATAACACCATGCACCTGTAGTTAATGAGGCCCATGCTGTGGGGTCAGTTACATATGGAATTAAATCGCCATTGCGATAGGTGGTTAACTCTAAGTTTTTGTCCATCCAATATTGTGTACCTATTAAAACACTAGGATAACTTACAGTAGTTGCTGCTGAAAGCAATACCCAACCTGTACTAGATTTAAACTCTAAACCATTGGTAGTGCTATTAAAGATTACCAATCCTGTGGCAGGGGAGCTAATGGCATCTCTTTGGGTAGTGGTCATCCTTGGTGGTAAAAACCCCTTGGTAGTGCTGCTTACATCTAATTGTGCAGATGCAGCCGGTGTGGTAGTACCAATGCCAACTTGGGCATGGGCCGTGGCGGATAATAACAGAATCACAAAAAAGAATAAATTTTTCATACTTTATTTTTTAATTTTCATTAATGTATACAATTTTTTTCTAAAAAATATTTTTAATGGGCGCTACTACGCCGCCTTGCTTCGTGGCACACGAAACAATTTTTTTCCCCGTTTCGTGTGCCACTAACCGAGGCTGTGGATACGAAATCCAAGCCTTAGATATTTTCTGTTTACCCTAATTTGCTTTTCAGTTTTGCAATAATTTTTAATAGTGCTTCCCTGTTTTTTGCCTCATGGTAAAACTTAGGTAGTTTTTCTAACAATGTAAAATGCGTTCGTTCTTTGTGTCCTCTCAAAGTGGCACTAATATAACGCTCTAAGTAATTCAGATGCTCATCGTTATAAGCCCAAAACTGTTCGTTTTTAAAATCGGCCTTTAGCCAAAGTTCAACATCAAAAAATTGATTTGCAGGTTTTTTTATTAGTAACCTATGCTTATCAAATTCCGCAGTAACCTCTTTATTGTGGCCGCAATGCAAACAAAACAACCGAACTTTTTTTGCTTCAAAAGTTACTTTGGCAATAGCTTTTTTAGCACAAGATGGGCAGGCCACCAACACTTCGTTAAAGAAATCAGCCATTACTAGGTTTTCATCCTCAAAGCGGTTGAGTTGGTTCATTTTTACATTTGGCTTAGTTATCAATACTTAAAATTATAAAAAAATAGCATGGCATTTATTAGAACGGTAAAAATATCAACCCCGTCGCCTTGGTTCGTGGCAGACGAAACAATATTTTTTCTTTTTCCGTTTCGTGTGCCACTAACCGGGACTGTGGATGCATATGGTTTTACAAACTTATATTTTAATACTTTTTTAATTTCCTTTATTTTCTCCTTGCTACTACCATTGTATTCTTAAACCTTTTTTTCTTACCATCTAAATTAAATACCTCGGTATAAATTATATAAATACCGGTGGCTATTTGCTGATTTTTTTCGCCCAACCCATCCCATCTAAAGCTACCTCTTATGCCACACAACGCATTACGTTGTAGGTTTCTTACCACTCTACCTGCGGCATCAAAAATGGTAATATTAGCTACATACCCAGGTTGCGGAAAACTATAATTTACTGTAGCAAAATCATCCATACCATCATTATCTGGACTAACAATTTCGGGTGTTGTTGTTATTTCGCCTTGTAGTTGATCGTTAATTTTGTATTGACTATTTTTATAGGTTGGTGTGCCATAACCTACGCTGGTGGAGGCACTATGCCAGTTTTCTTGGCTTTGTGTTGGGGCATTGTAATCTATTCGTTCTAATGCCACCCCCTCTCTATTTGTTATTAAACTAAAATGCCATTTTTCATCGTATTTTAATTCATCTACAACAACGCCCTGTGCATTTAAAATGAGTACACTGCTTTTATCATCATTAAAAGAAGGCATGGTTGGCACTATTATAAATGCATTTAAATTTTGTACAATGTAGTTTGCTTTTACTAAAGCAGAGTCTTCGGTAATAACCACAAAACGTTGTGGAGCTAAAAAATAACTATTGGTTGTTAATGTTTTTATGCTACTAACTTGCCCTGCCGTATTTCTATTCGCAATTTTTATATTTTTTAAATCTATTGTAAAATTGGTGTTATTATAAAGCTCCACATAGTCGGTACTTGTAGGCGTAGGGTTAAATAAAATTTCATTTAGTACAATATCTTTTTGTTGTACTACAAAAAAGGTAAATGTAGTAGTTGCATTGCTAATTGCATTGGCAGATAAATCTCTTACCCCATTTACCGTTAATTGCAAATTAGTACGTAGCGGAAAGTTGCTTGCAAATGTTAAGTGCACTAAAGCTAAGTTAGTAGCATCTCTTATTGCCGTTAGGGGAGATCCTACACTATTATTTACAACATAGTTTGCCATAGCTTGGCTAGTGGCTATATCTACAGCTTCATTAAACAATACATCTAACGTACTAGAGGTTAGTGCTGTTGCACTTATAAGAGCTGGTGCAGTTACATCTGGTACAAAAACTTGTACCGTAATATCATCAAAAAAATGACGCTGAAAAAAACTTGCTGTACTTTGCTTTATTAAAATACCAAAAAAAGCTGATGTAGTATACGTAACATCTGTAACTACACCTTCGGTAAAATAACTATTACCAGTGCCGGTTAAATCTCTGTTTAATGTAAATTGATTAGCAGCATTACGCACCACTTTAATTTTCATTATATTATTACTAGTATTTAGCGTGCCATCAACTCCGTCAATAATTTTTGTAACTACTGCGCCATCTTTTCTATATAAAGCAATTTCATCGGCGGTATTACCAATGCGTACAAAATAACCATTTGTTGTTGTTGCTGTTAAATCGCTTGCACTTGCTGTTAAAAAAACATCGGTATAATTTGCACTAGATGGGTTAAAGCTTATTTGATGATAAAACTCCCATTGGGCAGTTGTTGCCAAAGTACTTGCTGTGCTTAAATAATATGTACTATTTACTATGCTATTATTACTTTGTAATTGAAAAGCAGGATTAACTGTAAAATCTGTCAAGCCTCCACTCCAAGCAGGACTAGTTGTAATATCGCCATCGGTAAAGCTTTCGGTAAACTGAGCTTTCGTAAATAAGTTAGCAAAGCAAATGATGTAGATAAGAAGTATAACTTTTTTCATATAACAAATGTGTGTTTTAAAGATACAAATTTTAGATGCTTATTCCACTAATTTTTACGAATTTCACTAATTAATAAAAATTAGATAATATTTAAGAGATAAACATTTTCTTTGCAAAAAGATAATTTACATGAAAGTAGCGGTAGTAGGTGCCACAGGTTTAGTAGGCACAAAAATGTTGCAAGTTTTGGCAGAGCGTAATTTTCCGGTAACGGAATTAATAGCTGTAGCATCGGAAAAATCGATTGGTAAACAAATAGAATTTAAGGGCAATAGATATAGTATAGTTAGTATGCAAGATGCTATTGATGCTAAACCAGCTATTGCTATTTTTAGTGCTGGTGGTGGCACTAGTTTGGAGTGGGCGCCAAAATTTGCATCTGCTGGCATTACTGTAATTGATAATAGTAGTGCATGGCGAATGGATGCTACAAAAAAATTAATTGTACCAGAAGTTAATGCTACTGTACTAACCAATACCGATAAAATTATTGCTAATCCAAACTGCAGCACTATACAAATGGTGGTAGTTTTAAAACCATTACATGATAAATATAAAATTAAAAGAGTAGTGGTAAGCACTTACCAGAGCGTTACAGGTACTGGTGTAAAAGCCGTTACACAACTAATGAATGAGCGTAAAGGTATTGAGGGAGAAATGGCGTACAAATACCCTATTGATATGAATGCGATACCACAAATAGATGTTTTTTTAGAGAATGGGTATACCAAAGAAGAAATGAAAATGACCAACGAAACTAAAAAAATAATGGGTGATGATAACATACAAGTAACAGCTACCTGTGTACGCATACCAACTATGGGTGGCCACAGCGAAAGTGTAAATATTGAATTTGAAAATGATTTTGATTTAACGGAAGTTAAAACACTTTTAAGCAATGCTGCTGGAGTTGTTGTAAAAGATGACGTTGCTAATTTTATTTACCCCATGCCCCTAACTGCTTACGATAAAGATGAAACATTTGTTGGACGCCTTCGTAGAGATGAAACACAAGCAAACACCCTAAACTGCTGGATTGTAAGCGATAATTTACGTAAAGGCGCTGCAACTAATGCGGTGCAAATTGCGGAGTATTTAGTGGAGAAGAGCTTGTTATAATATAGTACACCAATTAAAATGAATTACACCAATTGATTTAATTCGTGTAATTCGTAAAAATAAGTGAAATACAAGTTTTAGCTAATCGTCCAAGTTTCATTTCCTCTCAACAACTTATCCAAATCGCCTTTGCCTTTTTTAGCAATAATGTCTTCTATTTGTAATTGCATACTATCTTCGTAACAAGCTCTTTCGGTTTCGTAAAAAACTCCAAATGGCCGTGGTAAATGCCCAGCAAGTTTTGGATCGTCGAACATGCGAATAAGTATCTGTGCTTTATAAAAATCTCTTTCATCATGTATCCATAAATCATCGGTGCTTGCACCTTCCTCTAAGTTTACAAGTACGGGTTTAAACCCATCTAGCTTAATACCTTTATTATTAGTTGCGCCAAAAACTAATGGTTTGCCTTGTTCTAAAAATAAAACCTCATCTGCCTTGCTGCTTTTTTCAGTAAATATTTCAAAAGCTCCATCGTTAAAAATATTACAGTTTTGATAAATTTCTAAAAACGATGCTCCTTTATGTGCTTGGCTGCGGAGCAACATAGCTTGTATATGTTTAGGGTCTCTATCCATTGTACGGGCAATAAAACTAGCATCGGCACCCATAGCTAAGGCTAAAGGGTTAAATGGATGATCAATACTGCCAAATGGTGTTGATTTAGTAATTTTATTTTCTTCCGATGTAGGAGAATATTGCCCTTTTGTTAATCCGTAAATTTGGTTGTTGAATAATAGAATGTTTATATCAAAATTTCTACGAAGCAAATGAATGGTGTGGTTACCGCCAATACTTAAACTATCACCATCTCCCGTTACTACCCACACACTAAGCTCGGGCCTTGCGGCTTTTAAACCACTAGCAACTGCGGTTGCTCTACCATGTATGCTATGCATTCCGTAGGTATTCATATAATACGGAAAGCGACTACTACAGCCTATACCACTTACAATTACAATATTTTCTTTAGGTATGCCAAGCGTTGGCATTATCTTTTGCACTTGTGCTAAAATAGAATAATCGCCGCAGCCTGGGCACCATCTAACCTCTTGATCGGTGGTAAAATCTTTTGCGGTAAGGGGTACTGGTGTTGTTAGTGTTTCTGCCATAAAAAATATTGTGTGGTAAAATTACAAAATAATGTACGCTTTTCTATATTTCTATCTTTATTAACAAAACTGTTTTAATTTAGGTTGATTATAGTATTTGCAACTATGAATCATTTTAATAAAAAATATAAAAAAGAAACGGCTTTTGTAATTGGTTTTTTGTATTGATTTTTGGAAGGATTACATCTAGAAAAAGAATTAAAGACAGGATTAATAGTAAATTCTTTTTTGCATTTTTTTAGATTTGTTTAAACTATGAATAATGAAATCCTTACCAACAATACCTCCCTCCTTCAATCATTTTATCTGCTACTCGTCGCCTTGCATCTTTTACATTAAATGGTTCAATTTTTGTAAAGCGCTTTAACCCTAAAAGCATCATACGTTGCTCATCGCCACTTGCAAAACTATTAATAGCATCTTTAGCAAATTTATTTACCCTATCCATTGCATCAGATAAATAAACCCTCATCATATCTAACTCTTGTAAACAGTTAGCTTCGCCAGTTTTATCTACCATTTTCACTACACGTAATAAGGTGCTCTCTACTTCAAAAGTTTCAATGGCCATATCGGCTATGTTCATTAATATTTCTTGCTCTTTATCTAACGTCATCATTAATTTTTGCACCGCAGCACCGGCAACCATTAAAATACATTTTTTCATATTAACTACCGCTTTTCGTTCTTTAGCAAAAGGTGTTTCATCATCATTACCAAATTCTGGTATGCTCATTAATTCTTTGCTAACTGCCATTGCTGGGCCCATTAAATCTAACTTACCTTTCATTGCTCTTTTTAAAATCATATCTACAGTAAGTAAGCGATTAATTTCGTTTGTTCCTTCGTAAATACGGTTTATACGGCTATCTCTATACGCTCTACTAATTTCGTACTCATCGCTAAAACCATTGCCACCATGTACTTGTAAACCTTCATCAACCACATAATCTAATACCTCACTACCATGTACTTTTAAAATAGCACATTCAACTGCATATTCTTCTGCTGCACCTAACAACGCTTCGTTAAAAGGTTTGCCAGCATTTTGTAATTCTATTTCTTTATCATCAATCCATTTTGCAGTGCGGTACAAGGCACTTTCGCTAACAAAAATTCTTGTTGCCATTTCGGCTAACTTATACTTTATTGCCCCAAAATTGGCAATAGATGTTTTAAATTGTTCCCTTGCAATGGCATATTTTACTGTTTCGTTCAACGCCATTTTTGCACCGCCTAATGCTGCAGCACATAATTTTAATCTGCCTATGTTTAAAATATTGAATGCAATAATATGTCCTTTACCAACTTCGCCTAATAAGTTTTCGGCAGGTACTTTACAATCTTGAAAATACAATTGTACTGTACTACTTCCTTTAATCCCCATTTTATGCTCCTCTGGCCCTTGTGTAAACCCTTCGGTACCTTTTTCAACTATAAAACAACTGAATTTATCGCCATCTATTTTTGCAAATACAGTAAACACATCGGCAAATCCGCCATTGGTAATCCAACATTTTTGGCCGTTTAAACTATAATACTTTCCATCCTCACTAAGTTTTGCAGTAGTTTTTGCTCCCAACGCATCGCTACCACTATTCGGCTCCGTTAGTCCGTAAGCACCTTTCCATTGGCCACCTGCTAATTTTGGAATATATTTTTCTTTTTGAGCATCTGTACCAAAATATAAAATAGGCAATGTGCCAATACCTGTATGTGCTGCAATAGCCACACTAAAACTGTAGCCGCCGCCTAATCCTTCGTTTACCAATGTACTGGTAATAAAATCTTTACCTAGCCCACCAAAACTTTCAGGAATACTAGAGCCTAGCAAACCTTGCTCTCCAGCTTTTTCCATAAGGCCTGCAACAAGGCCTGGTTCCATTTTATCAATACGGTCGCTTATGGGTAAAACCTCTGTATTTAAAAATTGGATACACATGTCTTTCACCATTATTTGCTCTTCATTAAAGTCTTCTGGTGTAAAGGTTTCAAAAGCATTGCTTTCTTTAATTAGCCATTCGCCTCCTTTAAGGGGCGAAATTGTTGATGTTGGCGTGCTCATACTACTATTTATTTTGTTATTTTAAATTATCGTACACTACTTGTAGTACTTCCTTGGCAATTTCTATTTGTCCATTTGTTACCCCTACCAATGCTTCGTTTAATGTTTGATTAGCTAAATCCATTGTTTGCTCCTGTAAAGACTGAGCACCTGGCGCTAAGTAAATCATATTTATTCGTCTATCGTTTTTACTAGCCACTCGTTTTACCAATTTTAACTTTTCCAAATTATCTACTAGTCGTGTTATACTTGGTTTATCTCTAAAGGTTGCATCGCAAAGCTGTTGTTGGCTAAGCCCATCTTGCTTCCATAAATGATACAAAACACTCCATTGCTCAATGGTAATATCTACTCCATTTTGCTTAAAGTTTTTTTGTAATCGCCTTGCAATAGCCGTACTTGCTTTACCGGTAATAAAGCTGTATAATTCTCCTCGTTTAAATTCGTTGTTTGACATATAGTTGTTTATGCAACTACTTCAAAGATAATAATTATTTTGATTTGTAAAATTTTATTTTTGTGTTACCGACGGTAGTGCAAAATGCAACATTCTTGCGTCGCACTCTTTTACGGCATACCAAAATGCAGCAGGCTGTACTCATCATTTGTTTATTACTAATTATCAGTTATACTGCTATAATCATTTATTATGCAATTGCTTGGCTGAGTTTACCAAATTGGCAATTGGCAACTACTCAACCCATACCAAAAGGTCTGGCCGACTCGCCAATCACCGCTCAGCTATCCATAATCATTCCTGCAAGAAACGAGGAAGATAATATTGGTGCATGTATTCAATCTATACTAAATCAATCATACTCAAAAAATTTATACGAAATAATTGTAGTGAATGATCATTCAACAGATGCAACAGCAAGTATTGTAAAAACGTTTAATGAACCCAATATTAAATGTGTTGATTTAATAAATTTTATTGGCAACGAAACAAACTCATTCAAAAAAAAAGGAATTGAAGTTGGTATTGCACAAGCCAATGGTGAGTTAATTATTACAACCGATGCCGATTGTGTTGCACCGCCAAATTGGTTACAAACTATTGCCGCATTTTACGAAGAAAAAAAACCAGATTTAATTGTGATGCCAGTATCCATATTCCCCTCTCCTTCAGGAGTGGGTTTAGGGGTGAGGTTTATAGAAATTTTTCAAGCCCTAGACTTTATGACGCTACAAGGCATAACTGGTTCTGCTGTACATAAAAAAATTCACAGCATGTGTAATGGTGCAAATTTGGCGTACACAAAAAAAGCGTTTAATACAGTAAATGGTTTTGCAGGTATTAATAATATTGCCAGCGGCGACGATATGATGTTGATGCACAAAATTTACAGCGAAAATAAAAAAGGTATTGTGTATTTAAAAAGTGCAGCTGTTATTGTGCAAACTAAACCAGTAAAAACTATTACCGAATTTATTAATCAACGCATACGATGGGCTAGTAAGGCAGATAAGTATGAGGATAAAAGAATGCTACCTGTGTTGATAGTAGTCTATTTTTTCAATGTGCTATTATTAATTTTACCAATCATTGCCTTTCTTTCAAATTTCAAATTTTTAATTTTCAATTTTCAATTTTCCACACTGCAATTTTGGTTTTGGCTTTTACTTTTTAAAATGGTAATCGAAATTATATTTCTTATTCCTATTGCAAAGTTTTTTAATAAACTACCCTTGCTATTTTTATTTCCACTAATGCAGCCTTTTCATATTATTTACACCGTAATTGCTGGGTGGCTGGGTAAATTTGGAAGGTATAGCTGGAAGGGGAGGCAAGTAAAATAAAACATTTGTACATTTAGGTAATGCAACAATCTTTTTCATTTAAACAACAAACCTATAAACGCCTTAAAAAAAATAAAGGTGCTGTGTTTGGTTTATGTGTCATATTTATAGCCCTATTTATTAGCTTATTTGGATATATTATTGCACCAGACAATAGCCCTAATGCCGATTTGCAAACAGTGGAAATACAAGCAAAAAAATTAGGCTATACCCAACAATTTTTAAAAATTTACGATGATGTAAGTCTGCCAAAAACAAGTTGGTTTACAAAAATAAGTAGAGGCAAAAAAAATAATTACCTTTTAATTCCTATTAGCAACTACTCCATAAAAAACGATAGTTTGTTAATTAATAAATTTATTGATGATGATACATCGGTGGTACAATATTATTCCATTAATCAATTAACCAAAAATCAACCCAACCAGCTTACTAAAAAAAATATTATTGTAAAAAAATATTGGCTAGGCACCGATAAATTTGGAAGAGATATTTTAAGCCGTTTAATTATTGGCACAAGGGTTAGCCTTTCCGTAGGCCTGATTGCCGTTCTTATTGCATCAGGTATTGGTATTATTTTAGGCGCTTTGGCTGGTTACTACAAAGGCAAAACAGATGCGGTTATTATGTGGATAGTAAATGTTACTTGGGCCATACCTACTTTACTTTTAGTTTTTGCAATTACTATGGCTTTAGGCAAAGGTTTTTGGCAAATTTTTATAGCTGTTGGTTTAACCATGTGGGTACCTGTAGCTAGGCTAGTACGGGGGCAAGTATTAGCCGTAAAAGAATTAGAATATGTTACTGCAGCCAAGGCATTAGGCTTTACTAATTTTAGAATAATTATACGGCATATTTTACCTAATATTTTAGGGCCAATTTTAGTATTAGCTGCTAGCACTTTTGCAACAGCAATAATTGTAGAAGCTGGCTTAAGCTTTTTAGGAATTGGTGTACAACCACCACAGCCTAGCTGGGGCTTAATGATAAAAGAAAATTATAATTTTTTAATAACCAACAATCCATTGTTAGCCTTAATACCAGGCTTTGCCATTATGCTTTTGGTATTAGCTTTTAATTTATTAGGCAATGGATTAAGAGATGCAGTGGATGTAAAAAATTAAATACACTGTTTTTAATTTTATATACCTCTGGCTACTTGTACATTTCTACTAAACCCTTCTTCTAACGAAATAAATGTTTCGGTACGTTCAATCCCTTTAATTTTTTGTAACTCATCATGTAATACAAAACGTAGTTGATTAATATCTTTACAAACAATTTCTATAAACATACTATAGTTGCCTGTTATGTAATTTAACCGAATTATTTCGGGAATTTTCATAAGGTCTTTTGCAACGCTGTCGTACAAATCGCTTTTTTCTAAATAAATGCCTACAAAGGCGGTAATATCGTAGCCTAATTGTTTAACATCCACATTAAGTTTTGTACCTTTAACAATACCAAATTCTTGTAATTTTTTTATACGTACATGAATAGTACCGCCGCTTACGAATAGTTTTTTTCCTAAATCGGCATAACTAACTTCAGCTGTTTCCATCATTTCATGAATGATCTGAAGATCGAGTTTGTCAAGATTTAATTTTGCTGCCATAAGTATATTTCAATTTAGTAATTATCAAATAATAATTGCAAATATTTAAATAATTTCTATATTTTCCAAATTTATTATAAAGAAATTTTAACGTATTACTATTTTATATAGATTTGAATTAAAATAGTTTTAAGTTTGTGGAGTGATGAAATTTCTGGCATACATACCCTCTTGTCTCGAGGGTGGGAATAACAGGGCAAACGAAACATAGAGCCATTATTGTAGCAATACAGTATCGACCGGAGTCGACCACCGAACCTTGTGTTTTAGCTAACTGCCTCGTGGAGGTTCGATTTCTCCCCCTACAGCATTTTATTTTGGCCTTTCGATAGAGTGTTATCGAAAGGCTTTTTTGTGCGTCACATTTTATTAACTTTACCGCCCAATGGCTCAAAAAAAATTACAACGCTTTGCGGATATTAAAACATTTAAAAACGTTTTAGAATACCCTGAAAATATGCAGGGAAAATGGAACAGTTTTTTTGAAAACGAAAACCCAATTGTATTGGAATTAGCTTGTGGGCGTGGAGAATATACGGTGGGTTTGTCTACGCTGTACCCAACCAAAAATATAATTGGGGTAGATGTTAAAGGCAACAGAATGTACATTGGTGCAAAAAAGTGCTTAGAAAATAACCTAACCAATGCTGCATTTTTACGTACTCAAATTGAACTAATTCCTAACTATTTTGCAGCTGGTGAAGTAGATGAAATTTGGATAACTTTCCCTGACCCCCAGCTAAGAACATCTAAAGCAAAAAAGCGGTTAACACATCCTCGATTTTTAAGGCTTTACGCTCAACTATTAAAACAAGGAGGTTGTGTTCATTTAAAAACTGATTCACCTAAATTATTTTTGTTTACAAAAAGAGTAATTGAACTTTTTGACCTTTTTCTTGTTGAAACTAATAATGATATTTATGCCAATAAAGAAAGTAACCCGTCATTAACTATTAAGACCCACTACGAAAGTTTAGATATTGCACAAAGCAAAAGAATACATTATCTTCAATTTAAACTTACACCCCCCCTTACAAACTTAAACGATAACCAACTGCAAGAAATTTTAAAGAATGAAGAAAAAGCTGATTGAGGGCGAAGATTTTTATTACAATGCACATGGCTATATGGTGCTTACTGCCAAGTTTCATTTAGAAAAAGGAAATTGCTGTGGTAACGGCTGTTTAAATTGTCCGTTTGATTACAAAAATGTTGCAGAGCCAAAACGAAGTGAATTAAGAGCGGCTGAAAAATCTTCTTGATTTACACCATCCCATATTCAATATTTTTTGTACCTTTTGGTGAATGATCAACAAAATTTCTTCTTCCAAAGAAAAAATAAAAACCCCTAAAGAATATAGTTTTTTTACGGATGTATATGATGTGGTAAGGCAAATACCAAAAGGCAAAGTAACAAGCTATGGTGCTATTGCAAATTACTTAGGCACAAAACTTAGTGCCAGAATGGTTGGTTGGGCAATGAATGCGGCACATGGTGCAAAACCAAAAGTACCTGCACAACGAGTGGTAAATAGAAATGGAATGCTTACAGGAAAATTTCATTTTGAAACACCAACAAAAATGGAAGAGTTATTAAAAAAAGATGGAGTAACGGTAAGAAAAGATACTGTTATTGATTTTAAAACCCGATTTTGGGACCCTGCAACTGAATTAAGTTTATAACAATGAGTAATAGTATTATTTTAGGAAAAGTATCGTTTGTTAATCATGAAAAAAATTATGTATTAATTGAGTATGATGTTAATGGAAAAAAGAAAGCTATTAACGGAAAAATTGATGATGCTACCCAACAAGAGCTTATTGATAAAAAAATAATTAAAAAGAAACATTATTATCATATTGGTGATATAGTAAATTTTGTTGCCAAGCTTAGCGATAGGGGAGATAAAATGGTTGCTTTAAACATTCAATACAAATACAACGAAGCATTAGATATTTTAATTAACAAAGCAAAAACAAACAACTTATTTATTGGTTATTTAAAAGAAGTAGAGGGCAAGTATTTTGTAAAAGAAATTGATAGTTATCTTTTTTTACCCACTACTATTTCGCCATGGCAAATAAAACCTACTGAGCATGAGCTTAACGAACAAGTAGATTTTACCTTAGAAAATACCAACAATAAAGAAAAAGTATTTGCACAACTAACAAAAGTAAAATACATAGACGAGTATTACATTGCTGAAAAAGCGTATAAACAAAAAATTACAATTGATACAAAGGTATACGGCATAAAACCCCACGGCATTTATGTAAACGTAGTAAATGATAAAATTCAGGCTAAGCTTCCTTTTAAAGAAGGTATAAAAATTGACGATGGTATTGCAGTGAAAATAATTTATTTATCTCCATTAAAAATTGTGGTAGAGGAGGTGTAAAAACCCGCAAGAGATGCTGAAGCACAGTTGCAATAGTTTAATGATTTTTGTTGCAGAAAATTAGAAATAAAGTTACAAATCTTCCAAATCTTTTAGTGATATAACTAATAGTAAAGCCGTTTTTATTTTATTGGGCCCAAGTAATGCAAAAAATAAAATACATACCCCACCTAATACAATAAACGAATAGTTGCCAGTTATTTTTAATAATAAGCCCTTACTTATTTATAATAAGGACATATCATTAAATAAACAATTACACCAGTAACCGCTACATAAAACCATATTGGCCAAACATATCTTACTAATTTTTTGTGCTGTGCAAACTCCCCAGCTAATGCTCTATAAGCAGCAAGTAAAATAAAAGGCAACACTAAACCAGCTAAAGGAATATGTGTTAATAAAATTAGTAAATAGATTGACCTTGTGCTACCTACTGCAGCTATTTCGCTTTCACTTAATCCTTTAATACCATCAATTTCGCCAAAGACTGTTTCGCCTGCAAATAAATGATGGCAAATGTAAGAGACTAAAAATAATACAGATAACAATAAAGCAAGCAGCATAATACTTTTATGCAATTGATATTTTTTTTGCTTAACAGTAACTAAGCCTAGTACTAATAAAAAAGCAACACAACCGTTTAAACAGGCGTTGATTAAAGCAAAAATGTGAACATCAAAGGGCAATGTTACTTTGCCGGCTAAATTATATTTTCCTAAAACAGTAACGGTACAAAATACAATAACCGATACAATACCAATTAACCATTTTGCTTTTGAATCATTTTTTGTTAGCGTTGCTTGAAGCATAATTTAATTTTTATTTTTATTTTTATTTAATAAAATAATAACGACAAATACTATAGCAATTGCAATAAAAATTACAGGCAGGATGGGAATAAAGGTTCTAAAAAAAGAAGGTTTACTTCTGTCTTTTTCTAGCATCAACAAAGGAATATCTCTTGCTAACTTACTCATCGCTTGTTCATTTGTAGTATTGTCTTCATTTAACGAATGATAAAATCCACGTACAATTCTATATTTGTCTACCAAAAAAAACATATCAGTATGTACAAATTCTGGCGTAATAGTTTTGTCGGCAATACTTGCTTTTAGCTCTTGTAGCATAAAGCTATATAATTCATTTTTATCGCCAGTTACAAACCACCAATTATCTTGGTTAGCATTAAATCGTTCGGCAAATTTTCTTAACTGATGTGCAGAGTCATAAATAGGATCAACCGTTATAGAAATAAATTGTACCAAGGAATCGCTTTTTTCAAAACTAGTTTGTAAACGTTTCATTACACTTGTTGTCTTAGGACAAATGCCTCCGCATCTTGTAAAGATGGTATTAAAAACTAAAATTTTTCCTCTAGCGCTATCCAAGTTTACTCTTTTTCCAAATTGATTTATAAATTCTACATTTTTAATTTTATGCCAAATAGTATCTGTCGTCGTTTTCCCTCCTTTTGTTTTTACAATAACACTGTCTGGTGCAAAATATTTACGAGGCATTGTTGCAGCGTTTTTACTCAAATATTTTACTAAAAAATATCCGCTAAAAGGGAGTAAAAGTGCAAGGAGTAAACCAAAGATTGAAGATTTTTTCATATATAATTTAATGCTTAAGGCTATGGTATATAGTTAATGGTATTCAATAAACTATACACCTAATAACCCTAAAAAGTTGTATTTTTTTGCAAAGGTAACACATTAAAAAGCCATCCTTAAAAACAGGATGGCTTTTTAAAAAATATTTTTTGCTACTTATGGTTTTGCATTTTTATCTAACACGGCAGGTATGGCATTTTCAGTTTTTGGCGCTTCTCTACTACCAGCATTGGTATTTTTTAGATTTTTCCAACTATTGCCATCCATTAAAAATGCGGCAATAAACCATATAAATAAGGCTAGTGTAGTTACAATAGTTAATCTAAAGTTTTTAAGCTCTCCACCCAAATGCATAAACACCCCAACAATATAGTATGCTTTTGCAACAGATAAAATACAAATAGCTCCAACAAAAAACATCCCTAGTGCAGAGCTTTTGTCTACCCATCCTGCTTGTTTTGTCATGGCATACCCCATAACCAACTCTACAATTGTAACTATAGATAGTAAGGTAAAAACTTGCCAAATTCTTTTTACCCCCGAGTTATCATGCTTTGGTGCAAGTGTAATTTCTGGTGATGGTACTGTTGAATGACTACTCATAATTCACTAATTAAATCTTTTTATTTTTAATTGCCTTTACACAATTTTTTAATAGTATGATAAAAGGCTTACTACTTATTTTTTAATACTAAACCAAATAAAAACATAAAAACACAAAAACCCAAACTAAATCTACAAAATGCCAGTATAATCCTGCTTTTTCAATCATTTCATAATGCCCTCTTTGATCAAAATGCCCCAACTTAGTTTTTAAATACATGATAACATTTATTACCACGCCACTAAAAACGTGGAAACCGTGGAAACCTGTAATGCCAAAAAAGTAACTTCCAAATGCTGGCGGCCCTTGTGAACCTACATGTACAGTGCCAGCATTTACTAATTTTGTGGCTTCTTCTACTAATTGTGCAGTACCTAGGCCTTGTGCATTAAAAGCATGATTATGTTCATGAATCATTGCAGTTAATAGCTCAGGACTAGCTTTTGGTAAAGCGCCTATTACTGCAGCCTTATCTACATGATCAATACCCCAAGGGTTATGGCTAGGTGTTGTATTTAGTGCAGTTAAGACGCCTTCTTTAGATAAAATAAAATGTTCGCCAGTTAACAAATGCGTCCACTCCCAAGCTTGACAACCTAAGAAAGCGGCACCGCCTAAAATTGTCCAAAGCATGTACTTTTCAACGCCCTTTTTATTCATATTGTGGCCTTCATGAACTGCCAACACCATTGTTACCGAGCTAAAAATTAATATAAACGTCATCAAACTCACAAAAGCTAAAGGCAAATCTGCTCCGTGTAACCCCGGAAAAGCGTTAAACACCTGATTAGCATCTACCCAACTATTCATACTAAAACGCAATGTAGCGTAGCTAATAATAAATGCACCAAATGTAAAGGCATCACTCATTAAAAAGTACCACATCATTACTTTTCCGTAACTAATATCAAATGGACTTCTACCGCCATTCCACCATTTTGTATTCGATGTTATTGTTGTTGCTGACATAATTATGTTTTAATACATGGTACTCCGTACATAGTACTTCATACTTATTTTATCATTAATAAAAAAATCAATAAATAAATCCAAAGGGCTCCTACAAAATGCCAATATGTACTTACCAAATCTACACTTATATTACTATAGCTTTTTATTTTGGTGTTGAATGCTTTAGAAAATAAAACAATTAATGCAATTACACCACCAATTACGTGAGCAGCATGCAAACCTACGATTACATACAAAAACGAGTACGACACAGTTGATTGTAAGGTATTACCCATATTCCATAATTGCTTAAAGCCCAATACTTGAAAAGCCAAAAAAAGAACGCCCAAAACGGTTGTGGCTGTTACCAATAGGCGGTACTTTGCCATTTCTCTATTTTTAAATGCATTACCAGCCAAGTAAAGTAGTATACTACTCAAGACTATAGCTATTGTACTGTACCAAAATAAATTAGGTATATCAAATGTTAACCAATTAGCTTGGTTACGTTTTACAATGTAAGCACTTGTTAATCCTGCAAACATCATTACAATACTCCCCAATGCAACCCACAATGTAAATTTGTGTGGATGTATTTTATCTTTTTGTTTCATTACCACTGTATTCATTTCTCTGCTTACTAAAAATCAATAAATTATTTTTATATACTTATTTTTTGTGCTACTATTAAACATCGTTGTGTCATTCACTTGTACTCTTACATCTTCCGAAGGCTTTTTATTCGCATACATACTCAAAAAAACGACCAACAAGTAAAAATAAGAACTAAACATTACCCGTCTTGCGCTTTTAATATCCATGTTTATAAATAACAACACACTTACATAAACCATTGCCAAATTACAAGCAATCAAAATCCACATACTTACACTTCCTGTCATGCCAAAAAAGTGTGGCAATAATCCAACAGGTAGCATTAAAGCGCTGTAAATTATTGTTTGCAAAGCGGTAAATTTTGTTGGTCCTTTATCGCTTGGTAAAAGCTTAAACCCTGCAGCAGAATAATCTTTATGTGCCACCCATGCTATTGCCCAAAAGTGTGGAAACTGCCATAAAAATTGAATTGCAAACAATATCCACCCTCCAGCACTAAAGCTATCTGTAGCCGCTACCCACCCAATTAAGCAAGGTAATGCGCCTGGTATTGCACCTACTAAAACCGAAACCGAGTTTACCTTTTTTAATGGTGTATATACAAAGCCATATAAAAATAAACTAAACAAACCCACCATGGCACTACTAAAGTTAAAAAACCACCACATAATAAAACCGCCTAAACCTCCAGCAATAACTGCAAAAATACTTGCTTCTGTTACAGTCATTCTGCCGCTAGGTAATGGCCTAGTAGCCGTTCGTTTCATTAATGCATCGGTATCTTTCTCCAAAATTTGATTAATGGTATTTGCACTTCCGGTTATTAGCATTCCGCCAATAAAAAGTAAAAGAACTTGTAGTAAATCAAATCGAATATTAGGTGCCAACAAGTAGCTAACTACTGTACTAAATACCACCATAAAACTTAATGTGAATTTTATTAATTGAAAATAATCTTTCACTTTACTTGCCAACCCAAACGATGCTGAGTTTTTTATGTTGGTATCTTCTTGTTGTTCCATTATATTGATTAATAGTTATGGATAAAGTAGAGATATGTTATCTAAAAAAATATCCATCATCTATTAAACTATTCTGCATGTATTAATGCCCACTCGTTTCATCTTCTCCCACTGGTACATTTTGTGGTGTAAATTCTTTACCGTCTTTTGCATAATCATATGCACCTCTATATACTTCTGGTATTTCGCCAGGCCAGTTGCCATGCCCTGGATTAATTGGGGTTGTCCACTCCAATGTATTACTACCCCAAGGGTTTTGTGTAGTTACTTTTCTTCCTTTAAAAACACTATAGAAAAAGTTGAACACAAATAATAATTGTACAGCAAATACCAATAGCGATATAAAACTTATAAACTCATTTAAACCACCAAACATTTTAAACGACTCCCAGTTACTAAAATCGTAATAACGACGAGGCATACCTGCTAAACCTTCGTAATGCATTGGCCAAAAAATTAAATACGCACCAATAATAGTTACCCAAAAATGGATATAACCCATAGTGTTATTTAAAAACCTTCCAAACATTTTAGGAAACCAATGGTACACTCCTGCAAACATTCCAAAAAACGATGCTACACCCATTACAATATGAAAGTGAGCAACTACAAAATAGGTATCATGTAAATGTAAATCTAACGCTGAGTTTCCTAAGAAAATACCTGTTAAACCTCCACTAATAAATAAACTTACAAAACCAATAGCAAATAGCATGGCTGGTGTAAAGCGAATATTTCCACGCCATAATGTTGTGAGCCAGTTAAATACTTTTATGGCGCTTGGTACAGCAATTAATAAAGTAAGTAATACAAAGAATGCACCCAAGAAAGGATTAAGCCCTGTAACAAACATATGATGCGCCCATACTAAAAAGGCTAAAATTGCTATTGCAAATAAAGACGCAACCATTGCCATGTAACCAAATATTGGTTTACGGCTATTAACAGATAATATTTCTGAGCTCATTCCCATTGCTGGCAATAAAATAATATACACTTCTGGGTGACCTAAAAACCAAAATAAATGTTGAAATAAAATGGCACTACCGCCTTCATTTGGTAAAACTTTTCCTGCAACATAAATATCACTTAAGAAAAAGCTGGTACCTAAATTCCTATCAAGTAATAATAATATAGCGCCACTTAATAATACCGGGAAACTTAAAACACCTAACACTGCAGTAAAGAACAAAGCCCAAATAGTTAATGGCATTCTTGTCATACTCATACCCTTAGTACGCATGTTAAGTATAGTGGTAATGTAGTTTAAACCACCTAATAAAGAGGATACAATAAACATTGCCATACTTACAAGCCACAAATCCATTCCAATTTTACTGCCGCTACTTGCATCACCTAAGGCACTTAGTGGTGGGTAAATTGTCCACCCGCCACTTGCTGGGCCAGTTTGTACAAATAATGAGCTAAACATTATTACACTAGCTAAAAAGAAAAACCAATAGCTAAGCATATTTAATAAAGGCGAAGCCATATCTCTTGCACCTATTTGTAATGGAATTAAAAAGTTGGCAAACGTACCGCTCAATCCTGCAGTTAAAACAAAGAATACTAAAATAGTACCATGCATGGTTACTAATGCATAATAAAACTCTGGTTGTAGTTTACCGCCCTTTGCCCAATGCCCTAAAAAATCTTCTAAAAAAGGAAAGCTTTGCTCAGGGTAACCCAATTGCAAACGGAAGATTACCGAAAATAATCCACCTATAATAGCCCATATCATACCAGTAATTAAAAATTGCTTGGCAATCATTTTATGATCTTGACTAAAAACATATTTACTTATAAATGTTTCGTGGTGGTGGTGTTCGTGGTGTGCATCATGTCCTGCATGAACATCAACTTCTTGTAAGGTGGCTACGCTACTCATATTTTATTTTTTGTTACTCTCTCCTTTAAACTATTTTAATTTTTAAAGGAGGAATCTTTTACTTTAATTTTCTAAAAATCTTTACTTCTTTAACAACTGTGCTGTAATCTTTGTTGGAATACTATCTGTTTTTATTTCTTTTGGCGCTCTTGAAGGATCTACCGTCCACAGTTCAGGCTTTTGAGTACTTAACCATTTATTATATTCCTCCATAGTTTCAACAATAATTACGCCTCTCATACTAAAATGTCCTGCACCACACATTTGATCGCAACTAATTTCGTACACAAAATTTGGATTGCCAGTACGTTTTTTCATTTCCTCTGTAGTCCACTTTGGTGTAAACCATTGTGTTGTAGGTATGCCTGGTACAGCGTCCATTTTTAAACGAAAATGAACTAATCCTACATCATGTATTACATCTTGTGCATTTATAACCATTTTACAAGGAACCCCTACAGGTATATGTAATGTACCTGCTACATGTATATCGTCTAAGCTTGATTTATCATTAAAATCTACCCCAAGGGTGTTAATACCTGTAGTTAATTTATAATTTTTTGCACCTAATACTTTATCTGCACCTGGGTATCTAAACTCCCAACCAAATTGATGACCAGTAACCTCAACAACTATAGAATTTTTTGGAGCATCTCCTGTTATTTTTAACCAAGCTTTTAAACCAAAAACCACTAAAACACACAATACAATTGCAGGTACGCCTGTCCATAACAATTCTAATTTATTATTATGAGGGAAATAAAAGGCTTTTTTACCATCTTTTTCTTGATACTTAAATGCAAACCAAAACAATAAAATTTGAGTAATTACAAATACCAACCCTGTTACTGCGGTTGTCATCATAAACATTCTATCCAACTCTTCGCCTTCAACAGAGGCAGAGCCTTGCACAAATAATGTTTTTCCATAATACAATTCATTACAATACCAAGCCCCTAGTAATCCAAATACCATAAAACCTAAAAGCATAAATGCGTTTATTTTATTGTTTTGTTTACGGGTTTTATCTTCTCCTTTTAAAACGCTTACGTATTCACTGGCTTTTGCTATTTGAAAAATAACAACAAACACTAATAAAACTAACAATACTAATAAAAACTCTTTCATATAAAATTTATTAACGATACCCCAAAGCCTTAAAGGGCTTTTGTACCCTAGTAAGGTGGAGAGCTTTTCAATATTTTTTTACAATACTTTATTCAATCAATCATTAACTTACCCAATTCCCCTTAAGAAGCGGAAGGGTTAAGTGTGATGTATCATACTCTCTTTTAAGAATGGATGATTTTTAGGTACTAACGAATTTGCCGTTAAGTATCTACCAACTCCCCACATAATAATTCCAATGAATATACAAGGCACACCAAATTCAAATAAATTCATTTGTGCATGTTCATGTAAAGTGCCAGGCATTATCATTTGATATAAATCTATCCAATGTCCAAAGATTATTAAAATTCCCATCAAGGTAACCATTGTCCAATTACGTTTTACACCTCGTTTCATTAATATTAATAATGGGCATAAAAAATTCAACACTAGGTTTAAAAAGAAGATACCATAATAAGGCCCGCTTTTTTCTGCTGTACCAATTCTTTCTACAAAATACTTTGTTTCTTCTGGTTGGTTACTGTACCAAATAAGCATGTACTGGCTAAACCATAAGTATGTCCAAAATATTGAGAAGGCAAACATAAACTTACCAATATCATGTAAATGTTCTTCGGTTACATATTCTAACTGACCCCTATTTTTTAACCAAATTACAAAAATGGCTATTAAGCTCATTCCACTAACAAAGGTACTCGCAAAGGTATACCAGCTATACATTGTACTATACCAATGAGCATCTATACTCATTAACCATAGCCAAGGAATTGTAGAGGCTACAGTTAAACCAAATGTTACTGAAAATAAAGATGCCCAAACCGTATTTTTCCAAATCCAAGCTTTTGCTGTTTCGTAATCCATTGGACCTGTCTTATCGCTTTCCAAACTCATGCTACGCATTTTTCGTCCTAAAAACCACCACAAGAAAATGGATACTCCAGAAACAATTAAAAAGAATGCAGGGTTTAAAAAACTTTTTTTACCATTTAATATTTTATCTGCTGCAACCGCATCTTTATCTAACCAATGATAAATATCTGTACGATGCCCCATTATAATAGCCAACAATACTACAAACGCAATTACACCTAAAATTGGCACTACGCTACTAATAGCTTCGGGCACTCTACGTAAAGCAACTTGCCAACCACCCATAGCCATAGTGGTAATACATAAAAAGAACATACTAGCATTTACAACTAACAACCAAAACACACTATTTTGTAACAACACTGCCCAAAAGCGAGTAGCGTTTACACTTGCATGAGCATCATGACCAGCCCCATGCGTTACTGGGGAAAATGGGTGGTACATAATTAACCCCCAAACAATTGCTAACGCACCTGCAATAATTAAACCCAGTGTCCATTTTTTATAACTGCCTGGTAATTCGAATGTAGAAGCCATTTAAAATTATTTTTATTGAATTACTTATTTTGTTTTTGCAACCGAAGCGCTGTCTGCCTTAGCAGGACTTGCTTTTGGTTGTAATGTTCTTACATAGTTTATAACCATCCAACGTTGTTTTCTATCTAGTTGAGATGCATAACTACCCATATTATTTTTACCATAGGTTAAAGAATGAAACATGGTTCCATCTGTCATACTTACATATAATGGTAAATTAAGGTTTGCTACTGCTCCTATTTTTCCAGCTATTGGGCCATTACCTCCACCTTTTTCTCCATGGCAAACACCACAGTTAATATTATACAATCGTCCTGCCTCTGCTAATTCATCTTTTGTAAATGTAGTAACTGGATTTACGTGTTTACTACTGTTTGCATAACCTATAGAATCGTTGGTGTCTTCTATTAAAAAAAGCTCTCCACGCTTTACAGTACCCTTTACTGGCGATGCATTAAAAAAAGCATTGCGTCTATTTTCAGCATCTTCTCTATTAATAGAAAAATTGGTAGTGTCTAAAAGACTATATGTTTCGTAAGCTCTGCTGTACGTCATATCGGGCATATATATTTTGCCTGGCTTTTGTTTATTACTACAGCTACTAACAGTAATAACGGCTAAAAGAGTTAAACCTATATTGATAATTTTATTCATTTTCAATTTTCAATTTTCTATTAATATCCTACTTCTTCTTTATATAATTTTTGTTCTCTATCGTATCGTCCTATCCACCAACCCGTTTCTGCAACCTGTATATTTATTTCTATTGCTCCTGCATTGCTTAAAAAGGATTGTACTTCTGCTTCGTTTGTTTTATCGGTACACTCAATTGCCATTACAAATAAATCATCAGTTGCTCTTGGATGGAATACATGTTTTTTTACAAATGGGGCTAAGTTACATAAGTAGCAAAATGTAAGCACCATACCTACAGCTGCGAATAAAACAGTTAACTCAAATGTAATAGGAATCCAAGCAGGTAATGCAAAGTGTGGCTTACCTCCGATGTTTAGCGGCCAATCTTTAGTAAAAATCCAACTAATAAATGCTACTGCAGTAGTAGTACCTGTAATGGCATAAATAAAACCAGCAGTGTGTATACTAGTTTCTCTTAACCCCATTGCATGATCTAATCCATGTACTGGAAAAGGTGTGTAAACATCATGGATTTTATATCCAGCTTTCCGTACTTTTTTCACAGCAGGAAATAGCACTGCTTCATCATCAAAGCATCCTACAACGAATTTTTTTTGTCCTCCAGCCATTTTTAATTATTAATTATTAATTATCAATTATTAATTCCAATTAGTGTGCATGTTCTACTTCTTCAATATAAAACTTCTCTGAATCTGCTTTTTCAATATCAGTCATTTTTGCTTTATAGTTTTCGCCACTAGTTTTTAATACCGCTTTAATTTCGGCAATAGCAATAGTAGGGAAGTATTTACCAAATAAAAAGAAGCAAGTAAAGAATAAGCCAAAGGTACCTAGGTAGAAGCCTATTTCCCAAATGGAAGGGCTATAGTAAGTACTCCAACTACTTGGTAAAAAGTCTCTATAAACAGAGGTTACAATAATTACAAAACGCTCAAACCACATACCAATGTTTACAATTATACTCATAAAGAAAGTAACGGTAATATTTCTTCTTAACTTTCTGCTCCAAAATAATTGTGGCGATACTACGTTACAAAACATCATTAAATAATAACTCCATCCATAAGGGCTAAATAGGTTTCCTCTGTTTTCAAAAAAGGCCCACATTTCATAGGTATTTTGTCCATACCATGCAATAAATAATTCGGTGAGATAAGCACAAGCAACAATGCTACCGGTAAGTACAATTACTTTATTCATTGCCTCTATATGCCCTAGCGTAATATAATCTTGTAAGTTTAACACTTTACGAACCACAATCATTAAGGTTTGCACCATAGCAAAGCCAGAGAAAATGGCCCCTGCCACAAAGTATGGAGGAAAAATGGTGGTATGCCAACCTGGTACTACTGATGTTGCAAAGTCGAACGATACAATAGTATGTACAGAAAGTACCAAGGGCGTACTTAAACCTGCTAGTACTAATGATAAACTTTCATGACGCTGCCAGTGCTTTGTGCTACCACTCCAACCAAAGGCTGCTACGCCGTACATCATTTTTCTAAACTTAGTTTTTGCTCTATCTCTTACGGTAGCAAAATCAGGTAATAAACCACTATACCAAAATAATAAAGAAACGGTAAAGTAAGTTGATATGGCAAATACATCCCAAAGTAATGGCGAGTTAAAGTTTACCCAAAGTGGACCTCTTGTATTTGGATAAGGCAGTACAAAGAACGCCATCCAAACTCTACCCATATGCCAAATAGGAAACTGACCTGCGCACATTACCGCAAAAATAGTCATCGCTTCGGCTGCTCTGTTTACCCCTGTTCTCCATCCTTGACGGAAAAGCAACAAAATTGCAGAAATTAACGTACCAGCATGACCAATACCTACCCACCATACAAAGTTGGTAATATCCCAACCCCATCCAATGGTTTTATTTAAATTCCATTGTCCAATACCGTAGGTAACCTCTCTGTAAATACTGTACACACCAAATAGCAATAATGCTACACTAATACCAAAACCAATGTACCAAAGACGGCTCGGTTTCATTTCTATTGGGCGTACAATATCTTCCGTTACTTGATGATAATCTTTGTTACCATTTATTAACGGTTCCCTTTGTTGCGATTCGTATTTTAGTAATGACATATTATTTTAAGTTAAAAGTCAAAAATCAAAAAAGTGAAACGGGTTCTGTTTTTAATTTTTACTTTTTATTTTTTACTTGGTTTGATATCCAAAAAAATTTAAACTCTTTATACGTGTGCTTTTTCTTCTTTTTTCACTTCGCTCTTTTTCTCTTCATGCCCCTCTTCTTCTACTCCTATAGGCCTTTCTGTATTTCTAACTTTTGCTAAGTAACTAACATTTGGTAAAACGTGTAATTGTTCTAACACATAAAAATTTCTATGCTTATCGCCTCTTGCTTTTGCTACATCACTTTCTTTATCATTAATATTACCAAAACTAATTGCACTTGTAGGACAAGCTTGCATACAAGCTGTTTTTACGTTACGAACGAGTGTTGGGTCTTGTTGCTTTTTAGCATCTAACTTACTTTCTTGTAAACGCTGTACACAAAAGCTGCATTTTTCTATAACACCACGGCTACGTACCGTAACATCTGGGTTTAGCACCATTCTAGTTAAATCTTCGTTCATTTGCATAACCACTTCATCCATATCTTTCCCTAGCAATGGCTTTTGGTTATCTTTAAAACTATCTGCTCCAGTATAATCTAACCAGTTAAAACGACGAACTTTATACGGGCAGTTATTTGCACAATATCTTGTACCAATACAACGGTTATATGTCATTTGGTTTAAACCCTCACTACTATGGTTAGTAGCTACAACTGGGCAAACATTTTCGCAAGGGGCATTATCGCAATGTTGGCAAAGCATGGGTTGAAAAACTACATCTGGATTTTCTAAATCTCCAGTAAAGTATCTATCAATACGTAACCAATGCATTTCGTGTGCCCTTTGTACTTGTATTTTACCTACTACACTTACATTATTTTCTGCACTACAAGCCACAACACAAGCACTACAACCTGTACAAGTATTTAAGTCAATTGCCATTCCCCACTTAATGCCTGGCTTTTCAAAATCGGGGTACATGGTTGCATCTTTCACAAAATCTTCGCTACCATTTGCAGTAGTTATTAATCTTTCTTGTGCTACTTCATGTAGCATATGGCCAGGGTTGGCTATATAACTTTTTAAATTTGTTTCGTAAATAACTGGGCGACTTTCGGTATATCCATGCACCTGTGTTTGTGCTAATGCATATAAGGTACTTGTTGTTTCTATTTTAACATCACCATTATACTGTATCGTTATACCATCAAAACCTGCTAAAGGGTAAGCGTTTTTACCTGCACCATTTGCTGCTCTTCCAATATGCTCTGCGGTATTAGCTGCATTTGCGCTTTGGCGACCATAGCCTAAGGCAACTGCAATAGTATTTTTTTGAATACCCGGAATTAATAACACCGGTAATTCTAAGCTTTTGCCATTTGCTGTAATTTTAACTACAGGCTTTTCTGGATGCACTTCGTAAGCATCGCTTGCTCCTTTATCTTTTAATACATCTTTACCATACATTGTTTTATACATCTCTGTACCCATCATTGCATAGTTATCCCACGTTACTTTACTAATGGGATCTGGTAATTCTTGTAACCAAGGATTGTTTGCCTGGCTACCATTACCCATACTTATTTTTTGATATAAAACTACTTCAGTTGAACCTCCTTTTATAGCAGCAATTTTTGTAGCAGCTTCAGCAATTTTGCTATTGTTAAATGCACTGCCACTAACTGTTGTTGTTGCAGCCTCTACAACTCCGTCTTGTAGGGCTTTGTTAAATGCATCGGAACTACCTAATTTGGTAGTCCAAAAGTTTTTAAAATATGTTTCGTAGTCTGTTATTGCATTTGCTCCCCATTTTAATAAGGTCGTTTCAAAGGCTCTTGTTTTAAACAATGGGTTAATCGTTGGTTGTAGCATAGATACATAACCTGTTTTAGGTTCTGCATCGCCCCAGCTTTCTAACCAATGGTTAGATGGAATTATGTATTTACATAATTCTGTTGTTTCATCCATTGTACCATTACAACTTACCCCAATAACTTTGTTTAAGCCATCGGCAAATTTTTTGCTATCGCTGTAGCTATATGCTGGGTTAACGCCATAAATTATTACAGCACCAATAGCACCGCTATTCATATCGCTTACTAAGCTATTCATATCAGCATCTACCCCTTTACGGTAGTTTGATGTAGTAGCCCAATTAATTGTCTTGCCATTTGCACCAATAGCTTCATTTATTGCATTTACTATTACTTGTACATTTACGTCGTTACTACCACAAACCACTAAACCTTCGCCTGCATTAGCTTTTAAGACCTCAGCTGTACTTTTAATTGCTGCTGTTAGTTTTGCATCTAAACTTGGAGCAATTACACTACCGCCAACTGCTGCTAATAAAGCTAAGGCAACAGCACCTGTTTCGGATGGCTTGTGCATATAGCGATCATCTGCATTACTGCCTGTTAAGCTCATCATACTTTCGAATTGTATATGCTTGCTTAACGCTGGTTTATTACCTACTACTTTTCTGTTTTTTGCGTATTGACTGCTAAATTCTACTGGGCTTAACCAAGTACCTAAAAAATCGGCTGCAAGACTTATAATTACTTTAGCATTATCAAAATGATAACTAGGAATTACTTTTTTGCCATAACAAGCTTCATTTGCTAAAATCATTCCACTATAACTAACCGCATCGTATTGTACATGGCGGCTATCAGGGTATTTTGCTAAAAATTCGTTTATTACTTGTTGAGTAGATGGTGAGTTGATGGTAGAAGTAAGTAAAGCAACTGGCTTGCCACTAATTGCAGTGCCAACTAATTTATCAAAGTTATCAAAACTGGTTACTTCTTTAAAATCTGCACCAGCTTTTTGCATTGGAAATCGTAAACGTGTAGTATCATATAAGTCTAATACCGATGCTTGTGCTTGTGCGCTTGTACCACCATTCGTTAATTTGCTTAAATCGTTTCCTTCTATCTTAATAGGTCTACCATCTCTTTGTTTAACTATTACTGGTATAACATCTCCGCCATTTATGTAGGTAGATGCATAGTAGTTAGCAACACCTGGTATTATATTATCTGGTCGTTGTAAGTAAGGTACAGATTTACGTACAGGCATATCACAACTAGCTGCAACAGCTGCAGCTGCAGTGCTAAAGCCAAGGTATTTAAGAAAATCTCTACGTGGTGCTTTAACATCTAACAATCCTTTATCATCTAAATCGGCTAAAGGCAACAACTCTTCCTTAAATTCATTTTTAGTAGATTGTTCAAAACCTTCGGTTTGATTTAAATCTCCAAAACTTTGCCAGTATTTTTTATTATTCATAATTTACCCCAACCCCTAAAGAGGCTTTATTTGTTATATGATAAATATTTTAAATGTACATATCTTCTCCTCAAAGTACCCTTTAGGGGACTTAGGTGCTTAATAATGACATTTTTGACACTCTGTTCCACCAATTTTTTCCACTGTTACGCTATCTAATTTTTTATTTTTAATATCGTTATGGAACTTTTCGTAAATGCTGTAAAACTTGTTACCAGTGCTATCGGCCTTGTTAAAAAAGTCAACTTTACTTTCTCTATGGCAATTAATACACCAGCCCATACTTAAGGTACTAAACTGATACACTTCACCCATTTCTTGAATGTTGCCATGGCATGTTTGACATTGCTGCTTACCTACTTTTATATGTTGGCTATGGTTAAAGTAAACGTGGTCAGGCAAGTTGTGTATTTTAACCCACTGTATTGGTTTTGCCCCATCTGGCACTCCATCATTATTTTTATCTGCTTTGTATTCCTTAGCAATAGGATCCCAACCGGCGTATTCGTATAGTTTTTCTATTTCGGCAGTACCATTTACTGCTGTACCATCTTCTCTCTCTAATTTATCTGGACCCTCGTACTTGGCAATAGATTTATGACAATTCATACACACATTTACCGAAGGTATACCTGCATGCTTACTGTCTTGTGCAGTACCATGGCAATACAAACAACTAATTTGGTTTGTACCTGCATGAACAGTATGGCTATAATATATAGGTTGCACTGGTTGATAGTTTTGCATACGACCTAAACCAATAGCACCATCAATAGCAAAATATCCGCCCAATGCAAACAAACCTATTACACCAGCCATTAAGTAGGTTTTATTTTTGTAGAAAGGTACTGGCTCGCTTCTATAAACGCCTATTTTTTCGTCGGATAATTTTTTAAGGTTGCTGTTTACTTGTAATAATATAAAAGCTATCAAAGCAAATACAAGTGTTAATACTCCAAAAAGAAGGGAGTTTCCATCTGTATTTTTATCATTTGAATTTTTTGGACCTTCTACAACTACTGGTGGCTTGTATTCATCCACATACTTCATTATGGCATCTATTTCATCTTTTTTAAGCTGAGGAAAGGCCGTCATTATACCACTTGCTTTCCATTTTGTTTTTAATGCAGAGGCGTACGGGTCAATTAAAGCCCCGGGTGCAGCTACCCATTTGTAAATCCATCCATCTGGTTGCCTATCTTTCCAACCTTGTAGGGCGGGACCAGTATAATCTTTATCTGGTTTATGGCAGTTAGCACACATTGATTTAAATAAGGCTTCACCATCAGCGGCAAACGATTTATGGGAGAGAGATAAACATGTAAGCAGTAAAAGACCAACAAAAGATTTGTTAAAGATTTTTCTAAAACGACTCATACAGTTATAAACGGGTCTAAAAAGTGGGAAAATATCCTGATCGGGTGCAAAAATACGTTACGATGCCCACATAATATCAACATTTTTAATTTTTTTTTCGTTATTTTTTCTGCTTTTCATCCGATTAAGCAAAACTGCATTTGCCTTTGTCATATTTATGTAATCCATTTTACTTTTAATAATTTTTTTTGCTTTGTGCAACAAAATAACAATTTTTTGCACCACTTTTGCGGCATGCTTAAAAAACTACAGCAGCATTGGGGCGTTAATGGCTTGCAAGTGTTTCTTATTTTACTAACCTTTGCTTTGGGTGGAAGCCTTTGTGGATACGCCGGTAGAAAACTACTTGGTTTATTAGATGTAGATAAAGGTGTTATTTGGGTAGTACTTTATATTGTATTAGTTACCCTACTTTGGCCATTGTGTGTGCTTTTAATAAGTATTCCGTTTGGGCAGTTTAGCTTTTTTAAAAAGTATGTAGGTAAATTAATACTGAAAATAAAACGAGGCAAAAAAAAATGAGCAATGGGAAATTGGCTTTGGAAAAAAATGTAAATGCAGTTAACATTGCAATTTATGCAAGTGGTGGAGGAACAAATGCTAAAAAAATTATTGAGTATTTTAAAACTTCGTTAAATACAAAAATTAGCTTAATCGTTTGTAATAAACCAACTGCAGGAGTGTTACAAATAGCCAGACTACTCGCTATCCCAATTTTATTAATAGAAAAAGAGTCGTTTTTAAATGGCAATGGGTACTTGCCTACATTACAACAGCATAAAATTGATTTTATTATATTGGCAGGTTTTTTATGGAAAATACCTCCAGTGATAATAAAGGCCTACCCAAAAAAAATAATAAATATTCACCCTGCGCTTTTGCCTAAATATGGCGGTAAAGGTATGTATGGACAAAATGTACATGAGGCTGTTATTACGGCAAAAGAAACACAAAGTGGTATTACTATTCATTTTGTAGATGAAGTGTATGATGATGGCGAAATAATTTTTCAAGCAACATGCCCTGTAACATTAACAGATACCGCACAAACATTGGCTACAAAAATTCAACTATTAGAGCATATACATTATGCACCCACTATTGCTAGTGTTTTGCCAAAGCAACGTTAAATACCCTTTTGGCTTATGGCTAACTACTTTTGTTGTAGTACTATTGTATTTTTAAAAACTTAAATCTTGGGGTTACATTTACGCATATTTATTTTAGTATTTTTAAGTTGCTGCACCACCAAAAACTTTGCACAATTCAATTTAACAGGTACTGTATACGATAGTACTAAAATAAATTCTGTAGAGGGTGTACGTGTAGAAAGCACTGCAGGAAAATTTACCTTTACCGACTCAATGGGTAAATATCATTTACAGGTAACCGAAGCCGATAGTGTTGTATTTACTTTTAGAAACAAACCCACACAAAAGTTTTCTGTAAAACAAATACCCAATCCAACTAATTTTGATATTTGGATTCATGTAAAAGTAAAAAGCAAGTTTACTACGCTTAAAGAAGTTATTGTAAAAGGGAACTCGTATAGGCAAGACAGTATAGAAAACAGGCGGCAATACAGTGATGTATTTGACCATAGAAATGGAAAAATTGGGACATCAATTGTGCAAGGTGGTGTTGGGCTAGATATTAACGACCTAATTAATTTATTTAGATTTAGAAGAAATAAACAATTAAAAGCATTTAGAAATAGATTAGAAATAGAAGAAAAAGAACGGTATATAAATTATCGTTTTAACAAAACAACAGTTGCCCGTATTACCAATTTAAAAAATGCAGCCTTAGATACTTTTATGGTAAAATACAGACCCGATTACGAGTTTGTACAATTAAGTGATGAGCTAAGTTTTAACCAGTACATTATAAATGCTTGGTACCATTATAAAATAGAAATGCTAAAACCAAAACTGCTACAGAAATAAAATAATACTAAAAAGAATGTACCTTTCTATTTCAAATTTTTGATTACGAAAAGAATTTTTTAAACTATTGCAACGATAGCAGAAAAATTTTATTTGGAAAGAAGAAAACGGTAAATTAAAAATGTATAGAGATGTTTGAAATACCGATTTGCCAGCTGCTACTGCTAAATTAATTGGTAATAGTTATTGAAAATAAGTCGATGTAAAATACATCGGCTTTTTGTATTAATACTTCATCAATTTACTTACACACTCTCCCAATCTACTATAGGCCATAAAGTTTTTTTCTAACTCTACATTAAACGGGATGGGTGTATCTAAACTTGCACAACGCATTACCGGAGCATCTAAATAACTAAAACAATACTCGGCAATCCATGCAGCAATTTCGCCACCAAGGCCACCAATCAGAGTGTCTTCATGTAGTAGTAAAACTTTTCCGGTAGCAGCTACTGCTTCTTCAATAGCATCATAATCTAGAGGTAGCAACGTTCTTAAATCTAAAATATAAATTGATGTTTGTGGATTATTTTTTGTATAATCTAATGCCCAATGTACACCAGCACCATACGTAATAATGGTAACATCATCACCCTCTTGCACAATATTTGCTTTCCCAATTTCTATTTCGTAATAGTTGTTGGGTACTTGTCCGCTAATGCTTCGGTACAATGCTTTATGTTCAAAATATAAAACCGGATTTGGGTCGTTAATGGCTGCAATTAATAAGCCCTTTGCATCTGCCGCAGTTGATGGGTAAACCACTTTTAAGCCCGGCGTTTTTGTAAACCAAGCCTCATTACTTTGGCTGTGAAATGGCCCTGCACCTACACCACCGCCTGTAGGCATACGTATAACCACATCGGCATTTTGTCCCCAGCGGTAATGTATTTTTGCCAAGTTATTTATTATTTGATTAAAGCCAACTGTTGCAAAATCGGCAAATTGCATTTCCATTATTGCTTTATACCCTTCTAAACTTAGGCCCAATGCTGCACCAACTATGGCACTTTCGCAAATGGGGGTATTACGTATTCTTTCTTTGCCAAACTCTTGTACAAAACCTTCGGTAATTTTAAATGCACCTCCATACTCAGCAATATCTTGCCCCATAATAATTAGGTTATGGTGCTTTTGCATGCTTAGGCGAAGAGCATCTTGTATGCCATCAATAAAGCGCATCTGGCTACTGGTAAGTGGTGATTGGTGAGTTGCATCTTCTTGGTTTTTTACTGACCATTCACCACTCACTATTGATTTAGGTGCGTACAAATCCTTCTCTTCTTCATTCGTATCAACCACCATTGGCTTTGCTTGGTATGCAAGCGCTAATTCACTTTCAATATACGCTTTGGTTTCTTTTTTTATTTCATCTATTTGTACCTGTGATACTATATTTTGTTGAATAAGATATTGCTCATAATTTTTTACTGGGTCTCTCTTTTCCCATTCTTCAAATAAATGTGGCGGTACATACTTTACACCGCTGGCTTCTTCATGGCCTCTCATTCTAAACGTCATACACTCTATTAAATAAGGCTTTTGGTTTTTTATACAATAGTCCCTTACCCCTTTTATAGTATCGTACACTTCTAAAATATTATTACCATCTATTTGTATTCCCTCCATACCATAGCCTTTGGCTTTATCAACTAAATTGGTGCATCGGTATTGTTCGTTTGTTGGTGTGCTTAAACCGTAGCCGTTATTTTCTATTAAAAAAATTACGGGCAAATCCCACACTGCCGCTACATTTAATGCTTCATGAAAATCGCCTTCGCTTGTACCACCATCTCCAGTAAAGGCTAACGATACCTTTTGCTCGCCTTTTAATTTATAGGCCAAACTTACCCCATCGGCAATTGCTAATTGTGGACCAAGGTGGCTTATCATTCCACAAACAAAATGTGCTGCACTACCAAAATGAAAACTTCTTTCTCTGCCTTTACTATAGCCTTCTTTATTGCCTTGCCATTGCATAAACAGTTTACTTAAGGGCATTTTTCTTGTGGTAAATACGCCTAAATTTCTATGTAGGGGCATTATCCATTCATCTTGCTGTAAAGCCAATGTTGCCCCTACTGCAATAGCCTCTTGCCCAATGCCACTAAACCATTTACTAATTTTCCCTTGACGTAATAATACTAGCATTTTTTCCTCTATCATTCTGGGTAATAAAAGACTTTTGTAGGTATCTATTAATTGTTGGTTAGGTAAATTTTTTTTGTTGAACTGCATACTGCAAAGTTAATTGATACAATGCAGAAAATTTGCCACAGATTACACGGATTAACACAAACAACATTTACCACGTAAATACAGAAATTTTTAAGATTACTATTGGATTAATGATTTTTTTGTATGCCAAAACTGGTGAAATTTTTGTTTTGCATCTCTTTAATAACTGAACGTTGTGTAATAAAAATAGAGGGTGCATCTTAGCACAATTATGGAATATGGTAAGCACCATGAGCAAAGCAAAATGCTGCAATTATGTTACGCCACAAATTGAGATTGCTTTATATGAATATGGAAACAGAGTTAGAGCGAATTATAAAAGAACAAGCCAAGCGCTACAAAATGATTGTGCAATAAAAATATTGGTTTTTACAGCAGCTGTTAATCTCCGTAGCGCTTAATGGCTGTTGTTTTTATCTTTATTACTATGTACAGTGGTTTTTATTTTACCATTTACCAAGCCATTAAAAAAAGATAATAACACACTAAATAAAAGGGCGTACCAAAAATTTTGTACGCTAAAACCATGTACAAAATAATCATCTAACAAAATAACACAAGCGTTTATTACAAATAAAAAAATGCCTAGTGTAAAAATAGTTGCAGGTAAAGTAAATAGTATTAATAGTGGTTTTACAAAAAAATCTAATGCAGATAGTACCACCGCAACAATTATTGCACTCCAAATATCTTTTACCTCAATACCAGGTAAAATATAAGCTAGTAAAAATACATTTACTGAGCAAACTATTATTTTAAGCAACCAATTTTTCATACGCTTAGTTTATAACCCAATGTTAGCTTTTGTAGTAAAGCAACAAAGTACAAAAAGTTTACACAACAACCAATTCGTAAAAATCGCTTGGGTTTAGGTATTTTTTTGCGAGCTCTCTTATTTCTTCGGCTGTTATTGTTTTTATGGCATTTACCGATTGATAAAAATAATTTTCATCTAAATTATTTAACAATAGGTTTTTCCAGCGCCCCATTATTTGAAAAGGCCCATCAAGATCACCTAGGATAGTGCCTATTAAATAATTTTTTACCAACATCAATTCTTCCTCATCTACCAACTCTTCTCTAAGCAATTGCATTTCTTTATACACTTCTTCAATAGTTGCT
Source organism: uncultured Bacteroidota bacterium (assembly GCA_903837525.1). Lineage (GTDB taxonomy): Bacteria > Bacteroidota > Bacteroidia > Chitinophagales > Chitinophagaceae > Ferruginibacter. Next base: position 14,195 of record CAILUU010000014.1, on the reverse strand, counting down.
TCGCATACTTCTTTGCCAGCATCTGTACTAATCATCCAGGCGGTTGAGCCTATATGGTTTTGTATATAACTGTGTATACCATAGGTGTACCCTTTATCTTCTCTAATATTACTCATTAATCTGCTGCCAAAATACCCTCCAAATAAAGTATTTAGCACCATTATGTTCATAAAATCGGGGTGGTGTCTATTAGGAAATTCTCTTGCAATACGTATAGAGCCTTGTACCCCATTTACATCGTTTTGTATACGATACTTTTTTTCTGTTGCTAACTCCCTTTCTATACTTAGTGTTTGGTAGTTGGCTGCAGTTAATGATAACTTACCAAAATTATCATTTAGTAATTCAAAAATATTGTCGGGCAATTTGCCACTTACAAAAATTACACAATTACCGTTAACATAAAACTCATTAAAATAATTTTTTAAATCGGCGGTTGTAAATTTATCTAGATCTTCTGCATTTATATACGCTCCATACGGATGGTTTTCTCCAAACAAATAAGCATCAATTAAGCGACTAGCCACAAAATCGCTTTTAGTAAGGCTTACACATAACCGTTGTTTTGTGTTTTGTTTGTAAATAGTAAATTCATCTTCATTAAAGATAGAGTCGGTTATCATTTCTTTTACCACAGGCAGCAGTACTTCAAAATGTTTTGCAAGGGCTGATAATGAAACTACGGCTGTTTCGTTGTAACAACCCCTATTACAATAGGCCCCGTAATATTCAAAATGCTCATTTAATTGAAAGGCCGTTTTAGTGCTAGTCCCATTTTTTAATAAGGCGTTTGTTGTGCCAGCAACGCCTTTAATTTTTTCAAAATTATTGCCCGCATTAAAAACTAACTCTACCTGCAACACATCTTGTGCACCTGCATCTATTGCAAATACATTTACGCCATTAGCTAGTGTAAATTGTTGATAGGGTTTTAATTTCAACTCAAATTCTATTGCATCCTTTATTAGTGGTGTTATACTTCTATCCATTCTACTTAGTTGTTTGAATAGTAATACAGCGTATTACTATTATTTTCATCAAATATTATTTTACTTTCTTCAATTAATTGCTCGGCTGTAACGGCTCTGTATTTTTCTAATTCGGTATTAATTAAATTAGCATCTCCAAGCAATTCGTACATAGCAAGACTAGTGGCTCTATTCATCACACTCATATCTTCAAATGCCATCATGCTTTCTGTTTTGTTCTTTACTTTGGCTAATTCTTTATCGCTAATACCTTGTTGTAGTTTTATTATTTCTTCGTTAATGGCAGCTTCTGCATCTTCCATTTTTACTCCTTTTACTAATTTACCTTCAATGGTAAGTAAGCCAACATCGGTACTTCCTAGGTGGTAGCATTCTATATTACTAAACAGTTGTTTTTCTTTTACCAAACTTTGGTATAATCTTGATGAGCCGCCACCACTCATTATTTCGGTAATTAAATCGGCCACATAATATCTATCATCTAACCTTGGGTAAATATGCCAACATTTATATAACGCATCAAGCGGTACATTAGCTTTTATTTCTTGCTTACGAGGGGCGGTTTGCTTAGGCTCTTGTGGTAAATTACGTTCGTATTTTTCGCCAGCAGGTATTGGGCCAAACCATTTTTCTGATAAGGCTTTTACTTGCTCTAACGTTATATTACCTGCCACAACTACTATTGCATTGCAAGGTGTATAATGTTTAAAAAAGAAGTTTTTTACGTCTTCCAATGTAGCGTCTTCAACATGCTTTAGCGATGCACCAATCGTCATCCATTTGTAGGGGTGTGTAGTGTAGGCCAACTCCCTCATTTTATGCCACACATCGCCATAGGGTTTGTTTATATAATGCTCTTTAAATTCTTCGCAAACAACTTTACGTTGTACTTCTAAACTTTTTTTTCCAAATGCTAGTGATAACATTCTATCACTCTCTAACCAAAAAGCTGTTTCAATATTTTCGGCTGGTAATTGGCAATAATAATTAGTTAAATCGTTAGTGGTAAAGGCATTATTTTCTCCACCAGCTTTTTGTAAAGGCTCATCGTACTCTGGTATGTTTATACTACCGCCAAACATAAGATGTTCAAACAAATGTGCAAAGCCTGTTTTGTTGGGGTTTTCATCTTTTGCCCCCACATTATAAATAACATTAAGCACAGCCATTGGGGTGCTTTTATCTTCATGTACTACTACTTTTAAACCATTAGATAAGGTAAAACTTTCAAAATTAATCATAAGGCAAAGGTAAGGGTAAGCGTTAGGATGTACATTACCTTTTAACGATGCCCATTGTATGGGCAATGCTGTAAAAACCGGTGTTAGTATAGTTCCTTTTTTGAGATAGGATGTTTTCTTACTTTACTTGTAGTGGAGAAAAAATTTCTTAACCAACAACATTAAAGCCTCTTAAAAAGGCAAATAGTATAAAGCAACTAATCTTCATGTAGTAGTTATTCGAATATACAACCTAATGGATGTACTTTTGTTGTTAATTACATAAATGAAAGAAATGGAGTTAACACACGTATTATCAAAAGCATTAAACTTTGAGTTTTTATCGGTAGATGAAGGGATATTTTTGTTTGAAAACGCACCTTTAACTGAGTTAATGTATGTAGCTAACGAGTTACGTAAAAAGCAGGTACCACATGGTAAAGTAACTTGGCAAATAGATAGAAACGTAAATACTACAAATGTGTGTATTGCCAATTGCAAGTTTTGCAATTTTTATCGCATTCCCGGCCATGCCGAAGCCTATATTACCGATATTGAAACCTACAAACAAAAAATTGAAGAAACCATAAAATTTGGGGGAGATCAATTATTGCTACAAGGTGGCCACCACCCAGCGCTAGGTTTATCTTTTTATGTAAATTTATTTAAGGAGTTAAAAACGCTTTATCCAAACATAAAATTACATACCCTAGGCCCTCCAGAAATTGCACACATTACCAAGTTAGAAAAAAGCACACACCGAGAAGTGTTGATGGCGTTAAAAGAAGCCGGTATGGACAGCCTGCCAGGTGCAGGTGCAGAAATATTAACAGATAGGGTTAGGCGCTTAATAAGTAAAGGAAAATGTGGTGCACAAGAGTGGTTAGATATTATGCATGAAGCCCATAAACTAAATATTACAACTAGTGCTACCATGATGTTTGGCCATGTAGAAACCTTACAGGAACGTTTTGAGCATTTGGTACAACTACGAGAAGTACAAAGCCGCAAGCCAATAGATGCAAAAGGTTTTTTAGCCTTTATTCCATGGACGTTTCAAGATGTTGATACCTTACTTACCAGAATACGTGGTGTACATAATTTAACTACAAGTGAAGAGTATATTCGTATGATTGCCCTTAGCAGAATAATGTTACCCAATGTAAAAAATATACAAGCTAGTTGGTTAACTGTTGGTAAGCAAGTAGCGCAACTTTGCTTACAAGCTGGAGCAAACGATTTTGGAAGTATTATGATAGAAGAAAATGTGGTAAGTGCTGCTGGTGCTCCACATCGTTTTACTAGCACCACCATACAACATGCTATTAAAGAAGCTGGTTTTGAACCCCAATTGCGTAACCAACAATACGAGTGGAGGGAAGTACCAGAACGTATTGTAGAACAAGTAATAAATTATTAAGCTTTTCCATTTTGAAAGATTTTATTGTATGAATAAAAAAACTCTACACCGCTTTAGAATGATTGGCATTGCCGAAGGAATTTCTTTTTTAGTTTTACTTTTAATTGCAATGCCCTTAAAATATTTTCTTAATTTTCCGCAGGCTGTAAAATATGTTGGTTGGCTACATGGCGCTTTATTTGTAGCCTATATTTATTTTGCTTTAACCGTTTTTACTGTTTTAAAAAAGTCTTTTTTATGGTTGGTAAAAGCTGGTATTGCCGCCTTTGTTCCATTAGGTACATTTATTTTTGATAGAGAATTAAAGAAAGAGGAATCAGGAATGGGTAGTTAGTGGAGAGCAGTTGGCAGTTAGCAAATTTTTTCTCTTTATCGAAAAGTTTTGTTATCTAATAATAAATTCGTTGTTTCTGTGGCAAACAAATTAGCAATATTTGCGACATCAGCAGTACAAAAAACTTAAAATATGAGCAACATTAAATCGCAATTTTTATTAAGAGATGATGTTACGTTTTTAAACTTTGGCAGCTTTGGCGCTTGCCCTAAACCTATTTTTGAGCGTTACCAACAATACCAACTAGAGTTAGAGCAAGAGCCTGTGCAATTTATTACCGTAACCGGTTTGCAGTATTTAAAACAGTCCAGAGAGGCTTTAGCTGCTTATATAAATTGCCCTGCAGATGATGTGGTGTATGTTACTAACCCATCTTACGCTGTAAATATTATTGCAAAAAGTTTTAACCTGCAAAAAGATGATGAAATATTAACCACCAATTTAGAATATGGTGCTTGTGATAGAGCTTGGAATTATTATTGCAAAAAAGTGGGTGCAAAATATATTCGACAGCCAATAACATTACCCATACCATCAAAAGAAGATTTAATAAATGAATTTTTTAAAGGCTTAACTAGCAGAACAAAACTAGTTTTTATTAGTCACCTTACCAGTAGCACAGGCTTACGTATGCCCGTAGAAGAAATTTGTGCTATTGCCAAACAAAAAGGTATTTTAACTTTTGTAGATGGTGCCCATGCACCGGGGCAACTTCCTTTAAACTTGCAAACCCTACAAGCCGATATTTACACAGGTGCATGCCACAAATGGATGATGACACCAAAAGGAAGTTCGTTTTTGTATGTAAAAAATGAGCACCAACACTTGTTTGATCCGTTGATAGTTAGTTGGGGTTATCAAAGTACAGCACCCTCTCAATCACAATTTTTAGATTATCATCAAATGCAGGGCACCAGAGATTTTTCGGCCTTTTTGTGCATACCCAATGCAATAGAATTTATGCAACAAAATAATTGGAGTGCCGTTAGTAAAACGTGTAAAGAAATGGTGCAACAAAATGCTCCAAGGTTTTGCAAGTTGCTAAAAGCTACACCAACTGCACCTATAACAGATGATTTTATTTGTCAGTTGTATAGTACACCAATAAAAACTAAACAACCGTTAGAGTTGCATCGTCATTTTTTTAATGCTTATAAAATTGAAGTGCCAGTAATGCCACATGGTGACAATGTTTTTCTTCGTTATTCCATACAAGCGTTTAACACACAAAACGATTTAGATAAATTGTATAATGCGATAGAAGATATTATTAAAACAACAAGTTTTATAGAGGTGTAATTATTTCAGTAACAATTTTGCAAACTTTTTTACTTCATCAACTTCGGTAATAGTTATTGGTTCGTTTTTAATGTACTTGCTTTGCAAAAAAAGCACTCGCTTGTGTTGAGGGTATTTTACCAAAATTTCAGTTAACATGTTTCCAAGTGCTTCATCTTTTTGTATTACTGCGGCAGTTAGGGTTGGCTTAGTTCTATCTCTAGTAATTTTTTTTAAAATAATAGCTTCTAGTGTAGCAATTTTTCCTTGGGCTATTTCAGGTGTTTTTTGGGCTTTATCTAACAGGCCTTCTAGTTGTTTTTTACTTAAGCCTCCCCTTATACAATATTGATTATACAAACTAGTTATAAAGGTAGATGTAGGATGCACCGCCTTCATTTTTGTAAGTATATCAAAAACAATATTTATATCTGCCATTGGGGTAAAGCTACCAAAAGAAATGATAGTGGATAATATTTAGTTGCTACTTTATCGGCTGGTCGAAGACCAAGCCTCGGCTGTGCTGAGTGGGCGGCTGCCAAAGACGGCAAAAGAGATTGACGAGTTTTTGTTTCGTGTGTCACGAACCAAGGCGGGGTATATCTGCCATTGGGGTAAAGCTACCAAAAGAAATGATAGTGGATAATATTTAGTTGCTTCTATATCGGCTGGTCGAAGACCAAGCCTCGGCTGTGCTGAGTGGGCGACTACCAACGACGGCAAAAGAGATTGACGAGTTTTTGTTTCGTGTGTCACGAACCAAGGCGGGGGATTATTGAGACGTGAAACGTTTTGTTCCGTTTCGCTGGTGATTTACTGGCGCCACGTAAGCACTAAAAGTTTACAAAAAATAAAAAGCCCTTTTGATGACTTGGATATGTGAAAAAATAAAATACATTTGTTTAATAAAACCTGACTCCTATCAGGGTTATCTCTCTAAAATGGTTAGATATACCTGATAAAATCAGGGATATATATGAGTTAGCGGTCATGCTATGACGACAGTGCAAACCAGAAACTTTTTACTTTTAAATAAACAGACAGAAAAAGAAATGAAATCAGAATTAGACCACAACTGTTACCCGAAACCAATTCACGACTTGGTTCTCCTTTACAACAATAAACTCTTAAATCTTAATCCAGGTTTTCAGAGAAACTCTGTTTGGACTTTGAAGGATAGAAAAAAACTTATTGAAAGTGTTTTAAGAAATTATCCGTTACCAGCAATTTTTCTATATAAGAGAGAAGAGCACGGAAAAATAATTTACGATGTAATTGACGGCAAACAGCGTTTGGAAACCATGCTAATGTTCATGGGTGAATTGCGAGGCAATCGCTTTAGTTTAAAAACGCAGCTTAACGACAACGATGAAGTTTCTGAAATTGATTGGAACTACTTAAAGAAAAAAGGTAAGCAGACGCTTATTACAGGATACAAACTTTATACAATTGAAGTTGACGGAGATTTTTCTGATATAATTGATTTGTTTGTTAGAATAAATTCAACAGGCAAAGCACTTACATCGGCAGAGAAACAACATGCTAAATATTATAACAGCCCATTTCTGAAAACGGCTGCAAGTGTTGCACAAAAATTTGAAAATTATTTTAGTGACTTCGGTGTTTTAAGTGCAGGACAAATTTCACGAATGAAACATGTAGAGTTGATATGTGAAATAATGCTTTCAGTGGGACAGAACGATGTGATAAATAAAAAAGCAGCATTAGATAAAATCATGAGCAAGGGCTTGACACCATCTCAAATTGGTAAACTTAAAGTCAAAAGCATAAAGGCAATTAATCGTGTTCGCATTTTATTTCCCAAACTTTATGAAACAAGATTCCATCAACTTTCTGACTTTTATTGTCTCGTAGTTTTAATTTCAAATTATGAGGACGAAGGACTAATTCTTCTTGACAAAAAAAGAAACAAACTTGCATTTGATTTACTCATGAACTTTTCAAACGGCATTGACAAAGTTCGTATCAAACAGAAGCGAGCAGAAAATACAGACGAATCAGAAGGCAGTTATAGAGAGTATCTTTTGACAGTTCTTTCTTCAACAGATGAAATCACACAGCGAAGAAAGCGATTGAACATTCTTGACGGACTTCTTAGAAATCTTTTTGAAGTTAAGGACAAGCAGAGAATGTTCAGCCCAGAACAAAGGCGAGTAATTTGGAACTCAACCGAAGAAAGAAAATGTAAAGAGTGTGGAGTGAAATTGACTTGGGAAGATTTTACTATAGACCACATTGACCCTCATTCTCGTGGCGGCAAGACAAGTATTGCCAACTCATCTTTACTTTGCCGCAAACACAATTCTGCAAAGGGCAACCGGACAACATCAAAGAGACGATGAATAAGTTGAAGCACCACATTTTGATTGGAAAAGAAGCACGAACCGCTAACAGCGGGTTTAAGAAATTGGCGGTTCAGTGGTTAATTGAAGCTTTGTGCTTCGTATCAAGTTCAGTGGTGGCAGACAGTTTTCGACTCCGAAATCGCCAACTTCTTGTAGCTGCAAAACGTTAGCGGCAATACAAAAAAAACGAAAACAATAAAAGAAAGTATCAAAGAAAAAATATTTTGATTACCCCTTTTGAAATTATAGCTATTTAATGCGCAGTAAAAGGAATATCTACAGCTTGTAAATTTTATAAAGGATTGTGGGCCGCTTGCTACCTCGTCAGAGAGAAATGCTTCTAAATTGCTTCTAAATAAAAAAGGACCCATGAGATTTTAGCTCATAAGTCCTTGATTTCCAAGTGGGCCCACCTGGGCTCGAACCAGGGACCCCCTGATTATGAGTCAGGTGCTCTAACCAGCTGAGCTATAGGCCCTTTCTTCAAGTATTTTGAAGATTGAGGTCGCAAATATAATCAAACTCTTATTAATTTTAACGCTTCATTAAATTATTTGCCGTTATTTTGCACCTTACAAAATTTATTATGAAGAAAATAGTACTTGCAGCATTTACCCTTATTTGTGTTTCTGTTGCTTTTGGGCAGGCGAAAAAAACGAACAAACAGCTTATAAACCGTTCCGGAGATCATTTAATGGTTCAACTATCTGCCGACTTTTGGAACGGTACGCCAGATAGCATTAGTAGTAGAATGAAAACCATTGGTCGTGGTGGTAATATTTATGTAATGATGAATAAGCCCTTTAAAACTAATCCTAAACTAAGTATTGGTTTTGGTTTAGGTGTAGGTACTAGCAGTATGTATTTTAAAAAATTAGGCATTAATGTTTCTTCTAATGCTGCTAAATTACCATTTGTAAATCAGGATAGTTTAGACCGTTTTAAAAAATATAAACTAACTACAGCCTACGTAGAAGTTCCGTTAGAATTTAGGTTTACTGCTAAACCAGATAATGATAAAAAAAGCATAAAAGCAGCTATAGGAGTAAAAGTGGGTACACTCGTTAATATACATACTAAGGGCAAAACGTTACAAAATAAAAATGACGGTGCTATTAATTCATCTACCGTTAAGGAAAGTAATAAAAAGTTTTTAAATACAACAAGGCTAGCCCTTACTGGACGAGTTGGTTATGGCAATTTTTCTTTATTTGCTAGTTATCAAATAAATAATTTATTTAAAGATGGTGTAGCGCCAGAAATAAAACCATTTCAAATTGGCTTATGTTTAAGTGGGTTGTAGGCTATTAAATATAAAAATACATTGATCCCAACTTTTATAGTTGGGATTTTTATTTGTAGCTGTTTTACAATACACTAACTTTGCACCTCACTCCACAAAAATGAGCGACGAAATAAAACATGAATGTGGGCTAGCCCTTATTCGTCTACGCAAACCGTTTAGTTACTATCAACAACAATATGGTACAGTATTGTATGGCTTAAATAAGCTATACCTGCTAATGGAAAAACAGCATAACCGAGGTCAAGATGGTGCTGGTATTGCTGCTGTAAAGTTAAATACTGAGCCTGGTTATCCATTTATGCATCGCTTACGTAGTTGTGCTAATCAACCCATTGCCGATATTTTTGCACAAGTAGGTAAAGAAATTACAGAGCTTGAAAAATATCAACCCGATATTAAAAACCACCCAGGTTTAATGAAGGGGCATTTAAATTATTTGGGCGAACTGTTGCTTGGGCACTTACGCTATGGTACGCAAGGAAAAAATAATGCAGATTTTTGTCATCCGTTTATAAAGCGTCACACCATTCCATTAAGAAATTTAGCCCTTGCTGGTAACTTTAATTTAGTAAATACCGAAGAGCTTTTTGGCTTAGTAAATATTGACCCAGAAGAGTCTCAACGACAAAGCGATTTAGCTGCTATGATGGAGGTTTTACATCATTTTATTATTAAGGCAGATGAAGCTTTTCCGGGGGCATTAGATATTGTAAAAGTGCTAAAAAAAGCCGTTCCACTTTTTGATGGTGGGTTTAATTTTAGCGGTATTCTAGGAAATGGTGATGCCTTTATTATGAGAGATGCACATGGTATACGCCCCTCTTACTATTACATAAATGATGAGGTTATTGTGGGTGCTAGCGAACGTGCCGCTATTCGTACAACCTTTAACGTTGGCGAAAACGAAGTGTTAGAATTAATGCCCGGCAATGCTTTAATTATAAAAGCCGATGGCAGTTACAGCATTGAACAAATTTTAGAACCTAAAGAAAGAAAGGCCTGTAGTTTTGAGCGTATTTATTTTAGCCGTGGTAGCGATGAAAAAATTTATAGAGAACGTATTGCATTGGGATATAATTTAAGTGCAACGGTATTAAAAGCTATTGATTACGATTTAAGAAATACTATTTTTTCGTTTATACCCAATACGGCCGAAACTGCTTTTTATGGTTTAATAAAAGGCGCTGAAGATTACTTAAAAAAAATAAAAATAGAACGTATTTTAAGTTGGAATAAAGATTTTGATGAGGAGAAGTTAGCCGAAATGATTAACCGCAAAATACGCATTGAAAAAATTGCCATTAAAGATGTAAAATTACGAACGTTTATAACGGAAGATAGTAGCCGAAACGAAATGGTGCAACACGTTTACGATATTACCTACGGTACTGTTAGAAAAAATGAAGACGCCCTTGTTGTAATTGACGATAGTATTGTAAGAGGTACCACCCTTAAAGAAAGTATTATACGAATGTTATCTAGGCTACAGCCTAAAAAAATTATTGTAGTTTCATCGGCCCCTCAAATACGTTACCCCGATTGTTATGGAATAGATATGAGTAAATTAGGCGATTTTATTGCGTTTAAAGCTGCTATTGAATTACTTAAAGAGACTAAGCAAACGCATATTTTAAACGAAATGCTTTTAGAGTGTAAAGAGTTGTTACGTAACAATCAGTTACATACACAAAACGTTGTTCGAAAAATGTACAAACCATTTACACTTCAACAAATATCTGATAAAATAGCACAGCTAATTACTCCTGAAGGATTAACTATTCCTGTAGAGGTTATTTATCAAACCATTGAAACATTGCATGAAAGTTGCCCTACCAACCTAGGCGATTGGTATTTTACTGGTAATTACCCTACCCCTGGGGGTAACAGGGTGTGTAACAAAGCCTTTATGAATTATATGGAAGGAAAGGATGTGAGAGGGTATTAAGTTACTCCTCAATAAACAAAATAGCTCCAGTCTTTTTTAAACTTTATAAAGCCCTATACAACTTTGTAAAAATTTAAACCTGCTTATCTGTGCTAATATCTGTAATCTGTGGCCTTTTATTTTTACTTTTATCTAATGAAATCTCTATTCATCATTCGGCATGCAAAAAGTAATCAACGTTTTTTGGGTAACGATTTTGATCGCCCCTTAAACGAAAGAGGTTTAAGAGATGCTCCTGAAATGGCAAAGCGATTAGTAAATAAAGTATCAACAATAGATGCATTTATTAGTAGCCCAGCTCTACGGGCAAAAACTACCGCTGAATTTTTTGTAAAAGAGTATGCTGTTTTAACCGATGAAATTATTTTTATTACATCGCTTTACCATTCACCAGCCGAAAATTTTTATTCTGTTTTAAAACAACTACCTAATGAGCTAAATAGTGTTGCCCTTTTTGCACATAACCCCGGCATTACTTACTTTGCAAATGAATTAATAAAAAATGTACAAATTGACAATATGCCTACTTGTGGCATTTTTGCACTTACTATAGATTGTAAAAGTTGGACAAATTTTGCAACAGCTAAAAAACAATTTTTATTTTTTGATTACCCAAAAGCTATATAGTTTACAACACTAATTTCATATACACTACATCGTTGTTAGGGTTTTTATAATAGGCCTCAGTTTCAATAAAATTATATTTTTTGTATAATTTAATAGCTGGCTGTAAACGTTTTAAGGTATCTAAGCGCATTTCTTTGTAGTTTAATTTTTTTGCAAGCGCTATACATTCTTTCAAAAGCGTTTCGCCAATACCTAGTTTTTGATAAGGTAATTGCACCCACATTCTTTTTAGTTCACAACTAGTTGTATCAATTTTGCGTATGGCGGAGCACCCTATAAAATCATTATTTTTTTTACACAATACTATGCCTCCATTAGTTGCTGCATACATTATACTCAACTGCTGTAATTCTTTATCGAAGTTTTGAAAACACAAATCTATATTTAGCCATTGGGCATATTCATTAAATAAAAGTTGTGCAGCCTCATACTCCAGTTGGTTATTTGCTAAAATATATTCAGGCATTTTTTGTAGTGCTTTTTGTAGTTAAAAATACACCAGTAAAAATTAAAATCGCTGCTAGTATTTTATATCTATCTAACACTTCTCCCAAAAAGATATTTGCAATAATAGCTGCAAATACGGGTTGTGTATAGATATAGGCTCCGGTAATACCTGCACCTAATGTTTTAAGTCCGTAAATGTTAAAAAAGTAAGCAAAAAATGTTCCGGCAACCACAACCAACAAAATACACATCCATTCTAATGATGAAAATGCAACAAAATCAACTTGTGTTACTTGATTAAACCCCAAGGGTAACAACATAAAAAAACCTATAGTAAATACCCAACGTATTACATGTAAAGGGTTATATTCTTGCATTAAAGGTTTTACTAAAATAAAATATACTGCATATACAATTGCATTTAAAATGATGAGTACATCGCCCAGAAAAATATCTTTTGCATAGCCTCCTGTGTTTTTTGCAGTAATTAAAATAACTGCACCAGTTATACCTAAGGTTAACCCAAGTATTTTATATATAGATAATTTTTCTTTTAAGATATAAACGGCAGCTAACGAAATTAATATTGGAGTAATTAATAAAAGCAATGCTGCATGTGTTGGCAGAGTAAGCGATAATCCTTTTATAAAAAACGTTTGATTAAGTGAAATACCACATAACGCACACAAAACAAATTTACCCCAATGTTGTTTTTTTATTAGATATTTTTTATCGGGTGAAAAAAACAATAAGATCCAAAATAAAAATGCACTTACCCCTGCTCGTAAAAGATTTATTGCAAAGGGTTGTATAAAATTATTTGTAGTAAGATGTTTAACAGCACTAATATTTATGGCAAAAAATAAATTGGCTAATAGTATGCCAATATGTGCTTTTTGTTTTGAGGTCAACAGTAAATTTTTATAAAGGTAAAATATTTTTAGGTATTGGTGTTTTGTTCCTAAATAGAACCTAAAATATTTCTCTACACTACATAAAAAACCGCTTTGAAAAAATCAAAGCGGTGTATTTACCAACCCAGTAAATATTTATTTTAGTGCTTACTTTTAAGTTGCTTGTAGTTCCTTTAACTTCTCTCTTATTTTAGCTTCAATTTCGTTTGATAATTCAGGATTATCCAACATTAATTGCTTAACTGATTCTCTACCTTGTCCTAATTTATCGTTATTATAACTGAACCAGCTACCGCTTTTTTGCACAATACCTAATTCAACCCCCATATCAATTATTTCACCAGCTTTAGAAATTCCTAAGCCGTAAATAATATCAAACTCTACTTGACGGAAAGGTGGTGCTACTTTATTTTTTACGACTTTAACTTTTACATGATTACCTACAGCTTCATCGCCGTCTTTAATTTGTGTCATTCTTCTAATATCCAAACGAACACTAGCATAAAACTTTAAGGCGTTACCACCGGTTGTTGTTTCGGGGTTACCAAACATTACACCAATTTTTTCTCTTAATTGATTAATGAAAATACAAACTGTATTTGTTTTATGAATAGTTGCCGTTAGTTTGCGTAAAGCCTGACTCATTAACCTTGCTTGTAAACCCATTTTACTATCGCCCATTTCGCCTTCAAGCTCACCTTTTGGTACTAAGGCAGCAACAGAGTCAATTACCACTACATCTAATGCGCCAGATAAAATTAACCTATCGGCAATTTCCAAAGCTTGCTCACCATAATCTGGTTGAGAGATAAGTAAATTATCAATATCAACACCTAAGCGTTGTGCATATACACTATCAAATGCATGCTCTGCATCTATAAAGGCACACATTCCGCCTTTTTTTTGCGCCTCTGCTATTACATGAATAGCCAAGGTTGTTTTACCGCTACTTTCTGGCCCGTAAATTTCAATTACTCTTCCTTTAGGTAAACCGCCAATTCCTAAAGCACTATCTAAACCAATTGACCCTGTTGAAATTACCTCAATTGCCATATCGGTTTTTTCATTCATCATCATTACCGATCCTTTACCAAAGTCTTTATCAATTTTGTCCATTGTAAGCTTTAGTGCCTTTAATTTTTCTGCGTTGCTCATGTGTTTTGTTTTTTTTAAGTGATGTATCTAATTTTTGCCTTGTAAATGTATTCTTGAAAACAAAGATAAGAGATATTTTTTATAAACACTAATTATTTTAGTATTTTTTTGATAATTTTTTTAGTTTATTTAAATGAAGTTGTCGTTTAAAAAAATAAAAACCCGCCATAGAAGAACCTAGACGGGGTGTTGTT
>CAILUU010000013.1 GCA_903837525.1 uncultured Bacteroidota bacterium | reverse complement strand
CAAAGCCCAGCAAATACGGCATGGTGCCGCTGCCGCCGCTCCATTTGTTGGTGGCGAAGCCGTCGGTTGCCAGCGTTCGCGCCTGAAAGGTCGCCGCATCGGCCAACTGGGTGTGGCCGCTTACCGTAGTCCCGTAACCACTCAAGCCAATCGCCAGATTGCCAGTGACCAAGCCATTGAGCCCGTAGGTCGAGGTTGCCACCATAGCGCTTGATGATGAATTCTCATACCGCCCCGCCAGATTGCCTGCGGCATTGCTTGTGCCACTCGTCACGGTGCCGGTGTTGTAGCCCCTTGCCAGCTCCACAATTGCCGCGTTGGCCTGGCCAATAATGCCGCCGGCGTAACCGGCGGAAACCGCTGTAGCCGAAATTGCGCCCGTGTTGTAAAAATCCCAAAGTAGAAATTAGGGCAAAAATGATGCTGAGTAGATTTTTTTTCATAATGTTATGTTTTAAATTTATATTAGACAAAACTACCATTCAATCTATCATTTTTACCCCATATTGAGTTATACAATATGTGTTTTTCAAATGATTTATGCATCTATCACACAAATTAATTATCTTTAACACAAAATTGAATAGCAATGGATAACCTCAACATAGGACATAAAATAAAAAAGCTGAGAGAGTTAAAAAACTTGACTCAAGAACATATGGCAAATTCAATTGGTATTTCTCAAGGAGCATACAGTAGAATGGAATTAGGGGAAACAGAGATTACCTATTCAAAATTGGAAAAGATTTCTGAAGAGCTTGGGTTAAAACCTGAAGAAATAATTGCATTTAATGAAAGTGTTGTATTTAATGTAATGAACAACCAAACTGGTAATGGCTTGGTAATTAATAACAGCCAACTATCTGAAGGTGAGAAAAACCTTTATGAACAACAGATCTTACTACTTAAAGAAGAAAACACCCATCTTAAAAAAGTGATAGAAGGATTGATTAATAGATAATGTATTTTATCAACTCCTGGTTCATCTTATCTACTATTTCATTGTCAAACTGCTCTAAATAAATTCCTGTAACACTATTACCATACTCATGTCCTAGTGCTTCTGCTATTAAATCTTTGGAATACCCAAGTTGTTTTGCAACATTCGCGTAACTATACCTGAAAACATAAGTAGTAATAGGTTCTTTACTCTGAATTAGTCTGCTCAGGTTTTTAAGATGGTGATTAATTACCTTCACATGTTGCTGAAGATATTTAATACAACGTTCACCCTTACTTTTTTCTAGATTAATTAAACCTAGTAAGGTTGTAGTAGAACAAAATACTCCTAATGAAGCTTCTATGTCTTTTGTAAGTGCTATGCTGTATATTTTACCTGTCTTTGCTCTCTTATATATTAACCTACCATTTACTATATTCTCTTTTTTTAGTAACAATAAGTCTCTAATGTTAATTCCCCGGAGCATAAAAATTAATTTACCTAAATTCCAATATTTATATTCCGGATCCTCTGCTTGTAAATCAAGATGGAAGTAACTCTTAATTTCTTCCATACTTAAAACTCTAGGAGTAGTCTTAGACTTCTGTATTTTATATTTTCTAAATGGGTACCACTCGTAACCTACAAAATCTAAATTTATAGCCCGGTTACAGATAGCTCTAAATGTTCTCATATATACTCCTATACCGTTAATACTCATTCCTCTTTGGTATAACTTGGTTTCTAAGTCTATAATATCCCGGTAACTTAGTTTAAGAAAAGGAATTTTGAGATTAATTTCTTGGGAAATAGTATTTAAACTTTGCTGATAAATAGCACAACCACCATTTCTTCCAACATTTTTTAATTTCTTAATAGTATCCTCCCAGAATTCGTACACAGTAAGTTCATCTGAAGTTTTATTAAGCAGGTAGTTCTTCAGAACAAGTACATCCTCACATCCACTATTTTCTATAATGTATTGATAAAATCTTTTTCTGTAGATTCTGTCCAGTTTATAAATGTCTTCATTTAGTCTGGGAGAGTTAATTACAAGACTATTTTTTTCATCATAATCTTGCTCATTTATACTGATTCCAGTGGGTATAAATGCTTGTTTTCTGTTAGCAGTCAGTCTAAAGACTACAGGGTAAGTACAATCCTTTTTTACTCTACGCTTGTCTAGCACTAGGTTTAATGTTGCCATGTGAGTTAAAATTATGGCATCTTACTCACATAAATTTGCATGCATATTTGCATGCATATTTGCAAACATTTGGTCTTTTTTAGTGCTTTTTTAGCACTTTTTAGTAGTTTTCACCCCAAAGTAAAAACCATAAAAAAACCCAGTAAAGCTAATGCTATACTGGGTTAAGTTTGCTCCTCCTCTTGGACTCGAACCAAGGACCCTCTGATTAACAGTCAGATGCTCT
>CAILUU010000012.1 GCA_903837525.1 uncultured Bacteroidota bacterium | reverse complement strand
TTACGTCTAATCTTAATTTGAATGGCGTTTTCAATCTCTTTTTCAGCAATCAATATTAAATAACCACCACCGCCAGCACCTGATAATTTATAGCCAATACTTTTAGAAGCGTACTTATCTATAATAGGTTTTATATTTTCATCCAGCATATTGGGGAACATGGCAATTTGTGCGTGGAACGATTTCAAAAAGGAAGTTCCAAAAGCATGTAAATCTTTATTTAGTATCGCATTCCAACATTGAATAGCTGCATCTGCTAAATTTTTTGCACCATCTTCGGTAATATTAGTATTAGCGAGTACATCATAATTACTATTTCTAGGATCTAAAGGAATTAAATATAGATGATTTTCCAACCAGCTTAATATAGATTCATCATCAATAGATTTTATTTCAGATGGCCAATAACTCTCTTGGGCGTAATGATAATAATTTAAACAGGGCATTACAATACCTAAAGAGTCTTGAGAGCCTGCAACATCTTTTGTGCCAGGAGGGTTTTCATAACTAAATAAAACCTTACTTAATTGTAATGGATCTCCTTCTGGTAATTGCGCTTTCCATAATTCAATAGCTTTATTTCTTGTACTACTTGCCATACCACTTCTGTTATTAAACTCAATGGTGGGCTCAATAGATATAGTAATCACAGGGCCTGCATGTAATTTATTGACATAAGGTTGGTCTAACCATCCTCCTGCTAAATCAATTCGAAAAGGGATAATTGAATTGGTTCTTAAACTAGTGGTAGACCTTGCAGGAAGTCCTTCACTGGGCACTCTATCAAGTACAATAAGCTCAATATTTTTTGTTTTACATAATTCAATTTTACTAGGCGTATTACCATCTTCATTCACTACAAAAACGGAGGGTTGAATTTCTTCTAGTTCGCTTAAAAAATCGAGTAGCCCGCTGCCTTTATTGATTTTACATTCTTTCACGCAGGCAAGTGATTCTATCATATACTTTCTTTCATCTTGGGTAATGACAGGGTATCTTCCTTTTAAATCATAGACCGTTTTATCGGATCCTATACAAACATATAAATCGCCATAATTAGCCGCACTCTTTAAAAAAGCGATATGCCCGCTATGTAGCAAATCAAAACAACCACTCACTAAAACTTTTTTTTGCATAAATTTCCTGCTATATTAAAATCGAAACTACAATTTAATTTTTAATTACAAGGCTCTATCTAAATGTACATAACCGCCATCTACATGAATGAGTTGTCCGGTGGTGTGGCTTGATTTTTCAGATAATAAAAAAGCCACGGTATTAGCAATTTCTTCTTTAGTGGTAAATCTTTGGCCTAAAGGAATTTTTGCTTTGATGGACTTTAGCTTTTCTTCTGGATTAGGCAGGGCTTGTAACCATTTTTCATAAAGTGGTGTAAAGCATTCAGCTACAACCACTGCATTTACACGAATACCAAAGGGTAATAATTCCACAGCCCATTCTCTGGTGAGTGCATTACGTCCTCCATTGGCAGCAGCATAAGCAGAAGTGCCTCCTTGACCAGTTTCTGCAGTCTTTGAATTAATATTTACTATACTACCTTTTGATTTTTTTAAATAGGGTAGTGCATGATGTGCTAATAAATAATAGTGCACTAAGTTTTTATGTAAACTTTGTATAAATAATTCATAGTTGCCTTTTTCTAAACCTATGCTATCATTTTCTCCAGCATTATTTACAAGACCATCTATTTTGCCAAACTTAGCAACAATATTTTTTATGGCATTTTCACATGCAGCAGGTTCCGTTAATTCTGCTACCACATGATCAGCTTGATAACCTAGCATTTGAATAGCTTTCACCAACGCTAAATTATCTTCTTCACTTCTTCCTATTATAATAGGAATGGCATTTTCAGCTGCTAATAAATTAGTGATGCCCTCGCCAATGCCTCTTGCTCCACCAGACACTATAATTATTTTACCTTCTAATGCTAAGTCCATAATTTAAAGTTTATAAAATTTTATTGCATTATGTGCAAAAAAAGCTTCTTGTTCGCTAATACTAAAAGTATTGAAATAATTTTGTAAACCCTTTAACCATTTTTCGTAAGAACTAGCCACTAAGCATACAGGCCAGTCGCTTCCGAACATAATTCTTTCAGTACCAAAAGCCTCTACCACAGTATCAATATAAGGTTTTAGTGTATCCATTGTCCAAGTATCCCATTGGGCCTCAGTGGCCATTCCACTTATTTTACAATATACATTAGGGTATTGAGCCATTGCTTTTATTTCTTTAATCCAATTTTCGCATTCACCTTTTTTTATATTGGGCTTGGCTATATGATCTATAACAATGGGTAATTCTGGTAATTGTTTTATGAGTGTATTTGCCTCTGCTAATTGAGTTTCATATATGAGTAAGTCGTAAGTATAATTATATTTTGCAAGTGCAGATAAACCTTTTTGAAAAGAAGCATCCAGCATAAAACCTTTAGGCTCTGCTTGTATGATA
>CAILUU010000011.1 GCA_903837525.1 uncultured Bacteroidota bacterium | reverse complement strand
TGTTTTTAAAAATCCACGGTTGTTTTGCTCATGTTTAGTATTGTTGGTGTCATTTGTATCATTTACGCAATAGCCTAAACTTTTTATACCTTGTTTTATTTTTTTTTCATCAATTTGCTCCACTGTAGTAAAATGTACATCGCCACTTAAAGGGTTTACCTTAACGTTTTGTAAGCCTTGTTTTTTTAAGTAATTGGTTACAGATAATGCACAGTTTGTGCAATGCATACCCTCTACTCTCCAGTCTATATTGTTACTCATTTCTTTTTTATTACACTAATTTTTACGAATTACACGAATTAAAAAAATTAGTGTAATTAGATTAATTGTTGTTACAAAGCTACTTTTAAAAAAAATATCAACTTTACCAATTCGGCAAAATATCTTTGCAACATGGAGGTAATTTTTTCTTTACAAGAAATAAACGAAGCTGCATTAAAGGTAGTAGAGCAATTAGGTAATAATAAAGTCATTGCCTTACATGGCGAAATGGGTGCTGGCAAAACTACTTTTACCAATGCTTTTTGCAAGGCATTGGGGGTTATAGATGTGGTAAGTAGCCCTACTTTTTCTATAATAAATGTGTATGAAACAAAATACGACAAAACTATTTATCATTTAGATTTATATAGATTAAAGAATGAAGAAGAAGCCATTAATGCTGGGGTAGAGGATTGCTTATATAGCGGTAATATTTGTTTGGTAGAATGGCCGGATAAGCTGCCCACTATTTTCCCCGAAGAAACACTACATATAAATTTTGAACTAATAGATGACACAAAAAGAAGAATAAGCTACTAACATTTTTCATTTTTCATTTTTAATCATTACTTTACAATATGGCAACACAAAAACCATTTGTATCACCTTCTTTTACCTACGAAACATTAGAAGAAACGTTGGATATAAAACCAAAAGGGGCAGAATTATTTATTGGGATACCCAAAGAAAGTTCGTTTAACGAAAACAGAATTGCCCTTACACCCGAAGCCGTTGGCGTATTAGTTGCTAATGGGCACAGGGTTATTATAGAAACAAAAGCTGGTGATGGGGCAAGCTATACCGATAACAATTATAGCGAAGCAGGTGCAAAAATAACCTACCATAAAAAAGAAATTTTTGAATGTGATATAATTGTAAAAAGTGCACCCGTTAGTGAAGAAGAGTGTGATTTACTAAAACCTAATCAAACCATTATTTCTCCTATACATTTAGCCGTAATGAAAAGAGAAATTTTGCAGAAGATGATGGAGAAAAAAATTACTGCACTTAGCTTTGAAAATTTAAAAGATGATACAGGGCATAACCCCATTGTACGTAGCATGAGTGAAATTGCAGGTAGTGCAGTAATGCTTATTGCCGGGCAATATTTAAGTAATGCAAACAATGGCAAGGGTGTTTTGGTTGGAGGAATAAGTGGAATACCGCCAACAAAAGTTATTATTATTGGTGCAGGTATTGTTGGCGAATATGCTGCCAGAACAGCGTTGGCTATGGGAGCAAGTGTAAAAATATTTGATAACGATATTTACAGATTAAAACGTTTGCAAAATAATATTGGCGGACGTTTATGGACGAGTGTAATTGAACCCAAAATTTTAGCCAAGCAACTAAAAACTTGTGATGTTGCTGTTGGTGCGTTAAGTGGTGATGGGGCTAGAACACCGATTGTTGTTAGCGAAGAAATGGTAAGCCAAATGAGAGCCGGAAGTGTAATTGTAGATGTAAGTATTGACCGTGGTGGCTGCTTTGAAACCAGTGATGTTACCAGCCACGAAAAACCTGTATTTACAAAATATGATGTAATACATTATTGTGTACCCAATATACCTAGTGGCTTTGCCCGTACTGCCAGCCAAGCCATTAGCAATGTATTGATGCCGCTTATGCTAGAAACTGCCCATGATGGGGGAATAGATAAAACCATTTGGCATAAAATAAATATACGTAGTGGTATTTATTTATTTAAAGGTAGCCTTACCAATTTTCATTTAAGTGAGCGTTTTGATTTGAAATTTACGGATTTAAATTTGTTGATTGCTAGTAGGAGGTAGGTTATTTGTACCTTCCCATCTCTAACGCCTCTTCACAAAAACTATACTCTTGCTTATCATTACTACACACAATTACTAATTTATTGGTGGTGTAATTTTTTATAAGTTGATGATAAAGTGCAATTCCATCTTCATCTAAATTGGTAGTTGGTTCGTCCAATAATAAAATAGGGGTCTTGCTAAAAAAGGCTAAGGCAAGTTTAAAGCGTTGTTTCATTCCACTGCTGTAATAGCGTATTTGCTTTTTTGCAGAAGCCTGTAGGTTTACAATTTGTAAAATTTCGGCTGCTGGTAAAATGAGTTGTTTAAAGGTAGAATGAAAACGTAGCATTTCTAAAGCTGTCATTTCCTCAATCAATTCTAAATAAGGTGTGGCAATAGAAATGTGTTGGTAATGCTGTTCGTTGGATAATAATTGTCCATTATGCATTTCAATACTTCCTTCATTATGCATAAGTGAGCCTGCAATTACTTGTAATAAGGTAGATTTACCCGAACCATTTGAACCGGTGATAGCATACTTTTTTCCAACAATAAATTCATACTCAATATGACGAAAAATCCATTCTCGGTTATAGCGTTTGCCTAAATTTTGTAAAGTGATTTTCATCGGGTCAATAAGTAATTAGTCAGCTTTGTTTGGGTTTTACTCATCGTCCATACTTCCCTTTGTAAATCTTTTAATAATTCCTCTTCCGCTTTCTCTTATAAAAGTTACAATTTCATCTCGTTCGTCTGTTGCAGCTATTTCTTCTTCTATAAAATTTAAGGCTTGAGATGTGTTCATTCCTTTATTATAAATAATTCGATAAATATCTAATATTTGATTTATCCTATCTAACGAAAAACCTCTACGTTTTAAACCCACAGAGTTTACACCTGCATAACTTAAAGGTGTACGTCCTGCTTTTATAAATGGAGGGACATCTTTACTTACCAAAGAGCCACCAGCTACAAAAGCATGTTGCCCAATTTGTACAAACTGATGTATGGCACACATACCTGCTAAAATTGCATTATCGCCAACGGTTACATGCCCTGCCATTTGTGTATTATTGCTCATAATGCAATTGTTACCTATAATACAATCATGTGCTACGTGGCTGTAGGCCATTATTAAACAGTTGTTACCCACTTTTGTCGTCCATCTGTCCTTGCTTCCACGGTTTATGGTTACAAACTCCCTAATGGTGGTGTTATCGCCAATTTCAACAGTGGTTTGTTCGCCATCAAATTTTAAATCTTGTGGTATGGCTGCTATAACAGCACCCGGAAAAATACGGCAATTTTTTCCAACTCTTGCACCTTCCATAATGGTTACGTTGCTGCCTATCCAAGTGCCTTCGCCAATTTCTACATTGGGGTGTATTACACTAAATGGATCAATTTTCACATTGGTGGCCAACTTTGCATTGGGGTGTATGTATGTGTGTGGATGAATCATTGTACCCTAAATCCCTAAAGGGACTTTAATTGTGTTTGATTTATAAATATAATGAACCAAAAGCCCCATTTCCGAAATTATCGGGACAAGCAGGGGTTTTGGGTTAATTCCTTTTTACCAACTGAGCCGTTAACTCAGCTTCTGTACAGAGTTTATTACCTACATAAACGCTGCCTTTCATTATACAAATTCCTCGGCGTATAGGTTCTACTAATTCCATTTTTAAAATTAATGTATCGCCGGGCACTACTTTTTGCTTGAATTTACAATTATCTATTTTTAAAAAATACGTATCGTATTGCCCATCGGGCATAGCATTTATACAAAGAATACCGCCTGTTTGTGCAAGGGCTTCTATTTGTAAAACACCAGGCATTACAGGGTTGCCTGGAAAATGCCCCAAAAAGAAATGCTCGTTAAAGGTGATATTTTTAATACCTACAATTTGCCTATCGGTTAGTTCAATAATTTTATCTACAAATAAAAATGGATAACGGTGGGGTAATGTTTTTTCTATTTGCTCTAAGGTATAAATTGGCTTTTGATTAGGATCGTAAATAGGTATATCCTTAGTGTGTTTATTTTTCTTGATGTATTGTTTTATTTTTTTGGCAAACTCTACATTGCTGCTATGGCCGGGCCGGTTAGCAATTATATGCCCTTTAATTGGGTAACCTATTAAGGCTAAATCGCCAACAACATCAAGTAGTTTATGCCTTGCAGGCTCGTTGGGGTAGCGTAGCTCTAAATTATTTAAATATCCTTCACTTTTTACTTCTATTTTATCTCTGCCAAATGCTTTTGCAAGTCGGCTCATTTCTTGCTCGGTAACTGGTTTATCCACCACCACAATGGCATTATTAATATCGCCACCCTTTACCAAATTATTATCTAACAACATTTCTAACTCATGTAAAAAACAAAAGGTGCGGCATGGGGCTATTTCTTTTTTAAAATCTCCAATAGATTTTAAACTTGCATGTTGTGTGCCCAAAACAGGGCTATTAAAATCAATTAAGGTAGTTATTTGATAGTTGGTTGCTGGTAGGGCCGTCATTTCAACCCGTTTGTTTTCATCGTAAAAGCTAATATTGGTATCAATGGTGTACCAAGCTTTTGCAGCATCTTGCTCTAACACACCAGCTTTTTCAATAATTTCAACAAAAGGTTCGCTGCTACCATCAATTATAGGTATTTCGGGGCCGTTAATTTCTATTAAACAATTATCTACACCCATGCCTACTAAGGCTGCTAAAATATGCTCTACAGTACTCACCTTAGCTTCGCCTTGTTCTAATGTAGTACCACGGCTGGTATCTGTAACTAAATCGCAATCAGCTTTAATTATGGGCATACCAGCTAAATCTATACGCTGAAATTGAAAACCAAATCCAGCGTTAGCTGGCTTAAGCGTCATATCTACATTTATACCAGTATGCAAACCAGTGCCAGAAATGCTGACTGGATTAGCTATAGTATGTTGTTTATCTTGATTGAAATTTGCGTCCATTCTTTTGTTTTTGTAAAGATGGGCAAAGATATTTTATTTTTTGTTATGATTTGGGGGTTGGATGATTTGGGTTTATTGAACACATTCCGTTGAGCATTTGGATTAGGGTCGGGCATTAATTATGTTTTTAGGTACAAAAAAGCTATCAAATACCCTAAACCTATTGCTAAGAAAATAAAAAAGTTTAAATATATTAACCAGCTTACTTTTATTTTACAGTTAATAACAGTTTCAAAATCACTGTTTGAGCTCTCTTTAACCTCAACATATAAGGTTGAGCCATACCATGCACTTATTATTCCACCAGAATTATAACGTATACTAAAACAATTTCTTTCAACTTTTTTAATATCAATATCCGAAAAATGAAGCTTACCAATTGATTGTTTTAGAATATTGGAATTGACAACTAGTAGGTGTAGGTATAAATTTCTTCAGATATGAACTTTTTTATTCTACTAATCATAAATCTATATAATACGGAATCAATTTGTCTACTTCTTCCACAACTCCTTCACCAATGCCTCTAACTCCTTCAATCGCTTTTCCATTTGTGGTAAGCTACGTACAAAAGCTTGGTTACGCATATATTTACTAAACTCATCAAACGGAGTACCCGTTACAGATGTGCCTGGTTTTACGGCTTTGCCAACACCCGTTTGTGCATTAATCTTTGCCCCATCGCCAATTATTAAATGCCCTGCAAGCCCAGCTTGGCCACCAATCATAACATTGTTACCAATTTTTGTACTACCGCTAACACCTGTTTGTGCAGCTATTACGGTGTTATTGCCTACTTCTACATTGTGGGCTATTTGTAACAAGTTATCTAACTTGGCTCCACTTTTTATTATTGTGCTACCAATGGTAGCCCTATCTATACAAGTGTTACTGCCAATTTCTACATTATCTTCAATAAGTACATTGCCTATTTGGGGTACTTTTTTTAAACTACCATCTGCTTGTGGTGCAAAACCAAAACCATCGGCACCAATTACACTGCCAGCATGTATAGTAACGTTGCTGCCAATTATACAATCATGATAAATTTTTACACCTGGGTGTAAAATTGTATGTTGAGCAATGGTAACGTTATCGCCAATAAAAGTGCTAGGATAAATTTTTGTACCATCGCCTACCACTACATTTTTACCTATGTAAGCAAAGGCTCCAATAAAAACATTATCACCAATTTTTGCAGTAGCATCAATATAAACAGGTTGTTGTATGCCTGTTAATTGTTGTTGTATTTGTTGATATTTATCTAGCAAAGTTGCAAAAGCACTGTATGCATCGGGTACTTTAATAAGTGTGGCTGTAATAGGTTGTTTAAACTCTTGTGTATCGTTTACAATTATTATAGATGCTTTAGTAGTGTATAAAAAATCGTTGTACTTAGGGTTAGCTAAAAATGCTAATTGCCCTTGTTGGGCTTCTTCAATTTTACCAAACGAGGCTACCGCAATATCTGCATTGCCATCAACTTTACCATTTACTAATATCGCTATTTGTGCCGCTGTTAATTGCATAATTTAGTTCATTGTTTATGGTTCATGGTTCATAGAAGCTATAGTATAAAAGTAATTAGTAGCTATGAACAATGAACTATTAACTATAACCCATCATCTGGGATAACAAATATAATATTTTGTAACCTTACCTGTTAAGTTTTCGTTTATTAATGCATTATCTACCTCACTTATATCTTTTACATCACCATTTTTAAATAATATGTAAATATGTTCGTTAGTAAAATTGTAGGTACTAGTGCTGCTTTCGCCAGTAAATACTAACCATTGTGCATCTTCAATGGGCGAATTAAAATTTTGTGAAACTTTATTTATTTGCTCCTCAATAGTGTTTGAAGTAAAGGTGTTTGATTGATACTTAACTTTTAATAATTGGCGGTTTAAAACGCCATTGCATAAATAGGCTAACACTTTATCGGGGTGTGTACACCATTCTTTTATGGCAGCCAATACATCATAATCATCTATACTACAAAACTCTTGTAATGATACGGTATTTATGGGCTCATTAATAAATTTATTTAATGCAGTACTGCTATGCGCCTTTATAAACTTTGCTCTTTTAATAAGTTGTTTAAGCATTTGCTCTGCACACAAAACCGTTTTGTGTAAATACACTTGCCAATACATTAACCGCCTACTTACCAAAAATTTTTCTATAGAATAAATCCCTTTCTCTTCCACCATTAATTCGCCATTATGTACCACCATCATTTTTATAATTCTATCGTAGCCAATACTGCCTTCAATTACACCAGTAAAAAAACTATCTCTAGTTAGGTAATCCATTCTATCCACATCGAGTTGGCCGCTTATTAATTGATGTAAAAATTTTTTGTGGTACTTATTGGTAAAAATAGTTAAGGCTAATTCTAACTGTCCGTTAAACTGTGTATTTAATTCTTTTATTATTAGTAACGAAATTTCTTCGTGGTGCATGCCTTCTATTAGGGTATGCTCTAACGCATGGCTAAATGGTCCATGCCCAATATCATGTAAAAGAATAGCAATTTTTGCAGCTTGTTGTTCTTCAAACGTAATATCAACTCCTTTACGGCTTAACTCGGTTAAAGCCAAGCCCATTAAATGATACGCCCCTAAAGAATGATGTAGCCTACTGTGTACTGCACCCGGGTATACCACATTTGCCATGGCCATTTGGTTTATGCGGCGTAAGCGTTGATAGTATGGATGTGATATAAGTTGGTTTATTAATTCATCATCTATAGTAATAAAGCCATAAACAGGGTCGTTAATAATTTTTCTAAAAGGCATAAGTAGTTTGCAATTGGCTGTTTGTGTTTTTGTAAACATGCCCAAGCTGTTACTTGTTTTTGTTAAAAGATACACAAAGCTAAATAAAGATGATAAGGTATGCTATAAAAAATTAAATTTGTAGGAAGTAAGTTCATGGTTCATTGTTGATAGTTCATTGTGTACACATTGCATTATATCATTTTACCATGAACAATGAACCGTTAACAATGAATTAAATGAGTACAGCAAAAATACTTTGGGTAGATGATGAAATTGATAGCCTTACCAGCCAAATACTATTTTTAGAAAATAAAGGGTATAATGTAACTACAAAATCGAATGGCTTTGATGCTATTGAATATGTAAAGGATAATGTGGTAGATGTAGTGCTTATGGATGAATCAATGCCAGGCCTTACTGGCCTACAAACCTTACAGCAAATAAAAGAAATTAAAACCAACTTGCCCGTTGTATTAATTACAAAAAACGAGGCCGAAAATTTAATGGACGAAGCCATTGGTAGCCAAATAAGCGATTATTTAATTAAGCCGGTAAACCCTAATCAGGTGTGGTTGAGCTTAAAAAAAATAATTGATAATAAACGATTAGTAGCAGAAAAAACAACATCTAGCTATCAACAACAATTTACTAGTTTGTTTAGTGCATTAAATAGCAATCCTAATTATAATGAATGGATGGATTTGTATAAAAAATTGGTGTATTGGGAGTTAGAAATGAAGAAAAGTGATAGCCCCGAAATGCAAGAAGTGTTTGCCTCTCAAAAGCAAGAAGCGAATACAGAATTTTTTAAATTTGTAGGCAAAAATTATGATAGTTGGGTAAATCCAAAAACTATAGATGCCCCTATAATGAGTAATTCATTAATGAAATATAAAGTTTTCCCGCACTTAGAAAAAGGCACCCCATTATTTTTTGTGTTGATTGATAATTTACGATTTGACCAATGGAAAACTATACAGCCCATATTTGCCGAAAGCTTTAGAATACATGAAGAGGAAACGTTTTATGCCATTTTGCCCACAGCAACGCAATATGCCCGTAATGCTATTTTTGCCGGAATGATGCCCATTGATATTGAAAAGCAATTTGCTACCGAATGGAAAAATGATGATGAGGAGGGTGGAAAAAATATGTTTGAGGAAACGTTTTTTAAGGCACAATTAAAACGATTAGGTAAAGGCGATTTAAAATATTCGTATACAAAAATTACCAATAATAACGATGGTCAAAAGTTAGTTGATAATATGCATACTATGTTGCAAAATGATATAAATGTTATTGTATATAATTTTGTTGATATGTTAAGCCATGCTAGAACAGAGATGGAAGTGCTGAAAGAGTTAGCTGGCGACGAAACGAGTTATAGAAGTATTACAAAAAGCTGGTTTGAGCATAGCCCATTACACCAAGCCCTTAAAAAAATTGCCGATAAAAAAATAAATTTAATTGTAGGAACCGATCATGGAAGTGTACGAGTAAAAAACCCTGCAAAGGTTATTGGCGATAAACAAACTACTGCAAACTTGCGTTATAAACATGGCCGTAATTTAAATTACGAGGCAAAAGAAGTTTTGGTGTTTAAAGATCCTAGAGAAGCAGGGTTACCAACGCCTAATGTAAATAGTAGTTTTATTTTTGCTAAAGGAGATTTGTTTTTATGTTACCCTAATAATTATAATCATTACGTAAATTACTACCGCAATACATTTCAGCATGGTGGGGTAAGTTTAGAAGAAATGATTGTACCCATTATTAGAATGACAAACAAATAGAAACCCCCTCCGCCCCCTAAAGGGGGAACTTGTAACAGCATTTTATTTTCGGCACTATGCTGAGTTTTAAGTATTTCGTAACTTTAGTTATCAACGTTTGTTGAAAATTTTATTTTGTTTAACTCTCTATTTAATGGAGGTTGCACTTAATTAAAAACTATAAAAGTCCCTTTAGGGATTTAGGGCATGAAATACACACAAAACATATTAGATAAGATAGAAAAAATTGCTGAAGAAGTTGGCTATGTAATTCGTTACGAAAGAGGAAATTTTCAAAGCGGTTATTGCATATTACAAGCCAAAAAAGTAATTGTGTTAAATAAGTTTTTTCAAACCGAAGGAAAAATAAACACCTTAATTGAATTAATGCCTCAATTACATATAAATTTTGATAAGCTTACCTTAGAAAGTCAAAAAATGTACGATGAGGTAATGGCAGCTGAAGCTACTAAATAATCAATAAGTTTTTCATTCCTACATTATTTTATTTATTAATTTGCATTTATTAATGCAAACTCCTCGTTTAAAAATTACTTTCCTTGGTACAGGCACTAGTAGTGGTGTGCCTATGATAGGTTGCAGTTGTAAAGTTTGCGTATCTACTAATAAAAAAGACAATCGTTTACGAAGTAGCATTTTAGTTCAAAGTGCTACTACAAGTTTTGTGATTGACACCACCCCCGATTTTAGGTATCAAATGTTACGAGCTAATGTGCAACAGTTAGATGCTGTTTTATTTACCCATCCCCATAAAGATCATATTGCTGGGCTTGATGATGTACGAGCATATAATTTTTTTAACCATAAGCCAATGGAGTTATATGCTAACTCTTTAACAGAAGAAGCCATAAAAAGAGAATTTGCCTATGCTTTTTCTGATAAAAAATATCCTGGGATACCTAATTTAAATATTAATACGATTGATAACAACCCATTTTATATTGGCGATGTTTTTATACAACCCATTTTAGTATGGCATATAAAAATGCCTGTACTAGGTTTTAGAATGGGTGATTTTACCTACATAACCGATGCAAATAAAATTGAAGCAGATGAATTAAAAAAAATTATTGGCTCAAAAGTTTTAGTGCTAAATGCCTTACGTAAAGAAAAACACATTTCCCATTTTAATTTAAACGAGGCAGTTGCACTTGCTCAACAATTACAAATACCAAAAACTTATTTTACCCACCTTAGCCACCAAATGGGTTTACATGCTGAGGTAAGTGCAGAATTACCAGAAGGAATTTTTTTGGGATGGGATGGGTTGGAAATAGAAATGTAGTATATTAGTATATAGATTTTTTAAAATAAACCTTATTTGATTGACTAGTTTTATCAACTAAACTTATTTTGATAATTTGTATAATCCTTTATGAAACAATTTATTCAAGCCTATTTTAATTTTACTAAAAAAGAACGGCGAGGTATTTTAACACTTTGCAGCTTTATTATTGTAATTTCTTTTTTACCTAGTATTTTTCATTTTTTTATACAAACAAAAATACAAACAACAAAAAACTTTGAAACAGATATTGCAAGGCTAGTACTTAAGCAACAAGATAGCAGCACTAGGTTTTATGGAAAAAATTATGAGGAAAATAGTTTTCAAAACTATCATCAACCCAATTACAAAAATTATGTAATAAAAGGAGAGTTGTTTTACTTTGATCCAAATGTTATTAGTGTAAACGAATGGAAACGATTAGGTGTAAGAGATAAAACCATTGCTACTATTTTAAACTATACCAGCAAAGGGGGTAAGTTTTATAAACCAGAAGATTTAGGAAAAATTTGGGGCTTCTTTCCCAATGAAGTAGAACGATTGATGCCCTACGTTCAACTTAAAGAAGTGCAAAATAACTACACCAATAATTATCCTGCTCAAAATAATTACGAAACCAAAACCTACGATAAACCCAAATACATACCTACAATTATTGATGTAAATAATGCAGATACCACAGCTTACATTGCTTTGCCAGGCATAGGTAGCAAATTAGCTCAACGTATAATTGTGTTTAGAGAAAAATTGGGTGGCTTTTATAAAATAGACCAAATTGCCGAAACCTTTGGCTTAGCACATAGTACTTTTCAAAAAATAAAGCCACGTTTAACTATTAATTATAAAACAATAAAACAGTTCAATATTAATACCGCTACTATTGATGAAATGAAACTACACCCATACTTACGCTACAATATTGCCAACGCCATTGTTCAATACCGAACACAGCACGGAAATTTTAATAACATAGCGGATGTTAAAAAGATTATGATGATTGATGAATTGTTATTTAACAAAATATCCCCTTATATAACAATACAATAGCATTTGTGTTAATTGGTGCAATCTGTGGCTCAAAATAAGGTAACTTTGTCCTACAAATAACGAATGCCATTTTATGAATTTTCAACAAAGTGAATTGACTGCTCAAGTAGCTCAAACAGCCAAAGATTTTGCCCTACAACACATAAAGCCAAACCTTATGGAGTGGGATGAAAATCAAGAATTTCCTTTACACATTTTTAAAGAGTTGGGTAATCTTGGTTTAATGGGCATTTTAGTGCCAGAAGAATATGGTGGTAGCGGATTAAGTTATTTTGAATACAACGTAGCTATACAAGAAATTGCAAAAGTTTGTGGTAGTATTGGCTTATCATTAGCTGCACATAATAGCTTGTGTACAGGGCATATTTTAACCTTTGGAAATACAGAGCAAAAGCAAAAATATTTACCCAAACTAGCTACAGCAGAGCATATTGGAGCTTGGGGCTTAACCGAAGCTAATACAGGTAGCGATGCAGGCAATATGAAAACTACGGCTGTAAAAGATGGGGATGATTGGATTATTAACGGAACAAAAAACTGGATTACACACGGTAAAACTGGCGATATAGCAGTGGTAATTTGCCGTACTGGTGAGCCTCGTACAAAAGATAATGCAACGGCATTTATAATTGAACGTGGTACCGCAGGTTTTAGTGGCGGAAAAAAAGAAAATAAATTAGGCATGAGGGCTAGTGAAACTGCCGAAATGATTTTTGATAATTGCCGAATAACCGATGCCAACAGAATGGGAGAGATTGGTAGTGGTTTTAAACAAAGTATGAAAGTGTTGGATGGCGGAAGAATTTCTATAGCAGCATTAAGTTTGGGTATTGCAAAAGGAGCGTACGAAGCTAGTAAGCAATATGCAAAAGAGCGTTATCAGTTTGATCAACCTATTGCAAATTTTCAAGGTATTAGTTTTAAGTTGGCAGATATGGCTACAAAAATTGAATGTGCCGAATTATTAATTAACCAAGCCTGTTCTTTAAAAATGAAGGGCTTGCCCATGACAAAAGAAGCAGCAATGGCAAAATATTATGCCAGTGAAGTATCGGTAGAAGTAAGTACAGATGCCGTACAAATTTTTGGCGGTTATGGTTACACTAAAGATTTTCCTGTAGAAAAATTTTATAGAGATAGTAAACTATGCACTATTGGGGAGGGTACAAGTGAAATACAAAAATTAGTAATAAGTAGAGAGGTGCTTAAATAAGTAAGGGTAATAAATAATTAATGTTTAATAATTTTGCCTTATTATTTGTAGGGCATTTTTAATTTTAAGAGGTATGAAAAATATAGTTTTTGTTTTATTTATTTTATTCTTTGGTTGTACGGGCGGGGAACATAAAAATACATTGACACAACAACCAATTGTTGCGAATGAAAAAAAAATAGATGGAGAAACGTTGTTTATAAATAATTGTGCTAATTGTCATAAGCCAGATAAGGATTTTACAGGGCCAGCTTTACAAGGGTCTTTACAAAGGTGGCAAAATGATAAAAAAGCGATGTATGCGTTTATAAGAAATTCTCAAAAGTCTATAGAACAAAATAGTTATGCGAAGCAAATTTTTAAGAAATGGAATGGAACTTTAATGACAGCCTTTCCAAATTTAAGTGATGAGGAAATAGATAAAATAATAGCCTATTGTGATAACATTACCCTATAAAAAATAAAAAAACTACACACATTAAAAAATTCAAATGCAATCAATTTGATATCAAAAAAATTTCTTTACTTATATAGGTGGTTTTAGTTTATTTAACCTCTATCAACATACACTCATTCAAATGCACACTAAGCTTATGTTGTACTCCACACTTTAAGGCAAAATTATTTTTTTGGTGACCAACTGCAAAATCAAAACAAACCGGATAATTATAAGCAGCTACTTTTTCTAAAACAATTTCTTCAATTGATTTTCCAAACTCTTCCCCCACATCATCTTTTTTTATTTTAAAACCACCAATAAGTAAAGCACTCAGTTTATTTAATTTTCCACTACGTTTTAAATTCCAAAACATTCTATCTAAGCTGTACAAATATTCGCCAGTATCTTCTACAAATAAAATTTTCCCCGTTGTATCTATATCGCTTTTGCTACCTGAAAGGCTTTCTATTGTTTTTAAATTGCCACCAACTAATTCTCCATAGGCAATACCTATTTTATTTTTTGCATTGGGTGTAATGGTATATTTCATTTTTTCACCCACCAAACATTTTTTTATGCTTTCAATACTTTCTTTTTGTACATCGTCTGCCTTGGCCCAATCATCCGGAAAACTATTACACATTTTAGAATGAATACTGGCAATACCAAAGTTGGCGTTTAAGTGGCTGTGTAAAACGGTAATATCACTAAATCCTATTATCCATTTTGGCTTTTTAGTAAATTTTTTAAAATGTAAGCTATCTATTATTCGTATAAAACCATAACCACCTCTAGCACATAAAATACAACTAACCTTTTCATCATCTAACATTTGTTGAAAATCGGCTAAACGTTCTGCATCTGTACCACCAAATGTAAAATCTCTTTTGCCAATGGTAGTGCCAATTTTTATGTTAAACCCCCATTCTTTTAATTTTAAAATAGCAGGCTCAATTTCTTGTAAAGTAATATAACCTGCCGGCGATGATATGCCAATGGTATCGCCCTTTTTTAAATAAGGCGGAATTTTGCTGCTTTCAATTACAACATTTTTAGTACTAGCAGATGCTGCAAGTACAGCTCCTAATGGAAGTAGGGTTGATAGGAAATCTTTACGTTTCATACTTAAAAATACTCAAATTTCGGTTTTGAAAATGTTTAAGGTATTTTTGTGCATATAAAAGCTAAATAGTAGGATAGTGAACA
>CAILUU010000010.1 GCA_903837525.1 uncultured Bacteroidota bacterium | reverse complement strand
CAATATAGTACCCTTATATCATTGGCGTTTAGTGCTTGCTTATCATTCATCACCATTTTTTTATATGGCAATCGTATGCTGCAATTAAAAGTGGTACTTGTAAATTTCTTACTCTCTATTTTAATTGGCTATTTTATTTATACGACTGTAGTGGCGAATCCTGGCGGTGGCTTCACCCTTCCATCTATCGCATTATTTATCATCCCAGTATTTCAAATACTAGCAATGATCAAAATTTACCAAGATGAAAAATTGGTGAAAAGCACAGATCGGTTGAGGTAAGATGCCCCTATACAGGCAAGCTATTTTAAACACAGTTCCCTTTTTAGTTAAGTACTGCGCAAAAGATATTTTAGGATATTAATATTATCTTATTTACCTTTATGATATCATTTTAATATCAATACAATACTATGGAAAAATTAATGCACCCATTAAACGGGTATAAAGCAGCACTCATTGCCCTTATCTCATTTCTTATTGGCTTATTTGGCATCATTAGTACTGCACAAAACGCAAACCCAAGCCTAGGCGTCATATTGTTTGGCGTATTATTTATTGTTTTCGCTGTTTTTTTAATGCGGGGATTAATGGTGGTGGAGCCAAACTATAGTATTGTACTTACCTTCTTTGGTAAATATATAGGCACAGTAAGAGAAAATGGATTGCAGTTTGTAAATCCTTTTTATTCAAAGTTGAAAGTGTCCCTTCGCTCTCAAAGTGTGGAGAGTACTAAATTAAAAGTAAATGACAAGTTGGGTAACCCCATTGAAATTGCAGCTGTCATACTATATGAAGTAAGTGATACTTATAAAGCAGTGTTTGATGTTACCAATTTTAATGAATACATGAAAAACCAAAGCGAGGCAGCTGTTCGTCACCTTGCAACAAGTTACCCTTATGATAATATTGAAGATGTACATGCGCAAATAACATTACGTGATGGAGGTGAAAAAGTAATTGCGATGCTTGAACAAGAATTAAATGAAAGATTAATAAAAGCCGGCATTACCGTTACTGAAGCTAGAATTAGTCACTTGGCTTATGCTGCAGAAATTGCTGGCGCGATGTTACAACGCCAACAAGCTACTGCTATTGTAGCAGCTAGAACTAAAATTGTAGAAGGTGCAGTGGGTATGGTTGAAATGGCTTTAGCCATGTTATCCGAAAAAGATATCGTTGTACTGGATGACGATAAAAAAGCAGCGATGGTAAGTAATTTAATGGTGGTGCTATGTGGCGAAAAATCGGCATCTCCTGTTTTAAATACTGGCACCCTTTATTAATCTTTAAAATACAAGTATGTCATTAACAAAAAAAACATTTGTATTAAGAATTAACGATGAAACCTTTTCTGCATTAGCAAAATGGGCGGAGGATGAGTTCCGAAGCGTGAATGGACAAATTGAAATGATCTTGGACAAAGCATTAAAGGATGCAGGTAGAAAAAAAGAGAAGTCATCCAATAATAATACAACTGCAAAAAGCTTAGTAAAGAATAAAAATTAACTTCGCCGAAATTTATTAAGCCGCCTCTAACTCCTTCTCTATTGCATTTTGCACCAATTGATTTAGACTAATGCCTTTCATGATTGCAAGCATTGCTGCCTTTTTATGCATTTCTGGTTTTACGCGTACATTAAAAGATCCCTTAAAACTTTTTAACAAAGGCTT
>CAILUU010000009.1 GCA_903837525.1 uncultured Bacteroidota bacterium | reverse complement strand
CCTGGTTCAAAATATTAATTTCCAATCTTTTGTTAAAAACAAGCTGTTTAATGAACCTGTTATAATGTATTGTTAAAATGTATTATTTTGACTTCCAGTACAAAGGTCGCATATTTTACATTTACTTGGATTTTTTTCTCCGAAATAAGCAGCTAAATAACTACTCCTACAATCCATATCATGGGCCCAGATATAGTCTGTGAACTGCTTGACGCGTTGCAGGAAGGCCTTTTTTCTAAGCTGATAATTATCAAGATCTATTTTCATAAAGGCGGCTGCCGTTCGATTCCATAAGAATTGCACCACAGGTTGACTCTCTTTTTGCTCAAAGCTTATTTGACCCACCTGCGCTAAAAATAATAAGTTTTTTTGAACAAATTCAATATCTCTTTGCAATAAGGAAGCAATTAATTTTTCGTTGATAAATTGAGGACTATCTAAAATGCCTCCATAAGTTCTAAGTATTAATTGTAATACAGCACCTGCCATAGGATTCGCCTGTTCGAACTCCTCAATGGTATTTCTATCGGCAATGACTTGCACTAGCGAGGGTTTAAAAGAACTAGCTGAAAACTTTAGATGGCCTTCTTGTTCTATCCACTGCAGTGCACTACGCGCTATCATTTTATCCCATTTGAAAATGCTACAATAATTTTCAAAGTCAAAAGGAAATTCTTGTTTTTCGCCTATGCCAATGGGCACTTGAATAAAATCGGCTAAGTCTTGGTAGGCTTTTTTAATAGTATCAATGGGTGGATATTTTTTTTCTTGTACCATTTGCCAGTAATCCCAATCGTTTTGTTGAAAAAGTAAAATAGCTTCAGCGGGCTTACCGTCTCTTCCTGCACGGCCTGCTTCTTGGTAATACTGCTCAATACTATTGGGTATGTCATAATGAATAACAGCACGCACATCGGGTTTATTAATACCCATTCCAAAAGCGCTAGTACAAACTACAATTCGAATTTTATTGTTCATCCAATTTTCTTGTACTTTTTGTCTTGTAGCATAAGGCATACCTGCGTGGTACTCGGCAGCAGGGTAGCCATAGTCTTGCAATAGTTTTGCTAATTGACTTACATTATTACGGGTGCTACCATAAATAATAATGGTACCTTTTATATTTTCTAAGATTTTTCGAAGGCTATGTATTTTAGTAGCTACTTTATGAACGCTGTAACTGAGATTAGGTCTTAAAAACGAACTACTAATAACAATAGCGTTTTTTAATACTAATTGTTTTACAATATCTTCTTGTACTAGGGGAATGGCAGATGCCGTCATAGCTAATACAGGAATGGAAGGAAACATTTTCTTTAATACATCAAGCTTTCTGTAGGAGGGCCTAAAATCGTAACCCCATTGAGAAATACAATGCGCTTCATCAATGGCAAATAAGGTAATGGGTAGGGCTTGTAAAAAACTTTGAAAAGATTTCTGTACTAGTTTTTCTGGAGAGAGGTAAATAAATTGATACTTACCAGCGAGTGCATCATTTAAGATAGTTTCTTGCTGCTCTGCGTTAATTTCTCCTCCTAAATTTACGGCTGTTAAATTTTTACTCTTTAGATCCTTTACTTGGT
>CAILUU010000008.1 GCA_903837525.1 uncultured Bacteroidota bacterium | reverse complement strand
CCACTCCTCTTTTGTTTTTGGTTTATGTTGCTCTATCCAGTTTTTAAAAGAGCCATATTGTTTTTGAATACCTAAAATTGCTTTTGCATTTTCAATTGCAGCGTTTACTTTTAATTTGTTTCGTATTATTCCGGCATCGTTTAGGAGCCGTTCAACATCTTTTTCTTTATAACTAGCAACTTTTTTAATATTAAAGTTACTGTACGCTTTTCTAAAATTTTGTTGCTTGTTTAAAATGGTTGTCCAGCTTAGTCCTGCTTGGTTTATTTCCAAAATTAATCTTCCAAATAATTCATCATCACTATCAATAGCAAAGCCATAGTAGTTATCGTGATACTCCTTGTGTAAAGACTGTTCGCCTTTTTTTAAATTATTTACAAAAGTGCAATAACTCATGTTGTTTTTTGTTTGAAATACATAGAAACATAGTATTTCCTATGTGTTTATCTGTTTCTTAATTACTTTTTTCCAGCTAACATAACCCATATAAGCCATTATTAAAAATAACACATACATTAATGTAAATAACATAAATCCTTTATAAAAATTTAAAGGAATAGCAATTATATTACTAAATATCCAAGCATGCCAATTTTCAATTTTTCGTTTTGCCATCCACCACATTGCCGTTACGGCACTTGCAGAAACTAACGAATCTAAAACAGGAGTATTACTATCGGTTACCTTAATTAGTAAAAAATAAATAGCTACCCAAAAAACAAGAAAGAAACTAATTCCTAAGCCCAACTCTTTTTTTGTACACCAGCTTATTGGAAAAGCGTCTACCGCATCTTTTTTCTGCGCCCAAAAATACCAACCGTATATACTCATTAAAAAATAGTAAATATTTAAAATAGAATCGGCATATAATGGAGGGATAGATAAAAAATAATAAACATATGATGCTAGTAATACACCAATTATTCCTGTAGGATAAACTAATACATTATTTTTTCGGGCAAACCACACACTTAAAATTTGCATAATTGTGCTAACCAGTTCTTGCCAACGAGCCAGTTTTATATCTGCTATAAATTGTGTAACTATTTGTCGTATACTCAATTTTAGTATTTTATTTCTTTACAAAAAACAAATTTAGTTTTTTAAGCTGTAGGTGTTGTTTATTTTTACAGTATAAATAAGTTTATGCAAAAAAATATTTTATTACTAGGTAGTGGGGAGTTGGGTAAAGAATTAGTTATTGCCTTAAAAAGATTAGGGCAAACAGTAATTGCAGTGGATAATTATGCCAACGCACCTGCTATGCAAGTGGCAGATGGTTTTGAAATTATTGATATGCTAGATGGTGATGCCTTAGATGCTATAGTTGCAAAATACAAACCAACCTTAATTGTACCAGAAATTGAAGCCATACGTACCGAACGTTTTTACACCTACGAAAACCAACAGATACAAGTAGTACCAAGTGCTAAAGCTGCCAACTTTACTATGAATAGAAAGTTAATAAGAGATTTGGCTTGCAAAGAATTAGGTGTAAAAACGGCTATGTATTTTTATGCTACTACATTTAAAGAGTTTGATACTGCAGTAAACAAAATTGGAATGCCTTGTGTGGTAAAGCCATTAATGTCATCATCGGGTAAAGGGCAAAGTATATTAAAAATAGAAGAAGATAAACAAACAGTTTGGGAGTACGCCATCAATAATTCAAGAGGCGATATTAAGGAAGTAATTATAGAAGAGTTTATTGCTTTTCATACAGAAATTACGCTTCTTACGGTTACACAAAACAATGGCGATACCTTGTTTTGCCCACCAATTGGGCATAGGCAAGAGCGTGGCGACTATCAAGAAAGTTGGCAACCCGTTGCTATTAGTAATACAGATTATGAAGATGCTTGTGTAATAGCAAAAAAAGTAACTTCAGCATTAACGGGTGCAGGGCTTTGGGGTGTAGAGTTTTTTTTAACAGATAAAGGCGTTTATTTTAGTGAACTTAGTCCTAGGCCACACGACACAGGTATGGTAACCTTGGCTGGTACACAAAATTTAAGTGAGTTTGAATTACATGCAAGAGCAATTTTAGGCTTACCTATACCCGAAATAAAATTAGAAAAAGCTGGTGCAAGTGCTGTGGTATTAGCAAACGCCACACTTGAACATTTTACCATTACTGGGGTTGAAAAAGCATTAGAGCAAAAAAATACCGATGTAAGAATTTTTGGAAAACCCACTACAAGACCATATAGAAGAATGGCTGTGGCATTGGTATATGATGCTATTGGTACAGATATGGATGAATTGAGGAAGAAGGTGAAAGAGATGGCGGATTTAATAGGTGTTGTGTAGTCTTTTTAGAATTTATTTTATGCCAATTCTCTCATATCAAATATTTCTCCTTTTTATAAAGAACCTTCCCTTATGGGTTGGAGAGTATATAAGCCAGTAAGGAAGCTGAGTAAAGTAATAAAGCTTCCTTCTAAAAAAAGCATCTTTGTTTAAAAAGATGCTAGGTATTTTGTTCCTAAATATGACAAAACATAATTACTCCGCTTCCGCTACCACTTCCTTAACCTCTGGTATCATACGCTTCATCATTCCTTCTATACCTGCTTTAAGTGTTACGGTGCTACTTGGACAACCGCTACAACTTCCCTGCATAGATAAGTTTACCGTTCCGTTATTATAACTTTTAAATTGTATTGCACCGCCATCCATTTCTACTGCAGGCTTTACATAATTTTCTAATAATTCTTTTATGCGTTTAACTACATCATCATCATCTGCACTTACTTCGTTCGTATTATTCGTTTTCATTGCAGCAACTTCTTCCTCAATTATTACAGGTTTGCCTTCTTCTAAATAATCTTTTAAAAATTGTTTTATGGTAGGTATCACATCTTGCCAATCGGCAGTGTCTACTGTTTTAGTAAGTGTAATAAAATTGCTAGCAATAAATACTGCTTTTATAAACGGAAACGCAAATAACTCTTGTGCTAATGGCGATGGTTTTGCGGTGGTTTCATCAGCAAAATCTATACTCTTTCCCGGATATAATAATTTGTTTGCCACAAATTTCATAGTCTCTGGGTTGGGTGTCATTTCGGTATAAATACTTACTACAGTGTTGCCTGTTTTTATCATTACGGTGCTATTTAATAATGCAAAAATAATACTATTTACGGAGGGTTTTGTTACGAAAGTTGGAATTGGTTGCTTACCCGCCGACCTGTCGGCAGAAAGGCAGGTTAGGCAGAAGCCGAAAAAAATGTTTGTCACAGATTACACAAATGAACACGGATGAATTTAAATAGGGTAGCGTTTTTTAATTGGCTTGTAATTAAACAGATAAGTGTAATCAAAAAATTTGTGAAAATTTGTGGAATCTATGACTAAAGTGTTTATATAATCCTCAGTTTAGCGTAATTAAGCATTATTTTTTTTTCGCCGTTAAGTTCAAATTGTACTGTGGCAATTGGGTTATGTGCCGCTCCTTCCATTTTAATAACTTCGCCAAAGCCAAATTTTTGATGCTCTACTTTTTGCCCTTCTTGTAAGTTACTAGTATCGCTAGCTATAAAATCGGCCGCTGGTTCATGCTCTATAAGTTTTGGTGGTGCTTTTGGCGCTACATAGCTAGGTGTGGTTTTTGGTGGTGCACCGTATCTTTTTTCGGCTTCTGATGCTGTATTTTTATTGGCCCAAGTATTTCCACCTCCACCAAAACCTCGTTGCATTTGTTGTGTGCCGCTACCCCAACTATTACCCGTATTTTTTACACCGCCTCCTGCATAACTCTTATCTACAAAATCTTCGGGTATTTCTTCTAAAAAACGGCTACTATCATTTTGTTGCAGTTGCCCAAAACGGTAACGAGCATTTGCGTAGGTTAACCATAATTTATGTTTTGCCCTAGTGATGGCTACATAAAACAAACGCCTCTCTTCTTCTAATTCCTCTCTAGTATTTATGGCCATTGCATTAGGAAAAAGCGTTTCTTCCATACCACCTACAAACACCACCGGAAACTCCAGGCCCTTTGCTGCATGTATCGTCATTAATTTTACCACATCAATTTCGCCTTTGTTATCATCGGCGTCTGTTAATAAAACAATTTGTTGTAAGTATGCGCCTAAACTTGCAGAAGTTAGTTGTGCAGGGCTATTTACCAGTTCGTTTATTTTACTTTCATCCTCTATTCCAATACTATCAATAATTACCCCATCTTCATTTATTACGCCTTGTATAATTGGGTCATCAACAAATTCTTTTATAGAGTTTAATAACTCTTGTACGTTTTCGTATCTAGCTAAACCTTCGGTTGTTTTATCGTTAAATAATTCTTTTACCAAGCTGGTGCTTTTGCCTACAAGTATTGCAATATCATAGGCATTCTTTTTAGGTAATTCACTTTGGAACATTTTTATCATCGTTACAAAGTTGTCTATACTTTCTAGTGTGCCACTTTTAAAACCATACATAACTGCGTTACAAAAAATTTGCCACAGGTTTAAATTATTTTCATTTGCTAACAACACAGCCTTGTCTAATGTTGTTTTTCCTATGCCGCGTGCTGGGTAGTTTATTATTCTTTTTAACGCTTCTTCATCTTGCGGATTAACCACTACACGTAAATACGCAATCATATCCTTCACCTCTTTACGTTGGTAAAAACTCATACCGCCATAAATACGGTAAGCAATACCCATTCGTCGCAAGGCTTCTTCAAAACTTCTACTTTGTGCATTGGTACGATAAAGTATGGCAAAATCTTTATTAAAATAATGGTTACGCAATTTTTGTTCTTGTATGGTATCGGCAACATTTTTTCCTTCATCGTTATCTGTCATGGTACGTACCAATTTTATTTTTTCTCCTTGTTCATTATCTGTAAAAAGATTTTTTTCTATTTGGTTTTTGTTGTTGCTAATAATTTCGTTAGCTACACTTAAGATACTTTTAGTACTGCGGTAATTTTGCTCTAGCTTAACCACTTTTACCTCGTCATAATCTTTTTGAAACTGTAATATATTTTCAATGGTTGCCCCTCTAAAACTATAAATGCTTTGTGCATCATCTCCCACCACACAGATATTTTCATGCATGGCGCCTAATAATTTTACAATTTCGTATTGGGCTTTATTGGTATCTTGGTACTCATCAATCATTACATACTTAAACTTGCGCTGGTACTTGCTTAAACTCTCTGGATTGTTTTTTAATAGCAAGTACATTTTAAATAATAAGTCATCAAAATCCATTGCTCCGTTTTTAAAACAACGTTTTGCATAAGCATCGTAAATAGCGCCA
The DNA here is from genome assembly GCA_903837525.1 of uncultured Bacteroidota bacterium. GTDB lineage: Bacteria > Bacteroidota > Bacteroidia > Chitinophagales > Chitinophagaceae > Ferruginibacter. The sequence goes on along the minus strand of CAILUU010000008.1, from coordinate 4,968 downwards.
AGTTGTGGCCTGTTAGCTCTTGCATCCTCTTGCTGTATTGCCCAGTCGTTTATATACTCTGCACTACTTATTAAATCGTTTTTTGCTGAGGAAATTCTGTTGTACACTACATTTGGCTTGTAGTGCTTATCATCTAGATCTAATTCTTTAATAACGGTTTTTACTACACTCTTTGCATCGTCAGTATCATAAATAGTAAAGTTGCTAGGGTAACCAATTTTATTTGCTTCGGCTCTTAATATTCGGGCAAATACACTGTGGAATGTGCCTATGTATAAATTTCTTGCCTCCGTATTGCCTAAAATTTTTTCTACCCTTTCCTTCATTTCGGCAGCAGCCTTATTTGTAAATGTTAGTGCTAAAATATTAAAACTATCTACCCCGTTTGCCATTAAATGTGCAATACGAGTAGTTAATACTTTTGTTTTTCCGCTGCCCGCTCCGGCCACAATCATTAACGGCCCATTAAGGTGACCTACCGCTTCTTTTTGTGGTTGGTTTAATTCATCTAAATAAGTATGCATTGGGCAAAGTTACGAATAGCCTTGCGGCAATATTTTTATGTGAGAAAGTTTTTTATACCTTTAGTATATGTTTAAAGAAAGTAAAAAAGTACTGTCGTATTTATTAAACCCGTTGGAGATGTTGCGTACAAAAAAAGTATTGCAAGTTAACCCTACCGTCGAAGGTAATAGGGTAGAGCCCGCCGCTAGCAGTTTTTTTCTTTATGATTACAACGAAAAGGAGATAATTGTAAAAAGGTTAGAAAGTGTTAAGGAGTGTTATGCGTTTATAGATACACCAAATGTAAGCTGGATAAATATTGATGGATTACGAAAAGATACGGTAGAAAGTATTTGTACACATTATGGTATTCATTTTTTAATTGCAGAGGATATTTTAAGCCTGGGGCAACGCCCAAAAATGGATGAAATAAATGGGCTTATTTTTTGCTTATTAAACATGCTTTATTTTAATGAAAAAGAAAGCGCTGTTGAAACGGAGCAAATAAGCCTTGTGCTGGGAAAAGATTTTGTATTAAGTTTTCAGGAAGATGATAAAAGAGATGTATTTAACCCATTAAGAGAGCGGCTAAAAGTGGATGGTACAAAAATTAGACAACAAAAAGGCGACTTTTTGTTTTATAGTTTAATAGATATGATTGTAGATAACTATTTTGTGGTAATGGAAAAGTTGGGAGAAAAAATTGAAAATTTAGAAGAAGATATTGTGCGTAGCCCAAACACTCGTAGCCTTGCAAAAATAAATTTATTGCGCAAAGAAATGATTGTACTAAAACGTAGCATTGCGCCAGTTCGAGAATTAGTGAATGGTATTTTGCGTAGCGATAGTAATTTACTGGATGATAGAACAGAGAAATATTTTAAAGATGTGTACGATCATATTATACAAGCTAATGACCTAGCCGAAAACTATAGAGATATGATGATAAACTTACACGACCTTTATTTAAGTAATGTAAATTTAAAAATGAATGAGGTAATGAAGGTGATGGCGGTAGTTACCTGTTTACTTGCGCCAGCTACCGTTATTGGTGGTATTTTTGGAATGAACTTTGATCGAATTCCTTGGGCACATAATCAAACGGGGTTTTATTTAGCTATGTCGTTAATGTTAATAATTCCTATTGTTATGGTTATTATTTTTAAGAAGAGGGGTTGGTTTTAGGTTTTTATACTTTAGGCTTTTTATAAATGGGCACTGTGCTGCAAGGTTCTCCATACATTATACTTTTTACAATAGGGTGTAAACGTTTAGTAATTTCTACATAAGCGGCTTCGGTAATGGGTAACTCTCCGCACCCTTTTATTACTACTCGTTTATCTATATAATCATCTACATTAATAGTGTGTAGGTTTTTTAAAAAAATGGTTTTGTGTAAAAAATCTTCGTTACCAAAAACCACTTCTTTAGCAATAGGTTCTAAATAAGTGGTAACTAACATGTATGCCCATACAGGAATAATAGCATCGGTAGTGCACGTAATTGCAACATTTTTATTTTGATAAATTGAAAGGTCTAGGTTTTTAAGGGCTTCTCTAAATTCTTTTTCTTTTATAATCAAGCCCATAAATAAGTGTTCTTTCATATCAAAAATAGCAGTGGGATCTTTAGGATAATACTCTTCTAAATTAATGGTTATTAAACCGCTTTCGGCTACTTTATTTACAAATTCATCGCTCATACTACAAAGGTATAGTGCTTTAAAATAAGTGTGGTTAATTTTTACCATTTGCGTAAATGGTATGTTTATAAGGCTGATAAGGAGTTAATTATACTTTTGTATTATCATAATTATCGTAAATATCAGCGATTCATATTTACAATTTAGATGTCTACTTTATATCACTACCTAAGCCACATAACAACATTAAAAAAACCACCGCTAAAAAGCAGTGGTCTTTTAATATATATAGAGTCTTTTTATTGATTAATAAAAAGTGCTACGATTATCTTTAATGGTAGCTTGTTTTAATAAACCTTCGTACCAGTTACCAGCAGCCTGGTTACGTATAACAGACAATCTTTCTAAACGTACCGCTGTTGCAGCTTCTGCTGTTACTGCTGCTTTTTCGCCAATGCTGTTTACTTTTAGTACATATACACCAGATTTACCGATAATAGGTGTTGTTACTTTATTTTTATTTGCTGGGTTAAAAGCTGCTCCAAATATTTTTGGCTCGTTTCCTAAACCGTTAATTACTTGTCCGTTAAAGGTTAACGAACTATCAGCCCCTGCTATTTGTACTTGTTGTTGGTAGGCTGCAGCTGTACTTTCTAGCGTAGGGTTAGCGCCTAATTTTTTTGTTATTTCTGCTCCCTTTTTTTCATTTTTAATATCACGTTCTACCATTGGTCTTGCTGTTACTGCGTCTTGTGTTCCTTTAGTATAAATTTTATCTAAAGCAGCTACTACAAACTGGTCGCCTATACTAAATGGCTCACTTACATCGCCTTTTTTGGCTTCAAATGCCCATCTTACCAATCCTCTTGCATCTTGTAATTGTCCTACATTAAAATCGTTTTCTTTTAATGCGTTTGGTGTGGTTATTTTATTTAACCCTTTTGTTTTTAAGTAGGTGTCTAACTTAGCGGCATCTTTTTGAGATGATGCTGTGGTTGCTTCGTTATTTGCATTATCTATTGTTTGTTGACTAGCAATAATTTCTTTGGCAACAAAGGTAATTTTGTATTTAGCACTACTTCCTTTTGTACCCATAGCTTCCATTACATGATAACCAAATTGTGTTTTTACAACACCCTTTGAGCCAGATGACTTGGAAAAGCTAAACTCATTAAACTCTGGTACCATTTGCCCATAAGCAAACGATTCGTAAACGCCACCCTTTTCTTTACTACCCTGGTCGGTACTATATTGTTGTACCATCATAGCAAAATCTGCTCCCCCATTAATTGCTGTTAAAATACTATCCGCTAATTTTTTTGCGGCACTATCACTCATTAACATGTTGCCTGTTTGTGGGTCAACGGTGCCAATTAAAATATGTCTTGCTTTTGCACTATCTGCCGTTACTTTAGTGCCTAATACTTTTGCTAAAACATAACTACCGTAATCTACATAAGGGCCATAAACGGTACCTTGGGGTACTTTTAAAATTGAATCTAATATAGTTGTTTGTACACTTGTTCTAGATTTGTAATTACTATCGTAAGGTATTGTAGAGTTTCTTGCTACAAAGTTTTTAACGTTATTATCTGTTTGAAAGTTTTCTTTTAAGGATTGTACCAACTCAAACATTTTAATACTATCAGCGCTGTTTGGTAATTGGCTAAAGGTTACATAACTAATTTTTCTACCTGCTTCTTGCTTAAACAGGTCTTTATGTGCAGCTACATATTTATCAACTTCTGCATCGGTTACTTTAATGGTGCTATCGCTAATTACATTGTACGGTACCGCTACGTATGATATGGTTGCAAAACTATTACTGTTTTTATTATCTTGTTCTTCCATCCAGCCTGGGTAATAAGCAGACGCGTTTAACATACCCATGTATTTTTGAGAAACACTTCCAATTTTTTGTGGGTCTATTACCTGTGCTTCTATTTGTTCTCTCTGTTCTCCCTTAGATTTTTTTATTGAAGTAAGCGCTTCTTTAATTTTTGCTTGATCTAACATCCCTGTAGCAGGGTCAATCATGTTTTTATCTTGTAGTAAAGGATTGTCTGGTGTGTTGCTAGATAATATATTAGATAATTCTTTAGCTGTAAAATTAATACCCAGCTTTTCTGCTTCGGCAAAAAATACTTTTTCTGCGACTAGTTGGTTCCAAACATTATCTCTTACTTGTGCGCTTTCTGCAGCACTAAGTTTACGTTGTTGTTGTTGCTCTTGTTGTGCCTCGGCAGCTTTTACCTTTTTAGTAAACTCGTCTTTATCAATCTTACTACCGTTTACACTTCCAAAATCGGTGTTTGATGAGCTAAATAATTTATTACTTCCCTGTTTAGCATCCATTAATAAAAACCCAATTAAACTAAGAGAAATAACAGCAATTACAACCGCTGCCCCTTTATCACGTATATTCTGAATAATTTGCATAAAACTAAAATATTAATTTTTGTCCCTATATTTTCGGGAGGCAAAAATAGGATAAAAAAATATATAATTAGCTTAATATTGAGTGTAAAAAGCCTTTATATATAAGGGTTTTATGGTTTTTGGGTGATTTATTGTTTAAACCAATAAAAATATAGAGTAAAATTTTATTATTTATAGGGTAAATTATGGTTTTTATATTGGTTATTAATTAATTAACACCTTCTTGTTAATAAGCTTAAATTAGGGTTAATAACTATATATTTATTATTATTTTATAGTGATTAATTAGAGTATAAATTTTAGGTTTTAGTATTAAGGTTTTGGTGGGTGTTTATAATATACTTTTTATCCAACCCTTATTAACAGGGTATCTTTATTTTTTT
>CAILUU010000007.1 GCA_903837525.1 uncultured Bacteroidota bacterium | reverse complement strand
CAATTGAACCCTTAAGACAAGAGATTATCAATCATAAAGTTTATTCGGCTATTAAAGATTTAAACGATTTGAAAGTGTTTATGCAATTTCATGTTTACGCTGTTTGGGACTTTATGTCACTTTTAAAATCGCTACAAAACAATTTAACTTGCACATCGGTGCCTTGGTTCCCAAAAGGCATGGCAGATACAAGATTTCTTATTAACGAAATTGTTGTTGGCGAAGAATCGGACCTTGACCTTAATGGCATAAGGAAAAGCCATTTTGAATTATATCTTGATGCGATGAAACAATGCGGCGCTGATACAACTAATATTGAAGTATTTATAGATGTATTAAAAAATACTGGCGACTTTAACTCCGCTTATTTGTCATCAGAAACTCCAAAGGAAGCAAAAGATTTTGTTGACTTTACGTTCAAAGTTATTGAGAGTGGTAAAGATCATTTACAATCAGCTATTTTCACTTTTGGACGTGAAGACCTAATTCCAGGTATGTTTATCTCCATTATAAATGAAATGCACAAGAATTTCCCAGACGATATTTCTATTTTTAAATACTATATTGAAAGGCACATTGAAGTTGATGGCGAACACCATAGCCATTTAGCAATACAAATGACAGCCAATCTTTGTAAGGACAACGAAGAATTTTGGAAAGAGGCAGAAGAAACAGTTATACAATCATTAAGACAAAGAATTGAATTGTGGAACGGTGTGTACAGACATTTGACAGAAAGAACAAAGGTCTCAAGTTTTAAAGCTTATTAACGTTGAAGTGCAAGATTGTTAGAGCATGGTAGAATAAAACTAAATCCAATATTCGGTATTTTGCAAGTTTTCAAAACACTAAAAATTATACATTAAAATTATACATTAAAATTATTAATAGTGTTTATTTTAGGATAAAAGTTTTAAAATCATATCGCTATATGATTCACTTAATAAGTACTTGGGTGCTACGTTTAAAAAGTTTTGATAATAAACGCATTGTTCTTTTAATTTTTCAATACCAAACTTACCATCTTCATCAATAGCTTCCACTTCTACAAAAGTGCCCAACCCTACTACCCTATCAAAATGAAATTTTACATTATCTATAAAGTAAATTTTTCTGCTTTTATCTACTACCGCTTTTATACCATGCACCTTTGTTAATAGTTGTTTTAGAGATGCGTTTGGCACATGTTGGTACAATAAAATATCGGATTGTTTTGCACCGCCAATATTTTCTCTTTCGTAATAAATTAAGGCGTTTTCAATAGTACCTTCTCTAAGTTTTAAACGCCCTTTCTCTACATTAAAATAGATATCAATTTGATGATCTACTCCTTTAAATATTGGCTCAAGGGTTTTTAACTTTTCTTCCAATTCATCAATATTAGCTGCCGTGGCTTTAAACTCAAAATTTAATCTGTTCATACTTTTTATTAATTTACGTTTTCAATTATACAACTTTCAATGATAACTTGGCAAGATTTTGAAAAAATAGATATACGAGTGGGTACCATATTAACTGTAAGTGATTTTGCAAATGCAAAAAAACCTTCTTACCAATTAACGATAGATTTTGGTGAATTGGGCATTAAAAAATCTTCGGCACAAATAACCAGTTTATACCAAAAAGATGACTTGCTAGGTAAACAAATTATTGCTGTAGTAAATTTTCCACCAAAGCAAATAGCCAATTTCTTTAGTGAATGTTTAGTGTTAGGTGTGTATAACGATGCAAAGGAAGTGGTGTTGCTACAACCTAATCTTGCTGTAAGCAATGGAAATAAAATTGGTTAAGTTTCGCTCAATTTTTCGAAATATAAACCCAGTTTTTTAAAATTGCTTTTATTAAGCGTAAAAAAATTATTTCTACCCTCTTTTCTACATTCAATAAGCTCACTATCGGCCAATAACTTAATATGATGGCTACATGTAGGTTGTGCTAAGCCAGTTAAATCAACCACATCGCAACAACGAATATGGCCATGTTGTGCAATAGAATTTAATATAGAAAGCCTGTAAGGATCGGCTACTGCCGCCATAGCTTTTTCTATAAATTTATTTTCTGTTTTAACCATACTGTTTTAAGCTTTAACAAACATATTTTTATTTACTTACGCAAAAGTAATTGTATAAATTTGATTGTTATGTAAACCGAAAGAATTTTTTATACCTCCCCTATTTGTATTCTGAAATTAGGTAGTGCCAAAGATTTTTTAACTACCCTACTTTTGATAAATCCCTGGATGGGTAAAAAAATGGCTACTGGAGCATGAGGGAAAATACCAAATCGGGGTTCAAACCTTATTTTAAATAGTTACTGCTAAACGGTTTTTACTTTAATGCTGTACCGCTAAATGTTAGGGGTAATAAATCTGTTACTGAATTAATGATATATACTTCTCCTTTCATTCCGCTTAAAATAATTCGTATGGGCTGATTGGTTCTTTCCTCATACTCAGCCAACATTTGCCTACACATACCACAAGGCGAAATAGGCTTATTGCTATTTTTACTACTATAACTTACCGCTAAGGTATTAATGGGCTCATTACCATAAACACTTGAAATAGCTGAAAGCAACACCCTCTCGGCACAAATAGTTACGGGGTAACTTGCGTTTTCTTGATTGGTGCCTGTTAAAATATTACCATTATTTAACAACGCTACTGCACTTACTTTAAAATTACTGTAGGGTGCATACGCATTTTCAGTAACTTCTCTAGCCTTTAAAAGCAAGTCTGCATCAGCCTTTGTAAGCTCTTCAACACCTGAATAAATTTCGTAACTAAAAGTATATGCTTGTTGTTTCATTTTTTCTTTTTTTTGAAGCCAGCGATAGTTTTTTATGGCATCATTACAGACCAATATTTGGTCAATCAAAAACACTCCACCGATAAAAAATCCTCTTCGTATTGCTACAAAGAGGATAAATATACTTTTTAAAATTAACTTAATTTATTTAATCCATCTAAAAAGCCTTTTCCATCTTGGGCCACCTTCCCAACTAAAGAAAATAAGCGAGGCCTTACCCACCACATGATCTTCTGGCACAAAACCCCAATAACGACTATCTAATGAATTATGTCTATTATCTCCCATCAACCAAAAATAATCCATCTTAAACGTGTAAGATTTTGTTTCGATTCCATTTATAAAAACTTTACCTTCTTTTTGTTCAAATTTATTTCCTTCATAGGCTTCAATACAGCGCCTATAACGCACAATGTTATCCGCAGTTAATTCAATATTTGCTCCTTTTTTAGGTATCCAAAGTTTACCATAGTTGTCTGCTGACCACATATGGGAAGAGTCTGTCATGGTGTAATATGGAAACAATCTAGCATCTGGCCCATCTAAATATTGTGTAAATAAAGCCGAAGTAGCAGCCGACATATTTTTTTTCTCTTCGTTGGTAATATTTACTAAATAACCCCCATCGCTATCTGGTCTAATATCTCCTTGCAACTCTCTAATGTTAATACCCAACGTAGCTAAGTTATCAGCATCTACTAAGGTTGCTTTAGGATTAGCTACTTTATAAAACCGTTGAGCTTGCGGAAAATAATCCTCTGGTTTATTACTTATATACAATTTGCCATTTATAAGTTGAATAGTATCCCCTGCAACTCCTACACACCGTTTAATAAAATTTTCTCTTTTATCTACTGGCCTTGTAATTATGCTACTTCCGTAGTTAGTCCAAACGTTTTCCCTTGCTTGATCATAGGATAAATTTTTATTTCGTAATTGTTCATACCTAATCTCTTGATAGTAGGTTGTTTGAGAGCCAAATTGCAAATCACCCGATTCGATATTTATAAGGGTATCGTTCTCTGGAAAATTAAAAACCACAGCATCGTTACGAGTAACAGGGCTAGCAAACCATCTTGTGTAAGGTATCTTAATCCAATTTAAATACGATTTTGTGTTTAAAAATGGGACGGTATGATGCACAAATGGCACAGCTAATGGCGTATTAGGAATACGAGGACCATAGGCAGATTTGCTTACAAATAAAAAGTCGTTAACCAGTAATGTTTTTTCCTCTGATGGTGTTGGAATGGTATAGGCCTCAAAAACGAATGTTCTAATTAAAGTTGCAGCAACTACTGCAAAAGCCGCAGCATCAATCCATTCTCTTGCTGTAGATTTTTTATAATTATTAACTACTGTATTACCAGCATAGCGCTCACCTTTACTAAAACCCATATAAGGGAAATAAGCAAAAGGTATAAATACGGTTGCTGCATGATGCCAAAAACCAAAGCGGCCAAAATGTTCTACAAATTTTATTGCAATCCAAATGGTAATAAACTGCCCAGCTATTGGTATAAGTTGTAAAAAGAACCAATACTTTTTTAAAGGCATTTTTTCCACCATGCACCAGGTATTGTAAAAGGGTACAAAAGCTTTCCACCCATCTATACCAGCTTTTTTAAACATTCCAAATAAACCTATATGCCAACCAAGTGTGGCTAAAATAAAAATAATCCATCCAAGGCCCATAATCTAGTTTTTAATAGTACCAAAAGTAATATAATATATTTTAATGTGGAGAACCGCTTATCCTTGTTTTGAGTACGTTAACAAAAAGACTTTTTCATCGGCACCAAGGCCGCTAATGTTGTAAATAATTTTCATTAATATATATCAAATACCGGGCAAAACATACGTATTTACATCATCAACTGTAATACCTTTTCCAGACAGTATAATAAGTCGTTCTATAACATTTCTTAGCTCTCTTATATTACCTGTCCAATTGTAATTTTTTAAATACTCAATTGCTTTCTTCTCAATTTCTTTTTTAGGTTGGCCATATTCTGTAGCCACAATATGTAAAAAATGGTCAATTAATAACGGTATATCTTCTCTTCTATCATTTAAAGAGGGTACATGAATAATTATTACACCCAAGCGGTGGTATAAATCAAGCCTAAAGTTTTTTAGCTCTACTTCTTTTAATAAATCTTTATTAGTTGCGGCTATCACTCTAACATCTACATTAATATCTTTCTCTGCACCTACCCTAGTTATTTTACCCTCTTGCAAAGCCCTTAATACTTTTGCTTGAGCAGCAAGGCTCATATCACCAATTTCATCTAAAAATAGTGTACCACCATTTGCTGTTTCAAACTTACCAATGCGCTGTTTTATGGCCGATGTAAATGAACCTTTTTCATGGCCAAATAATTCGCTTTCAATTAACTCACTCGGTATTGCCGCACAATTTACCTCTACAATTGGATTGGCATTTCTATTGCTCTTTTCATGTATCCACCTTGCCACTAACTCTTTACCAGAACCGTTTTCGCCAGTTATTAATATCCTTGCATCGGTTGGGGCTACTTTTTCAATAGTGTCTTTTATTTTTTGTATAGGGCTACTTTGGCCTACTATCTCTTGCACCTTACTTACCTTTCGTTTAAGCACTTTAGTTTCTATAACAAGGCTTTGTTTTTCCAACGCATTACGTAGGGTAATTAATAGCCTATTTAAATCGGGTGGCTTGCTTATATAATCAAATGCCCCTTTTTTTACAGCATCTACAGCGGTATCAATATTTCCATGGCCGCTAATCATAATAATAGGTACTTCATTATTAATCTCTCTTGCCTTTTCCAAAAATTCAATTCCATCTACTTTAGGCATTTTAATATCGCATAATACAACATCATACGCCTTTTCTGCAAAGCGTTTTAAGCCTTCTTCCCCATCACCTGCTTCATCTATTTTATACCCTTCGTAGGTTAAAATTTCTGTTAACGTTTTACGAATAGCCTTTTCATCATCTATTATTAAAATATTAGCCATTTGTTTTTAACATTTTTTGTGTATGGATAAGTTAGCTAACTGCATCCAACCTGTATAAATCAAAAATAACCAATTTATGTTTAGCAAAATTGTTGTACTTAGTATAACCCTATTATGTGTTGCTTGCAACACTAACCAAAGTAATGGGCAAAAGGTAAAAAGTAATAGTGTGCCGATGCAGTAATGCGTTTAAGAGCCGAGTATCTATTTGCACAAAAAAAATTTACCCAAATAGATTTTATCGATAATAATTTAAAGCACTACAAATTTTATCCCCCTTACACCAGAACACATTTTACAACTTATTTAGAGCAAGTTTTTGGCATGTGTGGAAGTGCCTCTTTAGCTAAGCAATTAAATACGGTACCTAATTTTAGTAGTATAAAAATTGGCGATATTCTTATTCGTGGCGGTTTTCCTGGCCATGCTATACAAGTAATAGATATGGCAGAAAACAACAATGGTGAAAAAATATATTTATTGGCACAAGGCTTTATGCCGGCGCAGGATATACATGTATTGGTAAATTTTGTAGATACGGATTTAAGCCCTTGGTACAAGGTTAATGAAAAAACCATTATACAAACACCAGAATATACTTTTAGAAGTGATGAGTTAAAAATGTGGTAAGTTTTTGGAACTTAAAAATTAGCATTTACATTTGTATCTATAAAAAAGAAACTAAAAGGATATAACTAACTTTTTTTCTAAAAAATATCGGGTGGTAGCGCAGGCAGGTAGCGCACTAGGCTGGGGGTCTAGGGGTCGCAAGTTCGAATCTTGTTCACCCGACAAAAAAGCCTCTGCATTTTGCAGGGGCTTTTTTATTACATAAATTCTTATTTACGAATGGTTGGATGGTAGATTAGCGATTGCAGATAATTGCGACGAAATGATTAGTCAGATTAGTGTTAGAATTGAAGAAGCCATTGACGTTATTGAAACTATACCTGCAGCAGCAAAAAGGAGATTGAGAAGTTTGTTGTGGGATTTGTAGAACATATAGCATCTGAAATCTATCGGCAGAACTTAAATATTCGTTAACTCACTTAATTATCTTTAATACATCGAACAGAAAAACCAGATTCTTTGAAATCGTAGGAAACATAGGAATTGTCCTTGTCAAAAGCAACAGAACAATAATAAGCGTTAAAAGAAGACTCCTGAGTTAGACTCCACCAATTTCCAATGATTCCAATAGAATAAAAATTACCCGATCTATATCCACTAGGAAGAGCAGAAAAGCCACTACTGTTTGACCCTTTAGACAGTTTTATTTTAGATAATCTTGTACCTAGCGAGTCGTCTATGGTGTGCCAGTCATAGTTTGTTTTCATTTTTTTTCCTGCTTTTTTCTCTCCTAAATAGGAGATTAAAATTTCCCATTCAGCTTTGGTGGGAACATGATAGCCAACTGGAGCCAATCCTCGGGGATCGCTTACAGCAAACCCATTGTACAACTTACCGTATATACTTTCATTTTTAGGATCATTATTGTAATAACACCATGCTGGTTTTTTATTATCAAATGCATTTTTCCATTGCTCATTTGTTTTTGCTTCAGGAATAGAGTCTCCATTTTGAAATGTAAAAACATCTAAATTGGATGTAGTCCATATTTGACTTCCTATTTTCACTTCATTCTGTGAATATAAATTTGTGATAAATAAAATACTAATGGCTATTAATGATAATTTTTTAAATTTCATTATTTTTAATTTTTGATATAAAGTAATTCAGAAAAATTAATTATTCTTTTATGCAACGAACAGAACAACCAAATCCCTTGTTGCCTATTCCAAAATAAATTTCTTTTGCATCATCTGCTGGAAGCATTATGTAACCAGCCGAATCATTGCTTAATATATCTGAAGCCCACCAGCGTGCATCTATGAATATAGGGGCCTTTGTATTTAAAGTATCTATAGCCCCGTCTATTGAAGTTGAAATGTCATACTCAATAGTTCTATGACCAGACGAGAGGCTAGCTTTAAATGAATTACCACCCATTTTAAGATAATAAAAAGCCTTTTGGTCACCTCCCAATTTCTTAATCAACATTGACCAGTCATCATTTGACGCAATCCTCCAGCCCTTAGGTGCTAAACCTCTTGAATCATAAACAGCATAAAAATTATAAAGAATATCGTCAGTTTTTATATTTTTAGAGTTTAAAATATAACACCAAGCAGGTTGCATATTGTTCATAGCTTTTATCCATTCTTCACTTGTTTGTGCTTTTGGAATAGAGTCACCATTTCGAAATGTTAAAACATCTAAATTTGATGCAGACCATATTTGATCCCCAATTTTTACATCTTGCCCTTTTGCAAAATTAAAAGGGGTGAATAATATTATTGAAAATATAAATATTGAAGTTATTTTCATAATGTTTTTAAGTTTGTGATAGATATTTTTTAAAAAATTATTTACCAAAACACTTGACCTTTTCCATTGCAATGACTACACTCATACCAACCATCTATGCAACCTCTAACATAACAGTCGCTCTTATAACACTGATAGCCACAATTACAATTAACGTTTGTTAAAATAACCCGATTCCCTTGACAGGTAGAACACAATAGATATCCAGGCTTTGCTTCTTTTCTCCAAACTATTTCACAATCTCTTTTGTAGTAGGGCTTATCAATTATCTTATTACAAAATTCGCATGGATGCCAGCCAGGTGATTGACTTGAGCTAGTAGTATTTGAGCTAGTTTGATTTCTTGAACTTGATAAGCTACTTTGCATTTCTCTTGCATATTGCTTTTCCCTAGCCTTTTGTAAAGCAAATGCCTTGTTTTTACATATAACCGAACAATACTCTTCGCAAATGTATAAATTAATGATATTAGACTTAGTTAAAACGCCTTCTTTTTGTACATTTCTTATTTGATCAGCTGTAATTTTTTTAGATATCGATAAAACTCTTCCACACTGATAACATTTATGTCTATTATCTATAAATTTCCATTCACCAATAAATGCACCATCTACCCATAAACCTTTTTCTACGAACCCATCACAATAAGTAACTGTCCCCATGCCATTTCTTAAACCGTTAGAGCTAGTATCTCCAACATATTCATAAAATCCATCTAGCCTTCTTCTTTCGCCCATGTTTTCATTTATCCTTTTATAATCTTCACAGGCTAATTCATTGTTTCCCAAACGCCTATTTACAGAAGCTCTAAATAAAAGAGCCACAGAGTTTTTGCTATAAAGCTCTATAGAGTAGTTGTAAATTTCAACCGCATCGTTATATAACTTACAATTAAACAACACTTTGCCTAAATCCGAATAAGCAATTGACAAATCCAAAGGATTTATTTCCCCATTATTATACTTATTTATAATTTCTAATTTTTGATTATTAATTTTTCTTATTACAATGGTATCCGTTAATTTATTAGAATAATTTGAAAACGGAAGCTTTTTGATAAAAGTTCCGTTTATGAAAAAACCATCTAAAACAACCCCATTAGAATAAGTATATTTTCCAATGCCAGATCTTTTGGAACCAAACCAATTACCTTCATAAATTTCTGCTGAACTGAATTTATAAACACCATAACCATGTCTTACACCGAACTGAAAATCTCCTTCATATGTATCCCCATTTGAAAAAGTAATTTTTCCTTTACCATGAAAAGCACCTTTAAGCAGTTCCCCTTCATAACTTCCACCAGCTGCATATTTATATACGCCCCTACCTGAAAAATTACCATCTATAAAGCCACCTTCATAAGAATCGCCCGATTGCAAAACAACTACTCCATTTCCATTTATACAATTGCCAGACCTGCAAACTGTAGGATTTTGTTTGCTGCCATATAAATTTCCATTCACCCAATCACCAATTTTAGTCTCTCCATAAGTATAAGTCAAAGCTCCACTACCAGTATAACTATCTCCGAACCAATCACCTCTGTATTTTGTTCCATCTTTCCAATAAAACTCACCATAGCCATGTTTAACTCCTAATTTCCATTTGCCATAATAGCTACCTCCATTGGAATATTTGTAAGCACCTTCACCATGCATAGTGCCATACAACCAATCGCCTTCATAACTACTGCCATCAGTCCATACCATTTTTCCTTTTCCATTATAACAATTGCCACTAACGCATTGAGCTTTTGAAAAATTTGATAAAAAAAGAAAAAATAATAAGGTTAAAAATTTTAAATTCATAAATTATAATTAATTAAATCAAAATAAGTGTATTGGTATATTTTAAACAAAGTTACCATTATCTTATAATAAGATTTGCTTACAAAATTTGATTATCCTCTCAAAATCCTCCAAAAAGTTCGAACTCCCGGTAATCATCCCGACAAATGTTTTAAAGCCTTTGATTTTTTCAAAGGCTTTGCTATTTATAGCTTAAAACCCATTTTTAAAAATTTTTTATTACTTTTGCTCCTTAATGAAACTACTCATTAAAAAAGCCACCATTGTTTCTCCAACCTCTCCCTTAAACGGAACAATAAAAGATATTTTTATTGTTAACGGAATTATCAAAAAAATTGCTGCAAATATTACCGAAAAAGCATCCAAAACTATTGAGCAAAAAGGGCTTTGCATAAGTATTGGTTGGGTAGATATTTTTGCACATTTTTGCGATCCTGGTTTGGAGTATAGAGAAACCATAGAAACTGGATTGGCAGCCGCAGCAGCTGGAGGTTTTACAGATGTATTTGTACTACCCAATAATAGTCCGGTAACGGATAATAAATCGCAAGTGGAATACATAAAACAAAAAGCCACAACTTATGCTGTAAATATTCACCCAATTGGTGCAATTACAAAAAATGCCGAAGGCAAGGAGCTGGCCGAAATGTATGATATGCAAAACAGTGGGGCTATTGCCTTTAGCGATGGAATAAATAGCTTGCAGAGTAGTGGAGTTATGTTAAAGGCGTTACAATATGTTAGGGCTTTTGATGGCACTATTATACAACTACCCGACGATAAAAGTATTGGAGCGAATGGTATTGTAAATGAAGGCATAGTATCTACCCAACTTGGTTTACCCGGTAAGCCAACTATGGCAGAGGAATTAATGGTAGCAAGAGATTTAAAATTAGCAAGATATACCGATAGTAAAATTCACTTTACAGGTATTTCATCCTCTAAAAGTTTGGAGTATATTAAACGATCGAAAGAAACGGGTATAAACGTAACTTGCTCTATAGCACCATATAGTTTATTTTTTACCGATGAGGATATTAAAACGTATAATACTAATTTAAAACTTAATCCTCCCTTACGAACAGAGAAAGATAGACAAGCCCTAATAAATGGAATTAAAAATAAAACAATTGATTGCATTGCCAGTCATCATATACCCCAAAACTGGGATGGTAAAACATGTGAGTTTGAATATGCTAAAAATGGAATGATAGGGCTTGAAACACTGTATAGTTGTTTACAAACCACTCTAACAGATTTACCCGTTGAGCAACTTATTGAAATGTTGACTACAAATAATAGAAAAATTGTTGGCTTACCCATTCCACAAATTAAGGAAGGCGAAATAGCTTGTATAACCTTGTTTAACCCAAATACAACGTTCACTTTTGATGAAACAATGATAAAAAGCAAAAGTAAAAACAGTGCCTTTATCGGACAAAAATTAACAGGCAAAGTAATTGGTATTATTAACGGAGATAAAATTGAAATGAATTGAAAAAATTAACGCCTACCTACAAAGGGCTGTTTGTTGGAGTATTAATGATTGCTGTTTCTTTTGTAATTTATTTAACAAAAGGTAATTTTGAAAACAAATTACAATACATTGTTTACAGCTTGTATGTTGGTGGTGTTGTTTGGACAATGATTGATTTAAAAAAAAACGAAAGAGTACTGCCAAGTTTTAAAGATTTTTTTGCACAGGGTTTTAAATTTTTTATTGTTGTAACTTTATTAATGGTATTGTTTACTATTGTATTTATTCTAATGCATCCAGAATTGAAAGATGAGATGATTACGTTAATGCAGAAAGATTTGGCTAGTGCAAAAGATTTAGTTCAAAACGATATTGACAATAGAATTGCAAGTGCTAAAAAGATGTATTTACCAGCCCACATTATGGGAGCAGTTTTTGGTTATTTAGTTATTGGTGCTTTGGTAAGTGCTGTTACAGCAGGGTTTTTAAGTCAGAAAAAAAATATGGCTTAGTTTAGAAAAAAATAAATGTTAGGCTCACATAATTAGTAACGAAAACAATTAAAATTTGCCTTAGGCAAATTATAGTAATTATGGATTTATCAATTGTAATACCACTTTATAACGAAGACGAATCGTTACCAGAATTAACGGCCTGGATTGAACGAGTAATGGTTGCTAATAATTACAGTTATGAAGTGCTGTTTATTGATGATGGCAGCACCGATAATAGTTGGAATGTTATTGAACAATTACGGAGTAAAAACGAAAACATAAAAGGTATAAAATTTCAACGCAACTATGGCAAAAGTGCAGCACTAAACGAGGGTTTTAAAGCTGCCCAAGGCGATGTAGTGATAACTATGGATGCAGATATGCAAGATAGTCCAGATGAAATACCAGAGCTTCGAAAAATGGTAATTGAAGGAGGATTTGATTTGGTAAGTGGCTGGAAAAAAAAGCGATACGATAATGCGTTAACAAAAAATATTCCCAGTAAATTGTTTAATGCTGCTGCCAGAGCTATGAGTGGAATTGAACTACACGATTTTAATTGTGGGTTAAAAGCATACCGTAAAAAAGTAGTAAAAAGTATTGAAGTATATGGCGAAATGCACCGGTATGTTCCTGTGCTTAGTAAATGGGCTGGCTTACGCAACATTGGCGAAAAAGTAGTAGAGCATAGAGCAAGAAAATATGGGGTTACTAAATTTGGTTGGAGCCGGTTTGTAAATGGTTTTTTAGATTTACTAACCATATTTTTTATGGGTAAATTTGGAAAGCGACCGATGCATTTTTTTGGTTTATGGGGAAGTGTTTTTTTCTTCTTGGGCTTTATTACATTCACCTATTTAACTATTTCTAAGTTTATTTTTGACAATAGTGGGCTAACACAACGTCCGTTATTCTTTTTTGCTTTAACGATAATGATTATTGGTACGCAGTTGTTTTTAGCTGGATTTATTGGAGAGTTAATTAGTAGAAGCAGTGTAGATAGGAATAGCTATTTAATTGAAGAAAAAATAGGGCTATGAGGGTAATAATTATTGGCCCAGCACATCCTTTACGTGGTGGCTTAGCATCCTACAACGAACGACTTGCAAAACAATTTATAGATGAAGGAAATGAAGTAACGATTTATACTTTCTCTTTACAATACCCATCTTTTATTTTTCCGGGCACTACACAATACTCCTCTGAGCCCAAACCCAGTAAATTAACTATTAATATTTGTATAAACTCTATAAATCCGTTTAATTGGATAAAAGTTGGAAACAACCTAAAAAATGAAAAGCCAGATTTAGTTATAGTGCGTTATTGGCTTCCATTTATGGGGCCATGCCTTGGTTTTATTTTGCGGCAAATTAAAAAGAATAAGCAGACCAAAATTGTGTGCATTGCTGATAATATTATTCCGCACGAAAAACGCTTTGGTGACAAGGCTTTTACAAAATACTTTGTACAACCTGTAGATGCGTTTATTACCATGAGTGATAAAGTGATGACGGATTTAAAACTATTTGCACCTACTAAACCTACACAGTTAGTAGCACATCCTCTATACGATAATTTTGGAGAAAAGGTTAGTAAAGAAGAAGCAAGGCTTAAATTAGGAATTAAGAATGAAGAATTAATACTATTATTTTTTGGATTTATTCGTAAATATAAAGGACTTGATTTACTGTTGAATGCTATGAAAATAATCAAAAATTCGAATTTCTACATTCAAAATTCAAAACTACTTATAGCAGGTGAATTTTATGAAGATAGAAAAGCCTACGATGAACAAATTGAAAAATTAGACCTACAAGAAAATTTAATTTTACATACTGATTTTATACCTGATAGCAAGGTAAAATATTATTTATGTGCTGCTGATGTAGTAATACAACCCTATAAAAATGCAACTCAAAGTGGCGTTACCCCCCTAGCCTATCATTTTGAAAAACCCATGATAGTTACTAATGTTGGTGGCTTACCAAGTTTAGTGCCCAATAATAAAGTAGGGTTAATTGCTGAGCCAAACGCTGAATCAATTGCCGAAAAGATCATTGACTACTTTACCAAAGGAGAAGCTTATTTTTTACCTCATTTAATAGAAGAAAAGAAAAAATTTACTTGGAGTAAAATGACGGCATCTATTAAGCAAATTGCAGGATTGTAGTATATTGCCGTACAATTTATTAGAAAATGATTTATAGAAGCAAAGCTCCATTACGCATAGGTTTAGCTGGTGGCGGTACCGATGTTAGCCCGTATAGCGATCAATTTGGTGGCGCCATTTTAAATGCAACCGTATCCTTATCAGCCTATGCAACCCTAGAACCTATAGAAGAAGATAAAATAATTCTTAGGGCCTTAGATAGAAATGAATCAGAAACACACGAACTTTTACAGCGTTTACCCATTAACGGCACACTCGATTTATTAAAAGGTGTGTATAATAGAATACAACAAGATTATAACTTTCCATTAAGTGGTTTCATTTTATCCACTTTTGTAGATGCCCCTGCTGGTAGTGGTTTAGGTACTTCATCTACCCTTGTAGTAGCTATTTTAGGTGTATTTGTAGAAAAGTATAAATTACCCCTGAGCGATTATGAAATTGCACAATACGCATACAGCATAGAAAGAGTAGATTTACAATTAGCTGGCGGCAAGCAAGATCAATATGCAGCAACTTTTGGTGGAGTAAATTTTATGGAGTTTTACAAAGACGATAAAGTAATTGTAAATCCGTTACGCATAAAACCACACTATTTGCATGAGTTAGAAAATAATTTAGTATTGTATTTTACAGCAACAAGCAGAGAAAGTGCTACAATTATTAAAGAACAAGTAAAAAACGTTACAAATAACAACGAAAAAAGTATTGAGGCTATGCATCAATTAAAAGAGCAGGCAAAAATGATGAAAGAGGCTTTGTTACAAGGAAAACTAAATGATATTGGCGAAATTTTAGATTATGGCTTTCAACAAAAACGCTTAATGGCAGCAAATATTAGCAACCAATCTATAGAAAATATTTACGATGTTGCAAAGGCTTCTGGTGCAACTGGCGGCAAAATTAGTGGAGCTGGAGGTGGTGGTTTTATGATATTTTATTGCCCAAATAATACTCGTTATGCTGTAATAAATGCATTGAACAATTTTGGTGGGGCTATAAAAAAATATCAGTTTACTAAGTATGGTTTAACAACGTGGACGGTTTAATATCTTTTTATCCAAGCGGTAATTTTATTATTTGATTTGTAGTTTCTCATCTATTTGCCCACGCTAGTTAAACAGACTCTTCAATAAATACTTGTTATTTACTTTGCCCAATATTTATTATTAACTTAGCAATCTAAAATAAAATTTAAATGCAACAAAAAATTAAGGAAATAATTCAATCATCGATACAAGTAAAAGAACAACTTGTACAAAATGAAGAGTTAATAAAAACTATTGAAACTTGTGTTGATATTTTGGTTACTGCATTTAAAAATGGCAATAAAGTGTTGTTTTGTGGCAACGGCGGTAGCGCTGCCGATGCACAACATTTAGCAGCAGAGTTTAGTGGTCGTTTTTATAGCGATAGAGATGCTTTACCTGCTGAAGCCTTACATTGCAACACATCGTACATTACAGCAGTTGCAAACGATTACAGCTACGATGTTATTTATAGCAGAATGATAAAAGGTATTGGAAATAAAGGTGATGTATTAATTGGATTATCTACTAGTGGTAATAGTAAAAATATTTTAAATGCTTTTGATGTCGCCAAAGAAAAAGGAATGATAACAATTGGTTTTACAGGCGAAAGTGGTGGAAAAATGAAGGATAACAGTCACCATTTAATTAACGTGCCCTCAAACGATACACCACGTATTCAAGAAAGCCATATTACTGTGGGTCATATTATTTGTCAATTGGTAGAGGAAAAATATTTTGCACAATAATGGAAGCAATAATATTAGCAGGCGGTTTAGGAACTCGATTACGTAGTGTAGTTGCAGATGTACCTAAATGCATGGCACCTATTTGCAATATACCTTTTATTAGTTTTATTATTACCTATTTACAAAATGAAGGAGTTGAAAAGTTCATCTTTTCATTAGGCTATAAAAGCGAAATTGTCATAAATTTTTTAGACGAAAAATTTACACCGCTTAATAAAAAATATAGTACCGAAACCGAACCGTTAGGTACGGGTGGTGCAATAAAAAAAGCATGTGAACATGCAACAACAAATGATGTAATAGTGGTTAATGCCGATACCATGTTTAATATTAATCTCTCCACTCTTTTTTCATTTCATACACAAAAAAAAGCAAGCTGCACATTAGCTTTAAAAAAGCTAGAAAATTTTGATAGATATGGGATTGTAGAATCAAATACTAACCATTTAATTTCTAATTTTAAAGAAAAGCAATTTTCTAGATTAGGTAATATTAATGGAGGGATGTATATTCTTAATGTAACTGATTTTTTATCTAAAGAATTGCCAACAAAATTTTCTTTTGAAAAAGATTACTTAGAAAAATATGTAATTGAAAATAGATTCTATGGTAGTACTTTCGAAAATTATTTTATAGATATAGGAATTCCGCAAGATTATAAAAAATTTGAAGAAGATTATAACTTGATACGTAGTAAAAACTACAAAATAAATAACGGTGCTGAGTTAGATGGAATAGAAATTCTTTTTGAAACAATTGCTACAATATTTGATTAACAACAATGCTAGATTTAACTAAAATAGACAATAGCTGGACGCTGTTTTTAGACAGAGACGGTGTTATTAACCAGGAAAAACATCTTGATTATATACATACCTGGGATGAGTTTAGCTTTTATGATGGGGCCAAAGAAGCTATCGCCATTTTTACAAAAAAATTTAAACACATTATTGTTGTAACCAACCAAAAAGGTATTGGTAAGGGCGTTACAAAAATTGAAGACTTAAATACGATTCATAAAAATATGATTAGTGGATGTGCCGCTGTTGGCGGAAAAATTGATGCTGTATATTTTAGTCTAGATTTAGAAGATGATAGCCCCATTAGAAAGCCCCAACCAGGAATGGGTTTGCAAGCCGCTAAAGATTTTACAGCCATAGATTTAAAAAAAGCAATTATGGTTGGCAACACTATTAGCGATATGCAATTTGGCAGAAACCTTGGAGTTTACACCATTTTTTTACCTACAACAAGACCAGAAGTGGATTTGAACGATCAAAGAATTGATAAAGTGTTTGCTTCGTTGATTGAATTTGCTAATGCATTAAACCGCAAAGACGCCAAGACGCTAAAGTAAATTTATTTGTTTCCCACACTATTCATTTTGCATTAAAACTTTTCAACTTTGTGCCTTGGCGGTTATATCTATTGTTTACTTTTAGTTAAAATTTACACTATACTCTACTTTTGCACATTATTTGTTATTGATTTAACTAAATTTATATTATGAACAAATTTATCTTTTTATTTATCTTATGTACACCACTTGTTTTAAGTGCACAAAAACGCCTTTCTAAAGAAGATTATAAAGTATTGCAACTACAAGAAAATTTACTTAAACCTACGGCTTTAAAAATTATACAAGGTATTACATCTAAGGATAGATTTATGGCTGACAGCCTTTTTACAAGGCAATTTGTAACTGCATTAAAAACAAAAAACTCTTTTTATTTTCCATTTGATTCTTTACAAACCATTAGTAGGTTATACGCACCAGATAGTAGCTTTAAAATATTTACTTGGCAAATGATGATTAACGACAATGTTATACGCCAACACGGTGCTTTACAAATGCTTACATACGATGGTAGTTTAAAATTATATCCGCTAATTGATAAATCGGATGTTACTAAAAGCCTTTTAGATACTATAGGTAATAACAAAGGCTGGATTGGTGCTATTTATTATAAAATAATTCAAAAGAAAAGTAGCAATCAAAATTATTATACACTTATTGGTTTTGATGAAAATAATATTCGTAGCAACAGAAAAATAATTGAAGTCCTTCATTTTTTAAATGACGAGCCAACATTTGGTGGTCGATTCTTTAGTTTTGAAAACGATAAGCCCTTTAAAACATCTCAAAGTCGCTATATAATGGAATACAAAAAAAATGCTAGCCCTCGGTTAAATTACGACGAAGAGTTAGATATGATTATTGTTGAGCACTTAATAAGCGAAAGCGGTAAACCTGGCGTTGCATGGACGTTGGTTGGCGATGGGGATTACGAAGGCTTTGTTTGGAAAGCTGGGAAATGGATACATGTAGATAAAGTATTTAATCAGGCTACTCCACAAGGAAAAGAACCAGTGCCTGTTCCATTGGATAAGAGTAAGATGGGCGGGGGAAATAATTAAAAAAGTAAAAAATGAAAGATGAAAACATTTAGCTCAGCAATCTTATTGCTTTTCTTAAATAATTTTTCTACTTGTCAAACTGTTTTTAAACAATGTCGCAGATTTTTCCTTAGTCGAAATGACAAAAAGCATTTAATCATCCAATTTCAACACCGCTAAAAAGGCTTCTTGTGGCACTTCTACATTACCAATTTGCTTCATTCGCTTTTTACCTTCTTTCTGCTTTTCTAATAACTTACGTTTACGACTAATATCGCCACCATAACACTTTGCAGTAACATCTTTACGCATAGCGCTAATATTTTCTCGGGAAATAACTTTTGCGCCTATAGCAGCTTGTATAGCAATTTGAAATTGCTGCTTTGGTAATAATTCTTTTAATTTTTCGCAAAGTTTACTACCAAAATGTTGTGCCCTACTGCGATGTATTAATGCACTTAAGGCATCCACTTTTTCGCCATTAAGTAAAATATCCATTTTTACAATATCGCTTGGTCGCATGTCAATAGGGTGATAATCGAAGGAAGCATAACCCCTTGTTTGCGATTTTAGTTTATCGTAAAAGTCTATAACAATTTCGGTTAAAGGCATTTCAAAACTAAGCTCAATTCGTGTAGGCGATAAATAACTTTGGTTGGTAAGCATCCCTCGTTTGCCTATACACAAGTTCATAATATTACCAATATATTCAGGCTTTGTAATTATTTGTGCTCTAATAAAAGGCTCTAAAATTACCTCAATCCTTGTAGGGTCGGGCATTTCGGTGGGGTTATTTACAATTATTTTTTCGCCTTTTACAGTAGTTGCTTCAAAACTTACGTTAGGTACCGTTGTAATTACAGTTTGGTTAAATTCTCTTTCTAAACGTTCTTGTATAATTTCCATGTGTAACAAACCAAGGAAACCACAACGAAAACCAAAACCTAAGGCTTGCGATGTTTCTAACTCAAACGTTAACGAGGCATCGTTTAATTGCAATTTTTCCATGCAATCTCTTAATTCTTCAAAAGCATCTGTTTCTACCGGAAAAATACCTGCAAATACCATTGGTTTCACATCTTCAAAACCATCAATACGGCTTTTTGTTGGATTGATTACGTTGGTTAAGGTATCACCAACTTTTACTTCTTTGGCATTTTTAATCCCTGTAATGATGTAACCCACATCCCCACAATGCACACTGTTTTTTGGTTCCATTCCAAATTTTAAAATACCTACTTCATCGGCATAATACTCTTGATCGGTACTAAAAAACTTAACCTTATCCCCTTTTTTAATGCTGCCGCTAAATATTCTGTAATAAACAATAATGCCTCTAAAACTATTAAAAACACTATCAAAAATTAAGGCTTGTAATGGAGCTTTTTCATCGCCACTTGGTGCAGGAATCCTATTAATAATGGCATCTAAAATTTCATCAATACCAATACCACTTTTTCCACTAGCTAACAAAATATCTTCTTCTTTACATCCAATTAACTCTATAATTTGATCTTTTACTTCGGGTATCATAGCCCCATCCATATCAATTTTATTGATAACGGGAATAATTTCTAAATCGTTTTCTATGGCTAAATAAAGGTTAGATATAGTTTGAGCTTGAATGCCCTGTGTGGCATCTACCAATAACAATGCTCCTTCGCAAGCAGCTAAAGCCCTACTAACTTCGTAGCTAAAATCTACATGACCTGGCGTATCAATTAGGTTTAAAATATATTCCTCCCCTTTGTAAGGAAAATTAATTTGAATAGCGTGGCTTTTGATAGTAATGCCTTTTTCCCTCTCCAAATCCATATCATCCAACACTTGAGCCTTCATATCTCTGCTTCCAATGGTTGAGGTATGTTCAAGTAACCTATCGGCCAAGGTGCTTTTTCCGTGGTCGATATGGGCTATTATGCAAAAATTTCTAATGTTCTTCATGTACGTTCACTCAAATTTAAGTCCCGAAGTTTCGGGATGCAAAAGTAGTTGATTTTAGGGGATTTTAGAGCAGAAAAATGCGTTCCTATTTTATATGGATTTATGTATTTTAGTTAAACAAAAAGCTTGTTTTATGGCAAGAGATAGCAATTATCTAAATTGTCCTCGTTCTAAGTAAAAGGTTATTTAATTTTTATATGTTGGTTTTTGGGAGTATACTTTGTTAATTTTTGGATAAGTTTGGAATAAAATGAATGGTAAATTTTATAAAGAAGTAATTTTATTTTATCCTAGGGTCAACCATTTTATACAACACATCTGCCAACATATTTACAACAATAAAAATACAAGCAGAAAAAAGTACGGCACCCATTACCACCGGATAATCTAATTTTTCCAATGCATCAACCGTTAGTTTGCCAATACCCTTCCAACCAAATATATATTCAATAAAAAATGCACCAGCCAATAACTCGGCAAACCAACCTGTAATCGCTGTTATTACTGGGTTTAAGGCATTGCGTAATGCATGTTTAAAAATTACTTGTTTGCTGCTTAACCCTTTGGCATAGGCTGTTCTAATATAATCCTGATTTAAAACATCTAACATAGCACTACGAGTTAGCTGTGTTATAATTGCAAGCGGACGAATGCCTAATGTAAAGGCAGGTAAAATTAAATTTTTTATGGTGATGTATTTTTCACCAGTTACCTCATCAATATCAAACCAACTACCAGTTAAGTTTAAACCTGTATAATTGTGTAATACCACTCCAAAAAAATAAGCTATTAAAATTGCCATAAAGAAAGACGGGGCAGATATACCAATAATGCTGGTAAACACTGCAGATGTATCTAACCAAGTACCTTTTTTTACTGAAGCAATAGTGCCTAGTAAAATACCAAAAAAAGTAGCGAATAGCATGGCTGCAAAAGCTAATAATAAAGTGCCTGGTAATGCTTCTATCAACATTTTACCTACTTCTTTTTTAGTTTGATAACTTTTGCGTAGGTAAGGGAATTTTAATCCCATTTTTGTTTTACCGCCTATAAAAAATCCATTTAATTTTTTTTTATCAATATCTGCTTGTGAATGAAAACAAATAGGAGAAACATCATTTAAATACAACATAAATTGTTTCCATTTGGGTTGATCTAAATATAAATCTTTCCGAATATTATCCATTGTTTTTTTATCGCCAGTTTGGCCAACAATCATTCGAGCAGGATCGCCAAAGCCTTGAAACATAATAAATACAAGAGCTACAACGCCAAGGAGTATAGAAAAAGAGTATAGTATTTTTTTTATTAAGAATTTCAATGCAACCTATTTGATGTACAATGTACGATGAAAGCTTTACGAATGTAAATATTTTATATAGAAAAACTTGGCAGTTTAACATAAGAGTAAAACTACTTAAACACTTTTTTAAAATCTCCTAAGCCCCATTTTTGTTTTACAATTGAGCCATTCATTAAATACAACGTAGGGTTACTACGGGCTACTGTTTTTATGGCAGTAGCATCGCAAGTAAAAATGGGTTGTGTTATTTTTTTACCCTCAATAAAAACTTGATAACGCTTTTTTGATTGTTCAATTTGAGTAGTAACAATAAATAATTTTTTATTTAATGTATTTGCTTTTATTAGTAGTATTATATCTTCCATCCAATCTTTAGCTGGATTTTTTATTTCATCAAACAAAGAAGTATACATCAAATAATACTCCCCCTCTTGTCCTAAAATAGCTTCTGTTGTATCATTACCACTTTCGGTAGTAAATGAAAAATCGTTTATGAGTGGAATATTATTTTTACCTTTTTGTATTAAGGTTTGTTTTCTATCTACAAACTGCCATGTGCTATCGGGTATATTGTTTACGCCAAACTCTTTTTTCTCCCCGTTTTTTTGGTAAACAAAAGTATAATCAAATTTATCTGGCACTGCATCCTTGGGCATTTTACGTAATTCTAAAATATTATTACCTACTTTAAATGGTAAACAATCTTTTAAAGACAAATGATGTTGTACATAAGTTTGTAAAAATAATACCCCACTAATAGCCATTGCTAAAATAGCAGTACAAATTATAGGTTTAAATAAGGGTTGAATAAATTTATGACCCATTAATAGTAGTACCTCCAAAACCAATAAAATAATATCCTTTGTAAATGTTTGAGTGGGTGTTAGTGGTATACAATCGCCAAAGCAACCACAAGCTTTTATTTTGCCTGTAAACAAAACAAAGGCTGTTAAAAAAGTAAAAAATAGGGTTAGCAAAAGTAACAACCAAGTAGTCATTTTTTTTTGCCAACCCACTAACAAAGCCAATCCTAGAAATACTTCTAGCGTAATAATTACTATAGAAAAAGTTAAGGAATGTTCATTAAATGTATTCATAAGCTTAGGCAAAAAGCCATCTCTTGCCCATACTTCAAAAAACTCTTGCATTTTGTAACTTAAACCCTTTGGGTCTATAGCTTTTACTAAACCACTAAAAATAAATAGGCCCCCAACTAAACCCCTAGCTATGTTTACCAATACTTTCATAAAAAGTTTTTGTAACGGTTTACTAAAACCACCTTTATTTTTATTGTTTATTTACAATTTTTAGTCGACAACAATTTTTATTGTACGTATTCATCAATTAAAATAAGTGCAAAAATGGCGTAGTTAATAATATCGAAAAAATTAGCATCTATACCTTCGCTACTAATGGTGTGCCCATCGTTTTTAAGTATTTGTTTAATACGCAAAATTTTGGCTAGGATTAAGTCCACAAAACTTTCTTGGCTCATTTCTCTCCAAGCCTCACCATAATCGTGATTTTTATCTTGCATTAATTTTTTTGCAATGTAAATTTTTTCAATATATAATTTTTCAACTTCGTCAATAGGTAATTCTTCTACTTCATCATTATTGATATCTAATTGTATTAACCCAATAACCCCGTAATTTAAAATTCCTTTAAATTCACTAATGCGATCATCGTCTATTTTTTGTTGTCCTTTTTCTTGTATAGTTCTTATGCGTTTTGCCTTTATATAAATTTGATCGGCAACAGAAATAATACGGTATACCCTCCAAGATGTACCGTAATCTTTAGTTTTATTTAAAAATATTTGTTGGCAACTTAATACTGCTTTATCATATTGCTCATTTGTTGTGCTCATTATTTCTTCTTAGGTTTTGCTTTGGTTTTTACTACTGGCTTAGATGTTTTTGTTTTAGGTTTTGTTGTAATTTTTGTAGTGGGTTTAATTGCTGGTGCATTTACTGGAGTAATTGCAACAATTTCCATGTCAAACATTAATATTTCATTGGGTTGTATTGCTGGAGGGTAACCTCTACTTCCATACGCCAATGGCGAAGGAACAAAAATGATAGCTTTACTTCCTTTATTTAAGTTTTTTAATGCTTCTTGCCAACCTTCAATTACTTGAACAGGGTTTTTAGACAGATCAACCTCATAAGGAGCTACGTGACCAAATGCAGGATCGGTACTACTATCAAAGGACTTGCCAGCAAGGTTTTTTCCAGTATAATTTACTTTTACCTTATCGTTTGATGTGGCATTGTTGCCAACCCCTTTTTTTACTACTTTAATATAGGTACCTAAGGGTAATTTAATTGCACCTATTATATTATTTTTTACTAAATAGTTTTTAATAAGCTCATTTTCTTTAATAAAAATTTGCTCATTTTTTGCTATTTCTTTAGCAGTCATAATTTGTTGCTCAATAGTTGATGCACTATCCGCCTTATCTTTTGTATCAAAAATGTCGTTAACTTTTATACAAGTATATAAATATTTACCTGGTTCAAAAATAGAAGGCATAGGCATTTCAGAGTTTTTATAAGCGCTATCAACAATAATACGCATAACAACACTATCGTTATTTTTTAATTGCATTAAAATAGAATAGTAATACATGGGTAAACTTAACGTATCAACTGGTTGTATTGGGCTAGCATATTCATCGCTATCATACAAAACAGTATCAATTGTACCCCGGTACAATTGAATAACATGCATTTTAATAAAGTTGCCGTAGCCTATTTTATCACCTTGGGCAGAGGGGTATATTTTATACTCAATATTGTTATCTGCTTTAATAAATCCATCGTTTTGGGCTTTAACATTAAAAATAAAAGTGGTACACAATAAAAATAATACTAGTTTTTTCATTTTAATTTTTGATGTTTGTAAAAAATTGATTCAAAAATAACTTAATTGCACCAATGTTTACACTAAACTGCTGTAGTAATTTATTAACGATTGATTCCCCTATAGTAATGGGAATTATTAATGCTACCCCAGATTCTTTTTACAAAGGCAATATAAAAGATGATATTTTGGGCTTAGCTGCTCAAATGCTGTCCGATGGGGCTACCATTTTGGATATTGGCGGACAAAGCACAAAACCAAATAGCACGTTACATTCTGCCAAAGAAGAAATGGATAGAATACTCCCGTTTATTAAAAAAATAAATACAGCTTTTCCTAACGCACTTATTTCGGTAGATACATTTTATAGCGAAGTAGCTAAAGCTGCAGTTGATGTTGGTGCAACAATAATTAATGATATTAGTGCAGGAAATATGGATAAAGAAATGTTGAAAACAGTTGCTCAATTGAATACACCGTATGTATGTATGCACATGCAAGGCACCCCTGCAACAATGCAGCAAAATCCTTCCTATGAAAATAGTACAAAAGAAGTGTTAGATTTTTTTGTAAAAAAAATAAATGAATGTAAAAGTGCAGGAGTAAAAGATGTAGTTATTGACCCTGGCTTTGGCTTTGGAAAAACTATTGATCATAATTATACCTTGCTTAAAAATTTATCTATTTTTTCAATGCTAGATAGTCCTATTTTAGTTGGCTTATCAAGAAAGAGTATCGTGTACAAGCCTTTACACACTTCTGCAAACGAGGCATTAAATGGAACAACTGCCTTAAATATGATAGCTTTATTAAATGGCGCATCACTATTAAGAGTGCATGATGTTAAAGAAGCTAAAGAAGCGATTGACTTGTTTAATATATACAAAAAAGCGTCGCACTAAATGCAACGCCTTTTTTATACTTCATTAAATTTACTTTTATTTACTACCATCTGGTGCTTGCTGTGGTTGACCACCTTGTTGCATTTGTTGTTGCTTCATCATTTCCATTTGTTGCTTCATCATTTGCTCTTTTTGAGCAGCCTCTGTTTGTACCTTATTTAATACATCTACAACTTCAATTTCAAACATTAAGTTAGCATTTGGTCCAATTGCAGCTCCATTACCATTTGCACCATAACCTAATGCACTAGGAATGTAGAATATTGCTTTTGCTCCCTTACCCAATTGTTTTAATCCATCAATCCAACCTTTTATAACTTCTGGTTGAGCAAGGTTTACCAAATATGGACTAACATGGCCAAATTGGGGATCAATATTACTGTCAAAAGCCTTACCGTCAAATGTTTTACCTGTATAATTTACTTTAACACCAACAGTATCATTAATAGTTCCAGTACCAGCTTTTAATATTTCTACATAAGTCCCAGAAGTAGTTTTTATAGCCGTAATTTTATTTTTAGTTAAATATTCTTTTAGCCCTTTATCATCAACAATTATTTGTTTTAGTGCAGCAATAGAATCTTCTTTCACCTTTTTAAAATAACGAATGCTATCCTTTGCTCTACCAATTACCATATTTCTTTTTTGTGCTTCTAACAGACTAGCACTATCGGTATAAATTTTTTGTACTTTAAAGGATTGTAAAATTACATACCCTTTTTTCATCCAAGGAATTTCGCTTCCCTTTGATAAAATACTATCTGTTTTTTCTTTAACAATAATACTATCTCCCTCACGTATTTGTTTAAAAATACTATAATAAGCAGGTGGTATTCTTGTACTATCTAATGTTACAATTTGATTAACTCTATTTTCATCGGTAATTAAGATGCTATCTTTTTTGGTATAGATTGCATAAGGTGTAATTTCAAAATGATGACCATCTTTTATTAGTTGACCTTTACCATTGCTGATAATTTTATACTCAATACCTCCAGCTAGTTTTTTAAACTTTGTTTCGCAACTAACCAATAAAATGGCCATAAAGAATGGCAACACTACTAAAAATTTACTTTTCATTTGTTTATTTTTTTAAATTATTAACTACTTAATTGTTCTGCATTTTCTTTAATGGCAACTTTTAATTTTACCACAACTTCCTCTAAGGTTTCTTTATTAAATCCACCAGCTGCATTATAATGGCCTCCACCATTAAAATATTTACGGGCAAAAGTATTCACATCAAAATCGCCTTTACTTCTAAAAGAGCTTTTTCGCTCTTCGCCCCTATCAATAATAATAACTGCTAATTTAATTCCTTTAATACTTAATGGATAATTTACTAATCCCTCGGTATCTCCTACTTTGACATCATACTTTATCAAATCGGCTTGTGGTATAGCTATTAAGGCTGTATTGTATTCATATAAAACCTCCATTCTATTGGTTAAAATATTACCAATAAATCTAAATCTATTTTCTAAAAAATTATCGTATAATTCTTCATGTATACTACTATGTACTAAACCTTTATCTTTTAATTCTGCCACCATTCTGTGTACACTTGCTGTGGTAGAAGGAAAACGAAAAGAACCAGTATCCGTCATAACACCTGCGTATAAACAACTGGCAATATCTGGTGTTATTTTTTCATTATTTCCACTTTTACAAATAAAATCGTACACCATTTCGGCTGTACTACTTTTGCTTGTATCACTAACTCCGTAAGTAAAAACCTCTGTTTGTGGCTCTCTATGATGGTCAATTAAAACTCTATCTCCTTTTGCTTTTAATAACACATCTTCCATATTTTTAGTACGGCTAAGGGTATTAAAATCTAAACAAAAAAGCCAATCGGCCTCATTAATAAAAGTGGTACTTTTTTCTGTTTGTCTTTCAAAATCAAGCACTTCTTTACTGCTAGGCATCCAATTTAAAAAACTAGCCCAATTAGTTGGAGAAATAACGGTTACACTATGCCCCAATTGAACCAATAAATGATATAATGCTAAGGATGAACCCATAGCATCGCCATCGGGTTTTTGGTGTGTAGTAATAACTACTTTTTTAGGTTGATTAAGTAGTGGAAATATTGAAGCGATTGGTTGCATAAATTGGCCGCAAAAGTAGTGTATTTTGTAGCAAAAAATGTAATTGTACTAAAAAAGCCGCCACAAATTGTGGCAGCTTTTAAAATTCGGTTGCATTTTAGGCTTAATTAGATGCCTTTAAATCCAATGTTAAATTAATTTCTTTAGCTACTTTACCTTCTGCACCATAGGTCATCCCCCACTCTGTTCTATCAATATTAAAAGATGCCTTTACAGCAATTTTACCATCGGCCATAATAACTTGTGCCGGAAAACTAACGCCTTTTGAAATTCCAAGTAAAGTTAAATTCCCTGCAATAGTATGCGTAGCATCGGTATTAATTAAACCTTCTGGTTTTACTTCCAAAGCTTTTACTTCTGTAATATCAAACGTTGCTGTTGGATTTTTTTCTATACCAAAAAAATCAGCCGATTTTAAATGCCCTTCTAAACTCTCCTTTCCTTTTCCACTTAAATCAGTGCAATTAATTGAACTCATGTTTAATATAAAATTACCCGATGCAACTAAACCATTATCAGCATGTAAAGCTCCGCTATTTAATTTTAAAGTACCCGAATGTTTACCAGTTGGTTTAGAACCTACCCAACCTACAATACTATTCTCAACATCAACCTTGTACCCATGGGTATTACTAACGGCAATCGGTTTTGTATTGGTAATAATTGCGTTATCGGCATGTACAGGTTTCATATTTACATAAAATGCAGAAGATAAACCTAAAACCCCAACTGCTAAAAGAGAATAAACTAGTTTCATTACATTAAAATTTAAGTAAGCGTTAAAATTGATATTGAATATTTAAATATTTAGTTACAAAGCAATGAATTCAAATTAAATTAACCAAAAAAAAGGTGTTAATGTTTTATATTTGCACAAAAAAATAATATAATGATTAACAGAACTTTTACAATGATTAAGCCAGATGCTACTGAAAAAGGGAGCACTGGAGGTATTTTACAAATGATTAATGCTGCAGGTTTTAAAATAGTGGCAATGAAAATGACACACCTTAGCAAAGAAAAAGCTGGAGAATTTTATGCTGTACATAGCGAAAGGCCATTTTATGGTGAATTAGTTGAGTTTATGAGCCGTGGCCCTATAACTGCTGCTATTTTAGAAAAAGATAATGCAGTAGAAGATTTTAGAAAATTAATTGGTGCTACCAACCCTGCAAATGCAGAAGAAGGCACTATTCGTAGAAAATATGCAGCTTCAATTGGCGAAAATGCAGTGCATGGAAGTGATAGTGATGAAAATGCAGCTATTGAAGGAAGTTTTTTCTTTAGTGCTTTAGAAAAATTTTAAGTACTACTTGATCTAAATAGTTGAACCCCAGATTTTGTCAGGGGTTCTTTTTTTAATATACAAGCACAAACAAAGTAATTATTAAATTAAGTTTTCTAAGAACTAAACTTTGTATCTATTGTTTTATTGTTTAGTTTTAAAAAATATGGTTAGCCTCACTATAATTCGGTATAAAAAAAGATATATTCCTTTTGCTTTTTTTGCAATGGCCACTTTTAGACTCCCCTTGTGGTTAAATAAAAATATTTCGTTTTACAAATTAATGGGGTGTGGTAAAAATGGCACATTTGATAAAACGCCCGATTTGCAGCAGTGGGCAATTCTAACATTAGGTAATGAACAATCGGTTGTTGACAAAACGCAAAAAGAAATTTTAAATACACTTTATGGAGGCTTTATTGCAGGCTGGTTAGGGTTGTTTGGTGTTAAAACAATTACGTACCTACTTGATCCTATTGAAGGGCATGGTTTATGGGATAATAAAAAAGTATTTGGCGAATTACCTATGAAAAGCGATTATGAAGGAAAAATTGTTATACTTACCAGGGCAACGATACGTTTAAGTAAACTAAAATCGTTTTGGAAAAATGTAGATAGTATTGCTAGCCAAATGGCAAATGCTAAAGGCTTTATAACCTCTTACGGTATTGGCGAAATACCTTGGGTAAAACAAGCCACCGTAAGTATTTGGGAAAGTAAGGAGGATATGAAAAACTTTGCCTATAAAATGCACAGCCATGCCGAAGTTATAAAAAAAACAAGACAAGAAAAGTGGTATAGCGAAGATATGTTTGTACGCTTTAAGATTAAAGAAATAGCAGGTAAGCTATAATGTAATAGCAGTTAAATTGAAAGTTGTAAATTTGACTAACAAACATTTATGAAAAATATAAAACTAATAGAAGTTCCCTCAGAAATTGGTGCAGGTACAAGAGGTGCAAGCTTAGGTATTGATGCAATAAAAATTGCAGCACTCGATTTTATGAGCAACTTTTTTGTACACTTTCCTTCAGAAAAAATTAACGTAGAAAATAATTTATTGTTTGAACCCATACAATCGCCTTATGCTAAACGTATAAGTGGTGTATTAACTATGTACGAACGTATAAGTAAGGCAGTAAGCGATAGTATGAAAAACAATTTTTTCCCAGTGGTATTAAGTGGCGATCATAGTAATGCTGGTGGTACAATTGCAGGCATTAAAATGGCTAAGCCAAAAAGTAAACTTGGCGTAATTTGGATTGATGCTCATGCTGATTTACATACCCCCTATACCACACCAAGCGGAAACATGCATGGTATGCCATTAGCCGTTTCAATAGCAGAAGATAATAAAGAAAATGGTGTACATGAATTAGATGAAAAAACATCTAAACTATGGAACGAGTTAAAATCAATAGGGAAAATTAATCCAAAAGTATTACCCGAAGATGTGGTATTTATTTCGTTAAGAGATTTTGAAAAGGAAGAAAAGCATATTATTGAAAAACACGGCATTAAAGTAATTACAACCGCCGAGGTACGCCGTAATGGAGCAGAAAATGTTTGCAGAAAGGTATTACGCTACCTAAGTGATTGTACAGATATTTATGTAAGTTTTGATGTAGATAGTTTAGATAGTGCAATTTCAAAGGGTACAGGAACGCCTGTTAACAATGGGTTACGAGAAAGAGAAGCAGAAGATTTAATTAGCAAGTTTATGCAAAACCGTAAAGTATGTTGCTTTGAAATTACAGAAGTAAACCCAACCCTAGATAAAGAAAATTTAATGGCAGAAATTGCTTTTAATATTTTACAACGGAGTGTAAATGTTTTAATGATGAATTAGTATGAAGAAGATTTTATTGTTTGCTACTTTTATTTTGTTGTTCGCAAATTGTTTTGCACAACAAAAAGCAGTGAGAAGAGCAAGCAGTTATTCTATTGAAATTAAAAAATTCCAAAAAAAATATGTAGCAACACATGATGTAGTAAGCGCAAAAAATAAAAAATATTTTAAGTTTTACTCCCCTTCCTCTAAATATAACGTACTTGCTACGTTTACAAAAATTATCGACACTACAATTATTGCCATAAAAACAAGTGGTAAAAAAATACCTGAAAAATATTTTATACGTTACGGCAAATTGACTTTTACTATTGATAGTACTGAATATCAACTAACCCTTTTTCAATCCAAAGATTTATTAAATAATACGGAGTATAAAGATTATTTGTTTTTGCCTTTTAGCGATAAAACGAATGGACATGCTACGTATGGTACGGGTAGATATATTGATTTAATAACTACAGCTATTGAAGAAGGCAAATGCACATTAGATTTTAATAAAGCATACAACCCATATTGTGCTTATAGTAATGACTATAATTGCCCTATACCTCCAAAAGAAAATAGGTTAGCCGTGGCAATAAGTGCTGGCGAAATGAATTTTGCAAAATCAATTACTCACTAATGCAAAGCGTTAGCCATTTATTAATGATAAAACCATCGCATTTTGGTTTTAATGTGGAAACTGCCGCTAATAATTATTTTCAACAAAACATACTTGGTAATCATCAACAAAAAGCTTTAAAAGAATTTGAAGCATTTGTAACCCTACTACAAAAGAATAATATTTTGGTTACGGTAATAAATGATAACAACGATACCATAACACCCGATGCTATTTTCCCAAATAATTGGATTTCGTTTGATGAGGAAAACGGTATTTTTTTATACCCAATGTTTGCTTTAAATAGAAGATTAGAGAGAGATGAATCTATACTTGAAACTTTAAAAAGGAATTTTTCTAACCAAAAAATAACCGACTTATCATATTTTGAAAATGAAAATAAATTTTTAGAAGGTACTGGCAGTATGATTTTAGATAGAATTAATAAAATTGCGTATGCCTCTTTATCTCCCCGAACAAATAAAGAAGTGCTGGATGAATTTTGCCGATTAACAACTTATACGCCTTGCTGCTTTACAGCTGTTGATAGTACCGGAAAAATAATTTATCATACCAATGTAATGATGTGTGTTGCAGATAAATATGTAGTCATTTGTTTAGAAAGTATAAAAAATAGTGTTGAATTAAATACTATAAAAAAAACGATTGAACATACGAATAAAGAAATTATTGAATTAACGCTACAACAAATAAATTGCTTTGCCGGTAATATGTTACAGGTAAAAAATAAAGATGGAATGATTTATTTACTTATGTCAACAACCGCTCACCAATCATTAACCACAATACAGCTAGAAAAATTAGAAAAATATAATCCCATTTTACATGCCAACATTAATACTATTGAAACAATAGGTGGTGGCAGTGTTCGTTGTATGTTAGCAGAAATAGTTTAGTTTTTATAGCCCTACTGGCAAACTTGTTTGCTTACGCATTTTACCTAAAGCAGGATCCATATCAATAGCAGCATCACACATTTTTTGCCCTCTATCTGTTTGACCTTTCTTTTGAAAACAAAGCCCCGCTTGATACAAAGCCTTTCCATCTCTAGCATCCATTTCTATTAAACGTTGGCAGTAGCCTAACGAGTTGTCGTATTGTTTTGCAGAATAGTAGGCTTCAGCAATATCTCTAAGCAATTCTTTATTACCTGCTTTACGGATAATTAAATCTTGCAAAATAGGCTCGGCATTAGTTGCATCATTAGCATAAATGTAAGCAAAAGCATAATTCTGTTTAAAATCGTTTGATTGTGTAATACCATTTTTTATAGCATTGGTAAAACAATCTATTGCTTTTTTATATTGATTGTTATTATAATAAATTAGCCCTAATTCGCTATACCAACTAGCATTCGTATTTCTTTCTTTTAAAGCTAATTCATAAAAATAAATAGCTTTTTTTTCATTTTCTAATTCCATATACGTTCTTGCTAAAGCAAAGGACGCCTCTGCATCGGTTGGATTTTTTTGAACATAAGGTGCTAATACTTTTTCTGCTAAACCAAAATTTTCATCTTGATAATAACTTATTCCAATAATTTTTTCCTTATCGTTGCAACTAGTGCATTTGTTCGTAAACTCTACTGCTTTTTGGTATTGTTTAAATCCAAAATATAAAGATGCTAATTCTTTAATTGCAGCTTGGTTTGTATTATCAAGTTCAAAAACTTTTGTAAAATCATTAAGTGCCAACCGTAGTTTTCGCATCTCTAAATTTGAGTAGCCATTTTCTAAATAAGCTTGTAGGTAGTTCGAGTCGAACTTTATAGCCGTTTCAAAATTTTTAGAGGCATGCAAAAAACGTTTTGACGTTTTTTCTTCTACACCTTTATTAAAATAAAATACAGCACTGTCGTTACAAAGTGCTACTGAATTGAATAGGAATATACCCAAAATGGATGTAAAAAGGTTTTTCATATTTGTAAATTATCAAAAATTGTTCCAACTTATTGGATAAGGATACCTCCTAACGCTGGAAGTTGCAAAGTTATTTCATACAAATGCTTCTTTTTATCTATTAATTTACTGATTATTTCTGGATTATATACATCGCCTGTCCCAAAAAATCGCTTTTCATTACTATTAAAAATCTCTTTCCAATTGGCTTTATTCTTTACAATAACTTTCCAGTTTTTTTGTACAACAGGCCTCATGTTCAAGACTATTAGTATATTATCCTCTTTATTTTTCCCTTTTCGCATATAAGAAATTACACCCTCCTCCCTATGGTTTAAATCCACCCATTCAAACCCTTTTGGGTTAAATTGTAATTGAAATAAGGCTGGGGTATTTTTATACAAATGGTTTAAAACTTTAACACACTCCTGTAATTGACTATGGCAATCAAATTTTAATAATTCCCAATTTAATTCAGTCGTAAAATCCCATTCCTTGGTTTGTCCAAACTCGTTACCCATAAATAACAACTTAGCACCTGGGTGGGTGTACATATAGGTGTATAATAAGCGTAACGTTGCAAATTTTTGCCATTCATCTCCTGGCATTTTATAAATCATTGGGCTTTTACCATGCACTACTTCATCATGACTTAAGGGCAACATAAAATTTTCGTCGTAATAATACATCAAACTAAATGTAAATTTATTTTGATGGTGTTGTCTTTCCGTTGGGTCAAGTCTAAAATAATCTAAGGTATCATGCATCCAACCCATCATCCACTTCATACCAAAGCCAAGTCCATCTTGGGTTGTAGGGCTACTTATTTTTGGCCAATCGGTCGCTTCTTCTGCAATGGTTTGTACATCTGGAAAATCTCTATAAATCGTTTCATTAAATTCTTTTATAAATGCAATCGCTTCTATATTACCATTACCACCAAATTCGTTTGGCTCCCACTCCCCTTCTTTTCTACTATAATCTAGTTGTAAAATACTACTAACTGCATCTACTCGTATTCCATCTATATGAAATTTATCAAACCAATATCTTCCACTACTAATTAAAAAAGATTTTACCTCTCCCCTTTTATAATTAAAAATATAGCTATTCCAATCTGGGTGATATCCCTTTCGCATATCACCATACTCATAGGTATGTGCCCCATCAAACCTATACAAACCATGTGCATCGTCAGGAAAATGTGAGGGTACCCAATCCAAAATAACACCAATACCTTCATTATGAAAAGCATCAATTAGCTCTTTAAATTGTTCGGGTGTACCAAACCTAGAGGTGGGTGCAAAATATCCGGTGCCTTGATACCCCCAACTTCCATCAAACGGAAACTCCATAACGGGCATAAACTCAACATGTGTAAAGCCCATTTTTTTTATATACGGCACTAAAAACTCTTTAAACTGCAAATAAGTATTAAAACTTTCTTCATCACTTGGTACAGGGCGTTGCCAACTGCCTAAATGCACTTCATATATACTCCATGGGGCATGTAACGAATTTGCTTTTTTACGCTTTTTCATCCAAGCATTGTCTAACCAGTTATAATCTTCATTCCATGCAACAGACGATGTATTGGGCCTAAGCTGGGCAAAATTTGCATAAGGATCGGCCTTAAAAATTTGCACCCCTTTAAAACCTTTTATATAATATTTATACGAGTCGCCTTTTTTAAAATGTGGTATAAACCCTTCCCAAATACCTGATTTATCTAACCGAACAAAAAGTGGATGAACTGATTTTTTCCAGTTATTAAAATCGCCTACGACACTTATTTGTGTTGCATTTGGCGCCCATACTGCAAAATAAAAACCTTCCGTATTTAATACCGTACGTTTATGACTACCAAAAAAATTATACGCATTATAAAATGTCCCATTTTGAAAATTTGTAATATCCTCATCAGTAAATAGCGAATAATTCCAAACAGATTTAGTAGAATCAACAAATTCCACATCCTCATAATTAAATTTTATGGGTATTTTTTCCGTTGATATTTGCTTTATTGTCATTTATGTAAGTAAGTAAAAGTGATTATAAATTAAATAAACAACTTTTATAAAAAAATACTGCTAATTGCTTGGCAGTATTTTTTTACAATTTTATTCTATAATAAATCCATTAGGGATAATAGCCCCTTTTTTAATTACAATTATATCATCTTTAATAGTGTACAATGCATGATCAATTGGAGTTAAATGTGTCCCCCCAAATATTCGTACATTATCTCCTATTCGGCAATCTTTATCGAGGATAGCATTTTTTATTTCACAATGCTCTCCTATTCCAATTTTTGGAATTCCTCTTTCCAAAGAATGAGCCATTTCTGGAATAGTTTCATAAAAGTCGCTACCCATTATGTAGGTACTTGTTATCACAGTTCCCTTCCCTATTCTAGTTCGTATACCAATAACACTATTCTCAATTTTTTTAGCATGTATAATACAGCCTTCGGCTAAAATGCTGCTAACAAAAGTTGTTCCACTAATTTTTACAGGAGGTAACATTCTAGCTCTACTGTAGACTGTTTTTGCATTATCAAATAAATTAAATGGAGGAATTTCTAAAGTTAAGGCTAGGTTAGCTTCATAAAAAGAATTGATGTTTCCAATATCTGTCCAGTACCCATCGTATTGGTAACTTATTACTTTATGTGTATTTATAGATGTTGGAATAATTTCTTTCCCAAAGTCCGTTGCCTCTTTTTTATCAACCAATAAAAAATCAAATAACGTTTTTCTATTAAAAATGTAAATACCCATACTAGCTAAATAATTACGTCCTTGCTCTTGCATAGCTGTGCCTGTATCGCTAATCCATTCTGGTAATAATTCTATAGTTGGCTTTTCTATGAAAGAGGTAATATTATTTTGTGCATCCGTTTTTAATATCCCAAATTCTGTAGCTTCTCTATCGCCTACAGGTATGGTTGCAATGGTAATATCTGCTCCTTGTGTTGCATGGTTATCAATCATAGTTGCAAAATCCATTTGATACAATTGGTCTCCGCTTAAAATTAGCACATACTCAAAATCGTTATTACCAATATGTTTTAACGATTGTCTAACTGCATCTGCTGTTCCTTGAAACCAACCTAGGCTATCAGGAGTTTGCTCTGCTGCCAAAATATCTACAAAGCCATTGCTAAATGCACTAAACTGATAGGTATTTTTTATATGCTTATTTAAAGAGGCTGAATTGTATTGGGTAAGAACAAACATTCGGTTAATGCTACTGTTTATACAGTTAGATATTGGAATATCTACCAAGCGATATTTGCCAGCAATAGGCACTGCTGGCTTACTACGGGTAGAGGTTAGTGGATAAAGCCGACTGCCTGCACCGCCTCCTAGGATTACTGATACTACTGATTTGCTATTCATAAAAAGTGAAAAATTAAAAATTATGTTGATTAATTACTTTTTTATATTGTTATGCTTGATACTAATAATTAAATAAGTTCTTCAGAGTCTATATTTAGTAAATCAAAGATTTTTTGGTTTATAAATTCTCCTGCGTTTAAAAGTTTAAGCCAATATCTTATTTCTTTGGCTTCTTTTGAAGATACTGTTAATTTATTTATGAAATCTTTATTTGAGCCTGCAAACTAAGACTCTGTAATTGAAGCACCAATAGATGTTCCACTTCTTAATATTTGATTACTTATGACAATACTATATTTATTATTGTTTAATTAACTAACTAGTTTCAAGATTCTAATTGAAAAATTAAAGCTTTTAATAGCCAAAACATTTACTTTCATACTATTTTAAATTAGAGCAATTTTTCACTTTGCATTTGTTAATGCTTGATAAACATTAAAATACTCCTCTGCACTTTTATCCCAACTGTTATCAATATTCATAATTTTTTTTTGAATAGCTACCATTTTTTTTGGGTCCGCAAACAAATCATTGGCTCTGTTAATAGAGAGCACAATATCATCCACACTTGCGTTATTGAAACAAATACCATATCCTTTTGGTTCACTAATGTCAACTACGGTATCTTTTAACCCCCCTGTACTGCGTACTATAGGAATTGTACCATAGCGTAATGCATACATTTGATTTAAGCCACAAGGCTCTACTCTACTAGGCATTAATAAAAAATCGGCTCCGGCATACATTTGGTGTGCAAGTTTTTCGTTGTAACCAATTTGGGAGTTGTAGTAACCAAAATAATTACTCCTCATACGCTCTAATTGTTTTTCAACAGCGGGATCGCCACTTCCCAATATTAAAAAATTTACTTTTTTATCTAATGTTTCAAAGGCTTTATTAATGGCAGGTGGCAAAAGTTCAGCAGCTTTTTCACCAACTAATCTTCCTATATAGATGAACAATGGTTTTTCGTAGTCCAAATCAAAATCATCACATAATTTTTTCTTATTTATCTTTTTACCGGCCTCCACATCTTTACTAGTAAAATTAGATAAGATATAGGTATCTGTTTTTGTATTCCACACTACACTATCAATTCCGTTTAAAATGCCCACGCATTTTTCTTTTTCATATTCAAATAATTTTTCTAAGCCATTAGCACTATACTGTAACTCTGCCATATAAGCGGGGCTTACCGTTGTAACTGCACTTGCACATTTTACGCCACAAGCTAATGGATTAATTTTATTATCCCAATCTAATAAGCCCAATTGCCCTTTATCCCATGCAGGTAAAAAATTACTTTTATTCCAATCCATACAACCCTGGTATTGTGCATTATGTATGGTAAGTATAGTAGGTATAGCAGCTAAATTATTATACACATAACAATGCTGCATCATAAAAGGGATAAGCCCAGCATGATGGTCGTGTACATGAACAACATCTGGCCTATGCTCCCATTTACTCAACCAATCTGTTACTGCAATCTGAAAAGCTACAAACCTTTCGGTATCGTCATCATATCCATAAATTTTTTCTCTATCCAATAACCCATATATATCAACGCAGTAAAAATCAAACCCTAGTTTATTTTTTTTTTCTTTAATTATGGTGTATTCAAAAAAGCTACTAGCCATCATAAATGCACCTTTATGTATAGTTTCCCATTCATTATCGTACAAAAATTTTGTACGGTGCATAGGCACAACAACCTTTACAGTATTTCCTAAGTCTTGTTGATATTTTGGCAAAGCTCCCACGACATCTGCTAACCCTCCAGCTTTAGCGTAAGGATAACATTCTGCACTTACATGAAGTATTTCCATTTAATAATTTATAAATTCAAATTAAGGAAGATTTGCTTAACAACAAATTAAAGTAGGCTAAAAATTTTTGCAGTTGAGTAAATTATTCTACTTTCAACACTTAAACTAACGATTATGTCAAATGTACACAACAAGCCTACTCAAGAAACGAATTATGGTGCTCTTGGAACTTTAGTAACCGTTTTCTTTTTTTGGGGGTTTATTGCAGCTGGTAACAGTGTGTTTATTCCTTTTTGTAAGCATAAATTTAATTTAGACCAGTTTCAAAGCCAATTAGTAGATACCGCTTTTTACTTTGCTTATTTTATTGGTGCTTTAATTTTA
Organism: uncultured Bacteroidota bacterium; assembly: GCA_903837525.1. Classification (GTDB taxonomy): domain Bacteria; phylum Bacteroidota; class Bacteroidia; order Chitinophagales; family Chitinophagaceae; genus Ferruginibacter. The sequence continues at coordinate 30,256 of CAILUU010000007.1, read as the reverse complement.
TTCGCTGTTGGAGCAATGAAGGGTAACGACCCCGTAGCAAAATGGGGGTATAAAAAAAGCATTGTGTATGGTTTACTTTTTTCGGCTTTAGGTGCTGCAGCAATGATTATAGCTGTTAACTTAGGCACTTTTCCTGGAATGTTGGTTGGCTTATTTATTGTAGCACTAGGTTTTTCTTTACAACAAACAGCTGCACAACCTTTTGCTATTGCACTTGGCGACCCAGCAACCGGTACAAATAGAGTAACACTTGGTGGGGCTATAAATTCATTTGGAACTACCATTGGCCCTTTGGTTGTTGCATTAGCTTTATTTGGAACTACTGCTGCTATTACAGATGAAAAAATTGCAAGCCTTAGTTTAGGTAAAGTAATATTATTATACAGTTGTGTGGGTGCTTTATTTATTGGAGCTGCTGCATTATTTTATTTTTCTAAAAAAGTACCTAGCGGTATTAATTTAGAAAAAACTGAAAAGGCAAACAAGGCGTTAGGTATGTTATTAATAATGACAGGGTTGTTAGCGGTTATGTTTGTACCTATTTTTAGTAGCTATAAGGGAGATCCTACTTTGTTATCAGATGTTGAAAAACATGGTTTAGAAGCTTATAGATTGAAATGGTTGGTTGGCGCATTTGCTGTTATTGTTGCTTTCTTATTAGCTGTAAATGTATCGGCTAAAAAAAATTCAGACGGTTGGGGAGCTATGAAGTATCCTCAATTAGTACTTGGCATGTTAGCTATTTTCTTTTATGTTGGTGTAGAAGTTTCTGTTGGCAGTAATCTATCAGAGCTTTTAAAACAAACTGATTTTGGTGGTTTATCATCCTCTGAGGCTACACCTTATGTTGCCATGTATTGGGGAAGTTTAATGATTGGTAGATGGGCTGGTGCTGTTGGTGCATTTGGCTTTTCAAAACAAAAAAGAGTTATTCTACAATTTATTGTACCCATAGTTGCATTTTTTATATTGATACTTGTCAACACCGCTTTTGGTTATGATATGCAAAATCTTTATTGGTATTTAGTATGTGTAGCTATACAAATTGGTGCATTTTTTGTAAGCAATGATAAGCCAGTAAAAACCTTATTAATTTTTTCACTATTAGGTGTAGCCGCAATGATTATTGGTACATTAAGTACAGGTACTGTTGCTATTTATGCTTTTTTGAGTGGAGGTTTATGTTGTTCAATTATGTGGCCTTGTATTTTTAGTTTGTCAATTGCAGGGTTGGGTAAATACACTACACAAGGTTCCGCTTTTTTAATAATGATGATTTTAGGGGGCGGTATTATTCCACCAATACAAGGAAAGTTTGCCGATTATCTTCAAGCTAATTCAACAGTTGCTGGCAGTGGCATTCACGCTTCCTATTGGGTAGCAACTTTATGCTTTGCCTATTTAGCCTTTTTTGCATTTGCAGTAAAAGGAATTTTAAGCAAACAAGGTATTAATTACGATGCAGAAACTACAGGAGGAGGACACTAATTTTTTAAAATTGACTTCTTAAAAACTATATGAAAGAATTTGCAATAGGCATAGACATTGGTGGTACCACAACTAAGTTTGGCATAGTAAATCGTAAGGGCGAAATTATTATGCAAGATAGAATACCTAGCAACAAACATGAAGTTGCCGAAGATTTTATAGACGACCTCTATAATAAATTAAAACCAATGATAGATAGTATGGGTGGTAACGAAAATTTTGTAGGGATTGGTATGGGTGCTCCTAATGGTAATTTTTATAGTGGAACAATTGAATATGCTCCTAATTTAAAATGGAAAGGCATTATTCCTATTGCAGACATGATGTATAAAAAATTTGGCTTACACACCAAATTAACCAACGATGCAAATGCTGCTGCAATGGGCGAGTATATTTTTGGTTGTACCAAAGGTATTAAACATTTTATAACCATAACCCTTGGCACAGGTGTTGGTAGTGGTATTGTTATTGATGGTAAAATTGTTTTAGGGCATGATGGTTTTGCTGGAGAATTAGGGCATATTATAATACGCCCCGGTGGAAGACAACACAAAGGGACAGGTGCTTTAGGTAGTTTAGAGGCTTATGCAAGTGCAACAGGCGTAAGAGAAACAGCTATTGAGTTATTAACGCAATATCCTGAGCAAGAAAGCCTTTTAAGAAACTATACCATTAATGAATTAACCAGCGAAGCTGTTTACGATTGTGCTATGCAAGGCGATAGTATTGCCAATGAAATTTTTGAATTTACAGGACAAATTTTAGGCGAATCGTTAGCCAATTTTATTATGTTTAGTTCTCCAGAAGCAATTGTGCTTTTTGGCGGTTTAACCAAAGCAGGCGACCTTCTACTAAAACCTACACGTAAGGCAATGGAATCAAATTTGTTGCCAATTTTTCAAAATAAAGTAAAACTGTTGTTTAGCGAATTAAAAGAGGCCGATGCTGCAATATTAGGTGCTAGTAGTTTGGTGTGGAAATAAAATTATTTACGCAACTATTTTTACAATAAGCAACATAGGAAACACAAAGAACACAAAGAATTTTTCTACATTGGTAAATAACGTTTTATAGCCTTTTTCCCTTTTTAGAAAAAAACAATATCACTTTTGTGACAGTCTATTTCAATGTTTAACTGATTGTATAAAATTAAAATAAATTATTTTTTCTTTTTCAAGAAATTCAACGCAATTCATAATCAATATTTCTCCTTCAAACTCAACCTCTACCTTATAATAACTTCCATAAAACAAACATTTTTTTACAACACCACTAAATTTCCCTTGTGCATTAATACTAAAATTATTTGGCCGAAAATAATTCATGTTAGCTACACTAAAGGTTTTTTGTAAAGATGAAGTTAGGGTACAATAATCTCCTAAAAGCCCTGCTAACAAGTCATTTGATGGATGAGTATATACTTCTTTTGCAGTATTTTGCTGTATTATTTTCCCTTGGTCTAATATAATCAGTTCATCTGCCCAAGGCAATACATCTGTAGAATCGTGTGAGCAAAGCAAACAAGTTATCTTTAATTCTTGCGCTATAGTATCTAATACATTTTTTAAAATTGACTTATGGATATTATCTAAATTACTAAAAGGTTCGTCTAAAATTAATAGTTTGGGTTTTGTAAGTAATAATCTTGCTAGTGCTACTCGTTGCTTTTCGCCCCCACTAAGCTCTACCGATTTGCGCTTTTGTAAATAATTTACATTGCATATTTCAAAAAGATGATGAGCTTGTTCTTTTGTAAACTCTTCATTGGCATAGTCAAACAACTCCTCCATCCTATAATTATTTCTTAACTCAAAATATTGAGATAAATAGGCAATCCCTTTTTCTCCTGCCACCAGTTGATAATTTGGCCCTAAAACTTTTTTTTCATCAAAATAAATGGTACCCCCTTTATGTTGTATAAAACCTGCAATGGTTTTTAATAACGTAGATTTTCCACTACCTGTTTGTCCCATCAGCGCCACTTTTTTACCTACGGGTATTGTAAAGGAAATGTTTTCTAACGTAAACCCACCAGACAACACATCCGATTGTAAATTTTTTACATCAAGAATATTCATTATTTTTTTTGTTGTATTATAAATACCGCTGGCACTGCTCTTTGGCCTGTTTTATCGCTTGTTTTTATCGTTTCTTTACCATTAATTAACATACAACTACTTCCACCACCATCTAAATTTAAAGCTTCTACACAACCTATCTCTTTAAATAATTTTGCTAATTGCGGCAGCGTAACACCATCTGCCACACCGGGGTTTCTGCCTTCTACCACCATAATAATTAAATACCCATTAGCTGTATAACCCATTGCTGTACGAGGGTGCTTATCTGTTAAACCAGTTTTTCCGCTAAACTTTAATTCTTCGTTATTGGTGATTTTAATTTCAGCATTTTGCAAAAGAACAGGGCCTCCGCCAATGGCAGTAGTTACTTTCCATTTTTTTAAAAAATGTTCAATTCCGAATGTATAAAGTATACTATTATAATAATTAGCTTTTGAAAAATTGTAAAAACTAAAAGAGTCTTTTGGGGGATTAACAGTATTTTGAATTGCATATGATTTTCGTTTAAAAACTGAATCTGTAAAAACCCAAGCCACATCTACCCTTCTCTTTTTATCAATTCCAATTGCACTACCAAGAGGGTGCCTATATGTTAATGTATCTTTACCTCTTCCTGCTATTGAATGTACATTATAGCTAATTACCTTACTATTTTTTACTACCAAATTCAAATTTTGATTGGTTTCAAAACTAAAAAAAGTGCCATTTACAACTAGTAATGGTTGATTATTTTTTTGATAGAATTGCTGTGGAGTATATCGTCGGTTTAATGTTGTATCCGTTGTAAAATGTAGTTTTTTATCTTTTAATTTTGCCTGAACATAGTAGCCAATAAATGGTTTACCATCAAGGCTATCGGTACATTTATACACATGAAAATTTTTAGGTAATGGCCAAAATAATGAATCTACATTTTGCCATTTTACCTGTGCGTTTAAATACATTGAGGAAAGGAGTAAGGCTAAACAACAAATTTTTGGTAAGGAGGTCATTTGCATTATAGTTGAATGTAAAACTCCAGCACTTAAATTGAACTACTAAAGTTGGTATTAGTGTATTCCTATTGTAGATTCTTTTTTTCCTCTTCCCACTTATTTCTTCCATAACCTGGTATTACATGTTTTTCGCTATGATAGCTAGAGCGAACCAAGGGGCCACTTTCTACATAATCAAACCCAAGATTATACCCAATTTCTCTAAACGCAGCAAACTCATCTGGATGCACAAAACGGACGACAGGTAAATGTTTTTTTGTTGGTTGCAAATATTGCCCAATTGTTATCACATCTACATTACTTGCTTTTAAATCTTTTAACGTTTGTATCACCTCCTCTTTTTCTTCGCCAAGCCCAAGCATAATGCCGCTTTTGGTACGCATGCCTCCCTCTTTTAAAAATTTAAGTGTTTCCATACTTTGCCAATATTTGGCTTGTATGCGTACTTTTCGTGTAAGCGTTTCTGTTGTTTCAATATTATGACTAACTACTTCTGGTGCCGCATCAATAATACGTTGTATATTTTCTTTTTCGGCTTTAAAATCGGGTATTAGGGTTTCTAAGGTTGTGTTGGGGTTGAGTGCTTTAATAGCTTTTATAGTATTGTACCAAATAATACTGCCCCCATCTTTTAATTCATCTCTATCTACACTAGTAACTACAGCATGTTTTACTTTCATTAAATTAATGGCCTCTGCCACTCGTTGCGGTTCATCCCAATCAACCTCTAACGGTCTGCCAGTAGCAACATTACAAAAGCCGCAACTACGGGTACAAATGTTACCCAAAATCATAAAGGTTGCGGTACCCTCTCCCCAACATTCACCCATATTTGGGCAATTACCGCTTTCGCAAATGGTATGCAATTTATGGGTATCTACAAGGCTTCTTACATGCCTGTATTCTTCTCCTATGGGCAACTTAACTCTAAGCCAGTTGGGCTTGGTAGGCTTCTGCTCTATAATTCCATCTATAACGGGTAACTCGGTCATTAATGCTTTATTAATTTTAATACGAATGTTTTTAAACACTCTAAATTTTTTACAAAGATACACTGTAAATGGATAGTATAAAAGCTGATTAAAGCTATGTAGAGTAAAGGTAATTTGTACAAAGAGAATACAACCATACCTCAACTATTAAGGACTATTTATATCCCAAATAATTATTTGCGTCTACCAATTATCAATGCTACATAGGCCGAGAAAAAGAAGTTTTGCTGCTTTTGGTAAACCATTTGAGGAATTTTTTTGCTGTAAAATTCACCCATTACACCAACCTCTATAGCACTTATCATTTCGTTAAATTTCCCATAATCAAAACGTACAGCAGGTTTTATGTAAATGCCTGGAGTTATCTTTAAATTTTTCCAGCCTTGCCCAAAACCCGGACCTCCAAAATAGGGACCGCTCAAAAACAACAAACTATCCGGAGAATCGTACCGAACAAAAGTATTCTCGCCATTTTTTTGTACCTCAACTTCATAGGGGCGAAGCAATCCTAATACTAAACCTCCACCCAAATTACCTGTTATGCTTACTCCATTTTTACTGCTTTTATTACCTAATAATACTTGCAATTGCATACCTAATTTTATAGGGTAAAAAAAGTTTTGCTTGCCATAAATTATTGGTGCTGAAAAGTTAAATGGATTAGATTGTTTCTCTTCTTTAACGTGATTACGTTCTGTAATTTCTAGTTGAAACAAAAGTGATTTTTTAACGGATTTAGAAATACCTTTTTCAAAAAATCCACCATATCCATCACTCGTTAGTTTTACCCCACCAGCAACGCTTTTTTTGTATACAATTACTCCTTCTTCCTCTTGCTTTATTTTGGCATCAATTTTTTTACGTTTTTCCTCTTTTCTTACTTTGCGGCTACTGCCACTTTCTTGTGCTTGCACACTAAAACAAAATAAAAGGGCTACTATAATAAATGTAAATTTTTTCATATTTTTAATTATTTCGTAAATTTATGCAAAAAATGTATGTATTGTATAAAGATGCTTTTAAAAAAGCGCTAACACCTTAATCTTAACTAAAAATTAAAAATTATGACAGCCAGTATTATTTATAAAGGCGATTTACGATGTGAGTGTACCCATTTACAAAGTGGTACCCAAATTGAAACCGATGCCCCAACCGATAACAGGGGTAAAGGCGAACGTTTTAGCCCAACAGATACACTATGTGTTGCCCTAGCTACTTGTATTGTAACCACCATGGCTTTAAAAGCAAACGATATGAATATTAATTTGGCAGGCACAAAAATTGATGTTACTAAGCACATGATTGCCGACCCTAGGCGTATTGGTAAAATAGATATTGTCCTACATTTTGATAGCATTTTACATTTAGAAGAAAAAGATAAAACTATTTTGAAAAGAGTTGGCGATAATTGCCCAGTTGCAAAAAGTTTACACCCTAATTTGGAAATTGATATAACGTATAATTGGTAATCCTTTCAATGATTTTGAGGTTTACGTTTTTAACAACTTGTTGCCTACGGCACATTCTAAACAGCGTTTTTTTGAGCAGTACTCATTTTTTAATTGCAACAATGATTGGCTATCAAAAGCATTTTTTATTGTTATTTGCAAAGCTAAAAAGCCGTTAATACGACTATTTTTTTCGGCCGTTAATTGAGTAAGCCAACGTAAAGCTTTGTCTTTAAAGTGATGTTCTTTGGTGTAGTGCCCATAATCAAACAAAATAGGAATAACGGTATTTATTATAAGGTTGTTTATCATTTGAAGACCTACATTTTTTATTTTATAGGTTGATAGTTCATCAAAATTATAATGATAATGCCAGTAATCATTGGCGGTAACATTCAATAATTTTTTAACATTTTCAACCTCCTCTATTTCTTTAATTTTGCTAAATAAATGAACACTATGCACAATCAACATAGCTAATTGAGCCAGCCTTACCGTAGGAAAATTTGCAGGCCTCATTCTAAGAAAAAAAAGGTTGGCGTTAGTGCTTTGGAGATTGTACTTGCTTTTATAGAATTGATACTCCTTGCGTAATAGTATTGGGTAATCTTCTTCAAAATCTTTATCTAACAAGCCAGCTTGTCCAAACAACAAGGCTTCTATTTGATGAAGTTGATTTTTATGTTTTGCTAATACAGTTATAGGAATTGATTGTGCAATTTTTTCAAACGCTTCGCTATTCACTTTTATCCCAAAATTTTTGGCTATCATCCACCAAAAGGTTTCTTCCCAATGATAGTTATTTTTTGAAAGATACTCATTAACAATAGTTGATTTTTGCTCTAACCGCTCTATTAATAAACGCTCTTTCCAACTTAGCCATGTAATTTCTGGCACAGTACTTATGCTATTTTCGCAAGGTATAAATGATGAGGTGTTTAAAAGCTTCTGGTATTTTTCCAACAAAATTTTTGATACTCTATCTTGTAAAATTATGGTGGGTAAATTATTTGGGAGGGTACAATCATTTTCCCAAACAATATGTGCAATTACGTTTGCATAATTTTTATCGGCACTATGTTTATGCGTATTCCATTCGCTTGTTTTGCAGTGTAACTCTACATTACCTATCAACAGGGTGTTTCCTATTTTTAGTTTAGCTTCAAAAAAATCGGGACCTTGGTTAGTATTGTAACTTCCTTGATAAACAATTTCCACTGTTTCGCCTTCAACAGTTTGTAAAGATGTTTTATTAAAGTATTGAAATTGCCAAATGTATTGTAGTAAACGCTCTGTCATTAATGGATAATTGATAACGAATTAATTGATAATGTACTGAAGTTAAAGATAATTTGTAATTATTTAATTGAGTTTTTGGTGAAAAAATTATCCATTAACCAATACTAAATTATTAATTATATCAACTACTCTACTTACGGGTAAGCCCATAACATTATAAAAATCTCCATTAATACTTTTAATGCCTACAACCCCTATCCACTCCTGAATAGCGTATGCACCAGCTTTATCGTACGGCTTATATTTATCAACATAAAAAGTTAGTTGACTTGTTGAAAGCCTATGAAATTCAACTTCAGTAACATCAGCAAAAGCAATTTCTTTTTCGTTGTGTAAAATTACAACACCGGTAATAACCTGATGTTTTTTGCCCGATAGTTTTGTTAAAATACCAATAGCATCTTCCCTATTTTTTGGTTTATTAATAATTTCATTTTGTAAAACAACGATAGTGTCTGCTGCTAAAATAGGAATAGAAATTTTAGTTGAATTTTTTATTGCTAGAGCTTTATTTTTGGCAATATGTATAGCTATTTCGCCAGGAGTTAAGTTTGGTGGATAACTCTCATCTGTTTCTTGTACTAGTACTTCAAAAGGCACTTCGGCCCATTCTAATAATTGTTTACGCCGTGGCGACTGGGAGGCTAAAATAATATTTTGCATAATTAAGAATATAGTCTGAAAAACAACATAGATAAAATACCTGTAAACATTACAACCTTTACCAAGGTACTTAGTTGATGGTAATGGGCTGTTGTGTGTGCTTTGTATAATTTTTGTAAAATAACTACAAGAGGCGTAATTATAAACAAGGCACAATACGCAATGCTTAACCACCAATGAAATTGTAGTACATAAAATTGAAGAATGGTTAAAGCAGCTATTAGCACGACAATCCATACGGCAACAAAAACTTTTGTGGCAGATATACCCCATACAATAGGCAGTGTTTTACTTCCATATTTTGCATCGCCTACCATATCTTCTATATCTTTTACAACTTCTCTTATTAGCGAAATAATAAAGGAAAAAGAGGCATATAGAATTGAGAATTTAAAAAGGCTTCTATCCATACTAGCTAGTTCGCTATTAGTGCAAGTGGTGCAATAAAAAGAATTAATATACCACAAAAACACAATTACAATTACCCAAGAGGTTAGGCAGGAAATTAAAACATTACCTATTAAAAACTTTTTCTTTAAGGAGGCAGAGTAACCAAATAATAATAACACACAAAGTAAGGTTGAAAGACCCACCCAAAATGTATGCGCTTTAAAATCTAAGTAAAAGCTAATAACAACACCTGCGGCAGATAAAACTAAATGCCAAATAATTGCCCATCTACGTTTTATAGTTTTATCAATGACTAATTTGCTTGGCTTATTTACTAAATCAATATTTAAATCGAAATAATCATTGATGATATTGCCTGCTGCCGCAATTAAAACCGAAAGTGTAATAAGCAAAGCGTAAGAAGCTATATCTCGGTATGTATTTACCCCTAATTTATGTAACGGCTCTATAAAACAATAACAAAACAACACTTGTGTCAGCACAATAAAAACCAAATTTGGCCATCGAACTAATTTAAAAAAGGCGACTATTGTTTTCATTAAATTGTTTGGGTAATGAAGATAAGACTATTAAAGTATTTTTTGAAACACACAGCCATATAGTTGATGCAACTATTTTCTATATTACTATATGCCTGTGTGTTTAAACTTTTTCTACTTCGCTGCTACCCCACTTTCTAAATCCCAATGTCCATTAAGTTTTAACACTTTTTCAATTACATCTCTGGCACAGCCATTACCCCCATTTATTGGAGAAATGTAGTGGCTTATTTGTTTTATTTCGGTTGCGGCATCGGCAGGGCAACATACCAAGCCTACTAATTGCATGGGTGAGTAATCGGGTATATCATCTCCCATAAACAACACTTCTTCCCATTTTAAATGATGTGTAGTGCAATAGTCTAAAAGTATTTCTTTTTTATGTTCAACTTTCATAAACACATCTTCAATACCTAATTTTTGTAGTCGCTCTTTTACAGCGTTGCTTGTACCACCACTAATTATTACAATTTTATATCCTTTTTTTATTGCTAACTGTAAGGCATAACCGTCTCTAATATTCATTTGCCTGGCCAACTGTCCATCATCCAATACCAATAAATTACCATTGGTTAGTACACCATCTACATCAAAAATAAAAGTGGTTATGGGTTTAAATAGTTGTAAAATGTTCATGGTTAATGGTTGATAGTTCATAGTATTACTTCAAGGTAAATGTATTTGCAATTAACCATGAACTATCAACTATGAACGAATTGCTATTTTTGATTATCTCTCCACTCATACACCCATGTGCTCTGTATCATTTCTAAATGGCCTTCGTTGCTATCTTCTGGCTTGCCTTCAAATTTCGGAATTTCCAAAACCCATTTTAATAAATCGGTAAAACGTATACGATAAATTCTACTTTCGGTAAAATCATCGCCAAAGCGTTCGTACAATTTCATGGCAATATCTTCATAATCGTTCCAATTTATGGGTGGTTCAAAAGTCATAATGTTTTATAATGTGCAAATTTGCTGATGTGCTAATTTGCTAATTTTTAAAATTCAAAAGTGTTTTTATATAAATCCATTGTGCATTTTACAGCAATAAAACTAAAGCACTATTATCCAATTAGCTAATTGTCTTATTCGCCCAAAAACTGAGTTTGATCAGGCAATGTTACTACAATATCTCCATCTCCTTTGTTTAATACACATTGGCATCCTAATCTAGAGTTTAATCGAGGATTTACAGCCCTGTCAATAAAATCTTCCTCTCTATCCGTTAATTCCTCAACAAAGGTCTCGCCCTTTTCTATATACAAATGGCAAGTACTGCAGGCACAAACACCACCACAATTATGGTGTAAATTAATATCATTTTTTAATGCAACCTCTAAAATCGATTCTCCGTCTTTTATATTCTCAAAGCTAATAGGCTCTAATCCTTTCTGTTCAAACTTAAATGTTATTGTATACATACTGCAAATTTCGGTGTGCAAACCTAGCTTAAATTACGAATTATGAAAAATCTTATTAATAATACTTGTTTTTCTATATTAAAAAGTATATTTTTCTTATTCAATTTTACTGTAATGTTTAATAAAAACAGATAGCGCAACCATTGCTCACTTTTATGGCCCGTACAGTTTACTATTTAAAGGGTATGATGCTATAACAGAAAGACTGCATGATCAAAAGAAAAGTGCAAAAGGTAAACCTTACGAAATTTATGTAAGCTATTCTATGGATGCTGCAGGAAATTTATTAGATGCGTATAAAGTAAGAAGAGATATTGTTTTTCCATGGCACTAAGTTATTTTCCAATTCATAATACTATCCGTTAGTTTTAAATAAATGTATTTTAATTTAGGATGAGTAGAAAGTAATTTTAAATGCTTATCTATAGTGTACAAATCATTTCGTATAGCCGGCCCAGTTTGTACATCCAATGGCGAAAACTGAGTTATTCTATTCGCTGTTTCTTGTATCAAAGGGTATAAAAGTGTAAAGTCCACGCCTTCTTTTTTACAAAAATCTTCTGCCAACATATATAAGTGATTAGAAAAATTACTTACCACTACGCCCGACATGTGCAATTTTACTCGTTCTTCATCGGTAGTACGTTTTACAGTAGGCGTTAACGTTGCAGCAAATTGTTCAAGTTTTTGTATAGACTCTTCGGAATTGGCATCCACCAATATAGGTATGTTAGGCAGTACGGTATTTTCCTTACGTAATGTTTGAAACGGATATAAAACACCATAATTACTCGACACATAGCTTAACACATCTTTAGAAACAGACCCAGCCGTATGTACTATTAACTTATCACCAAGATTAAACGATTTGTTTAGGTTAAATAAAACATGATCGCTTAAAGAAACCACATACAAATCAGCATCCATATTAGTAGTTCCTTCAAAATTGGTATAAGTACTGCCTAATTCAGTAGCTAAACTTTCGCCAGTAAGTTTATTCCTACTCATTACTTGCAAAACAGTATGCCCATTTTTAATGAATAGTCTACCTAAAATGGCAGCAACATTGCCCGATCCAATAATTACTATTTTCATAGTCTATCTTTGTAATGTGAGATTTAAACAAAGATTAGCAATAAACTACATCCAAACAAAATTTAAAGTGTTAACTGCTGTCTCAAAAAGAAAAGCAGCTGAAAAAGCCTTTGAGTTATTTTGTACCCCTTTGAACAAAAGTATTAGCAAAAAAGAATTAAAAAATGCAGAAACCACTTCCTTTAAATTAAACACTAAAACAATAAGAGGTTACCAATGGAATAGTGAAGGCATCAAAACCTTGTTAATATTACACGGTTTTGGAAGTGCTGCCTATAAATTTGAACGCTATGTAAACCCTGCGGTAAAAAAAGGTTACCGAGTATTGGCTTTTGATGCCCCAGCCCACGGGTTAAGCGATGGAAAAACTACAGATGCAGTAGAATACAGCGAAACTATTTTAAAAATTATTGAACAGTACGGAACGGTTCATTCCTTTATTGGGCATAGTTTTGGAGGCATTGGGTTAAGCCTTGCCTTAGAAAATATTGAAGATGCTGAAACTAAAAAAGTGGTATTTATTGCCCCAGCTACCGAAACTACAACAGCCATAAGCAAAGCATTTGAGTTATTAAAAATTACCAATAATGAAGTAAGAGAAGAGATAGATAAATTAATTTTTGAAAAAGGTGGTAAGCCAACCGAGTGGTACAGCATACGAAGAATATTAAAAAATATACACCCACAAATTTTATGGATACACGATGAGGGTGATGATATTACCCCATTAAGCGATGCCTTAAAAGTAAAGGAAGACAACCATAATAACATAAATTTCGTTATTACTAAGGGGCTTAGCCATCAACGAATATACCACGATGCTGAGGTACGAAAACAAGTAATTGATTTTTTGTAACTTCTATATAGTACATACATCTTTTTAAAAATAAATGTTGATTTTTCAATTTTAAAGTAATATTGCATATAAATTTATGGCCTAGTAATTGGTAAGATAAAACTAGTAAAAAAGCGTAAAACCCTTTACCCTACTACATTTTACAACTACAAAAGGTAAAAAAGTAAATAGAGTAAACAAAACGAAAGAAGCTTCTAAAACAAAAAAAAGAGTAAATGGCAAAAAATTTATTGATTGTAGAGAGTCCGGCAAAAGCTAAAACAATTGAAGCTATTTTAGGAAAAGACTTTGAAGTAAAAAGTTGTTTTGGGCATATTAGAGATTTGGCAAAAAATGATATGGGTATAGATATCCAAAATAAATTTATGCCTCAATACATTGTATCGCCAGAAAAAACTAAAGTGGTAAACGAATTAAAAGCACTGGCTAAAAAAAGTGATGAAGTGTGGTTAGCATCGGATGAAGATAGAGAAGGAGAAAGTATTAGTTGGCATTTAGCCGAGGTTTTAAAGCTTGATCCAAAAACAACTAAGCGTATTGTTTTTCACGAAATTACAAAGCCAGCCATACAAAAAGCAGTAGCTAATCCTAGATTAATAAATATGGATTTAGTTAATGCACAACAAGCCCGTAGAGTGTTAGATAGAATTGTAGGGTTTGAGCTTAGCCCAGTATTATGGCGTAAAATTGGTATGAAAGGTGGCTTAAGTGCAGGCCGAGTGCAAAGTGTTGCCGTAAAATTGATAGTAGAAAAAGAAAGAGAAATAAATCAATTTACTGCAGTAAGTAGTTTTAAAATAGAGGCGTTTTTAGCCGCCACAGATTTAAATAATAAAACAGTACAGTTTAAGGCAGAAGGTAATAAATACGCAGAAGTTAACGATGCAGAACTGTTTTTACAAAGTTGTGTAGGTGCAAAATATACCGTAAAAGATATACAAGTAAAGCCCGGTAAACGAACCCCAGCAGCGCCTTTTACCACATCTACCCTGCAACAAGAGGCAAGCAGAAAATTAGGGTATGGCGTAAGTAAAACAATGCTACTAGCACAAAAATTATACGAAAGTGGTAAAATAACCTATATGAGAACCGATAGTGTAAACCTAAGCGATACCGCTATGGAAGGCATTAAGGCAGAGATAGGTAAAAGCTATGGCGATAAGTATATACAAATACGCAAATACAAAAATAAAAACGAAAGTGCACAAGAGGCGCATGAAGCCATACGCCCCTCGTATATGGAAAACCATTTTGTAAACGATCCGGAGTTAACAAAGTTGTACGAATTGATTTGGAAACGCACTATAGCCTCACAAATGAGTGATGCCATTTTGGAAAAAACAGTTGCAAAAATAGATATTAGTACTAATGAACAAGAGTTAACAGCTAGCGGTGAAGTAATAAAATTTGATGGATTTTTAAAAGTATATTTTGAAGGTACAGATGATGATGAAAACGAAGAGGGAGCTGAAAGCCGCTTACCAAATTTAACCGTTGGGCAGACGTTAGATTTTAACCAAATGACCGCCACCGAACGTTTTACCAAACACAGTGCAAGGTACACAGAGGCTAGTCTGGTTAAAAAAATGGAGGAGTTAGGCATTGGCCGACCAAGTACCTATGCCCCTACTATTTCAACTATTATTAAACGTACCTATGTTGAGAAAAAAGATAAAGAAGGAACAAAAAGAGATTTTAGAGTATTGCAATTAAAGAATGATGCTATTGAAAAAATAACAGAGCAAGAAAATACGGGAGCAGAGAAAAGTAAACTATTCCCGACCGATTTAGGATTGGTAGTAACCGATTTTTTAAGCCAACATTTTAAAGATGTAATGGATTATAGTTTTACTGCAAACATTGAAAAAGAGTTTGATGAAATTGCCGATGGTAAAATGATTTGGAATACCATGGTAGAGGGTTTTTATACCCCTTTTCATAAAGGAGTGGAGCATACGTTAGAAAATGCCGAACGTGCCGTTGGCGAAAGAATGTTAGGCGTAAGTGAAGATGGAAAACCCATAACAGCCAGAATGGGACGCTACGGCCCAATGGTACAAATAGGTGCACAAAATGATGAAGAAAAACCAAAGTTTGCTAAATTAAAAAATACCCAAAGTATAGAAACTATAACGTTAGAAGAAGCTATAGATTTATTTAAGCTAGGTGCATCGCTTGGCGAATATGAAGGGCAAGATATAGCGGTAAACATTGGACGCTTTGGCCCCTATGTAAAATTTGGCGATCAGTTTATAAGCATACCCAAAGGCGAAGATGCTGCAGCCGTAGATTTACAAAGAGCCATAGAAATTATACATGCCAAAAAAGTAGAGGACGCCCCTATTGCTACCTATAACGAAAAGCCAGTAACCAAAGGCAAAGGACGTTTTGGCCCTTTTATAAAATGGAACGATTTATTTATTAATATACCCAAGGCCTACAATTTTGATACCCTTACCCAACAAGATTGTAACGAACTTATAGAAAAGAAAATTGAAAAAGAAGCCAACCGTTTTATACAACAATGGCCTACCGATAAAATTTCCATAGAAAACGGCCGTTGGGGGCCCTTTATACGCTTTGGTAAAAAAATGCTAAAGCTAGTGGGTAAAGGTGCTGCAGGTAAATTTACCTCCGAGGAGTTAGCCGTACTGTCTTTAGAAGAAGTAAAGAAAATGATTTTAGTACAAGAGCCAAAGGCTTTTGACAAAGCCCCTGCAAAGAAAAAAGCGGTAGCAAAAAAAGCGGCGGTTAAGAAGAAGTAGGGGTAAATTTAGATGTTGTTTTATTTAGTTCCTGAAGCTACCAACCAAGGCATTAGAGGCAACCGATAAAAGAGCATTGAAATACGTTACTATAAATAACCTTATTTTTAATGCAGAAAAGATCAATGTTTAACTTAGACTATTCTTATTTATCACTACCCAATAAATTTTATCAACTGGTAAACCCTGCTTTATTTAGCAAACCACAAACAGTGTTGCTTAATGAGGTATTGTTGAAAGAGCTTACTATTCCGTTTACAAATAAAGAGGATCTTATTTCATTTTTATTAAAAAACAAAGGGGATGATAGAACTTCTTCTTTTGCTCAAGCATATGCAGGTCATCAATTTGGAAATTTTACAACATTGGGTGATGGAAGAGCCATTGTAATTGGTGAATACAACACTCCTAATAATAAACGATTTGATATTCAACTTAAAGGAAGCGGAAGAACGTTATATTCCAGAGGTGGGGATGGAAAGGCTACGTTAAAAGCAATGCTAAGAGAGTACCTTATAAGCGAAGCAATGCATCACCTAAATGTAACCACTAGCAGAAGTTTGCTTGTGGCAAAAACAGGAGAATTAGTTCAACGAGAAAAACTACATGACGGTGCTGTTCTAGCCCGACTAATGAAAAGTCATATTAGAATAGGAACTTTTGAATATGCTAGACATATGGGAACAACCGAAGATTTAAAAGCCCTCACTGAGTATACCATCAATCGCTTATATCCCGAAATTAAAAACGAAGAAAACCCTGCATTAAGTTTACTTAAAAAAGTAAGGTCTGTTCAAATTGATTTGGTGGTGAATTGGATGCGTATAGGATTTATACATGGTGTAATGAATACGGATAATGTTTCCATAAGTGGCGAAACATTTGATTATGGTCCATGTGCTTTTATGAATGTTTATAATCCTACTACTGTTTTTAGTTCAATAGATACAAACGGTCGTTATGCATTTGGTAACCAGCCCAATAGTATTAAATGGAATATTGCTAGGTTTGCAGATGCTTTGTTGCCAATTATACATCCTGAACCTGCTACTGCACTGCAATTAGCGCAAGCCTGCATAGATGAGTTTGAGCCTATATGGTATGAAAAATACTATGAAATGATGCTTTTAAAATTAGGCGTTCAAAAAAAAGCACCAGAGCTATACTCATTGGTAGATGAGCTGCTTACATTGATGCTTAACTTGAAACTAGATTATACAAATACCTTTTTAGCACTAACCAATAATACAGGATCTGAAGTAGAAAAGATGGCAGAGCCTGAGTTTAAAATTTGGCTTGAAAAATGGAAAAACACTATCAAAAACTCTGGTGGAATTAAACAAGCAAAAAAATGTATGCAGGAAAGTAATCCAGCATTTATTCCACGCAATCATTTGGTTGAAGAAGCACTAGACGCAGCAACAAATGGAAATTTTAATCGAATAGAAAAATTATTAGTAGTGTTGAGTAACCCATATCATTACCAAGAAAATTTGAACCATTTCACAGTACCCCCACCTACAGTTTTTGAAAACGAATATGCAACCTATTGTGGTACCTAATTCCCCCGCTTTAGTTTATTTCCTCAATGGATGGCCAAGGATATTCAAATATGCCTTATGCAGATTTTTCATTAAACATATTTCGTTCAACATTTTATTAAACTAATTATATTATTCCGAGAGCTCGTTGATTATTTTTTATAATTGAAACTGAAAAAATATTGAGCGTAAATAAATACTCACTTTTTTGTAAAAAAAATAACACTTCTCCCCTACAAAAAATTTATAAAAATCTATCCTATCTTGCACAAAAAAAATTGAGTAACATTACCGTATATACCGATGGTGCTGCAAAAGGAAACCCAGGTGCAGGTGGCTTTGGATTTGTGCTACTGTATGGTACTCATAAAAAAGAGTTTGCACAAGGCTACAGGCTAACCACCAATAACCGTATGGAGTTGTTAGCCGTAATTGTTGCGTTAGAAAGTATAAAGAAAAAAGAATTACCCATTCATATTTATAGTGATAGCCAATATGTTGTAAAAGCTATTAACGAAGGTTGGCTTAATAATTGGATTAAAAACAACTTTAAAGGAGGCAAAAAAAATAAAGATCTCTGGACAAAATATTACACCCTATCAAAACATTTTTCAATAAAAATAACTTGGGTTAAAGGGCATGCCAGTAATCCATATAATAATCGCTGCGACGAATTAGCAACCGCTGCTGCCGACGGAAAAAATTTGCTGGTGGATGAATGGTATGAAGAAAATAAAGATCTATAAAAACTATACATATCCTAACCTTTTAATCAATGCATCATCTAGGGTTGGCAATTTTTTTCTATCTACCAAAAAACTACTAAGCTGTGCTATTTCTTTAAACACATAATGCTTATCCATAGCAGCTTTTAAGTAACCTGCACCAGTACTGCCGCCTGTGCCTATACGAGTACCTATCATACGCTGCACCATATTTATGTGGCGGCTTCTCCAACTAGCTAATTGATTATCTATTTCTAATAAAGTATCTAACAACTGAAAAGGTAATTCTAACATTGGGTAGCCACGGTAAAGCATAATAAATAATGCAGCCCTGTTTGCTTTTGCAGAAAGTTGCCTTGGCTGGTCGCCCTTACCACCCATATCTTTTAATATAGCATTAAAAAAATCTGCATTATTTTTTTCAGCATCGGCTAGGCTATTCACATACACTTTTTCATAAGGAGCCCAATCTTCTTCATTTTCATGAAAAGGCATTCGCTCTAACCAACTATTTACTAACTCAATGACCGATTTTGTTTTTTCGGTCTCTTTAATTAGTTCAATATCTTTTTCTTTTAATTGACTCGTATAGTAAGATTGTCCGTGCCTATGTTCAAATTTTAAACCCAACTTAGCCTCAATAATTTTAAATTGATAGCTTTGGAAACCTGAAGCTGGCCTAAGCATATCTCTAAAATCTAAAAAGTCCATTGGTGTCATCGTTTCCATGACATCTATTTGTTGTACCAATACTTTTAAAATGGTAACACACCTTTTTAAGCGGTGCACAATCGTTTGCAATTCTGGACTATTATCGTTTACGGCAGGTTTACTCATAATAGCAAGTACACTATCTACCTCAAATAAAATTTGCTTAAACCATAGCTCATAAGCTTGGTGAATGATGATGAATAACATTTCATCATGAGCAGGTTGTTTACCTTGGGCAAAACTTTCGGGATGTTGAGCATCTAAAATTTTATCTAACGCTAAATAGTCTTTATAATAAACGGGCTTTTGCTCCATAAAATAAATTTGTAGCAAATTTACATAATTGTACTGCCTTAAAAAATGATTTTCGTAAATTTGTAAAAAGTGAATATTACAACAGAGGCGCAAAGGCGGAGAGTTTAGTTTTATAGATTGTTTTGATTAATGAAATCCTCAGTGTATCTGCGGCTTAAATTGTTTGTTATGGGAAGAATTTTTGAAGTAAGAAAAGGCGCCATGTTTGCCCGTTGGGATAAAATGGCTAAAGACTTTACCCGTATTGGTAAAGAAATTGCTATTGCTGTTAAAGCCGCCGGACCAGAGCCTGATAATAACCCTGCCTTACGCAGATGTTACTTAAATGCAAAGGCATGTAATATGCCTAAAGACAGAGTGGAAGCAGCCATTAAACGGGCAATGGGTAAAGATACTAGCAGCTACGAAGAAATTACGTATGAAGGGCATGCACCACATGGTATTGCCATTTTAGTAGAAACGGCAACAGATAATAGTACCAGAACGGTTGCTAATGTTCGTATGCATTTCACCAAAAGCCAAGGTGCGTTAGGTACAAGTGGTAGTGTGAGTTTTGGTTTTACAAGAATGGGTGAGTTTAAAGTAAAAAATATTGGACAAAACATTGATGAGTTGGAATTAGAATTAATTGATTTTGGTTTAGAAGAAATTGGAGAGGATAGTGAAGGCAATATAATTATTCGTACCGCTTTTAATGAGTTTGGCAATATGGCTAAAGCCCTTGATGATAAAAAAATTGAAGTGATAACTGCCGAACTTACCAGAATACCTACCACCACAATGGAGCTTGATGAGGATGCTGCAAACGATGTATTAAAATTGGTAGATAAATTAGAGCAGGATGAAGATGTACAAAAAGTGTATCACAATTTAAAATAAATGCAAAAGCTACTTCGGTAGCTTTTTTTTGGCATTTTGAGAACTAGAAAATAGTACTATTTTGAACTAAACGTTTTATGATTCGTGTAAATTCAAAGAATCAAAATTAGTTGCCCTGCCTAAAAAATTATCCGTATTTAACTTACTATTGTTAATAAGTACAACCCCACAACCAGCCGAAAAGCCAGCAGCAGAGCCTTTTTCGCTATCTTCAAAAACTACAGCGTTTTGTGGTAGCACTTGTAGTAATGCACAGGCTTTTAAATAAATTTGTGGGTTGGGCTTAAAATCCGTTACATCATCTTCGCAAAGGAGTACATCAAAATATTGGCGAAGATTTAAATCGTCCATCAAAAAATCTAAATTTTGTTTTGGAGCAGATGTGCAAACAGCTAATTTTTTATTGTGCTTTTTCAACCATTTTAAAAAGGGAGTTACTCCATTTAATTCTTTTGCAATAGGTGCATACAAATTTCTAAAATATTCTTCTTTGGCTTGGCTCCATTTTTTTATTTGTTGGGCAGTTGATTGGTTACCTAAAACCATTTTTGCAATAGCCGTATTATGATTACCAGAAATAAATGTATCAAAATATTCATCTGTACAATCAATATTGTATTCTGCCAAATATTTTTTAAACGCTAGTTTATGTGTAGGGTCTGTATCTGCCAACACCCCATCCATATCAAATAAAAAAGCTTGGTATTGTAAAAGGTTCAATTTTGAATTTTAAATTTTGGATTACTCTGCCATCATTTCCTTAACTACTCTTACAACGTCCTCTACATTTGGTTTACTAAAATAATCCCCATCGCTACCGTAGCTTGGGCGGTGGGCATGGGCTGTAAGTGTCCGTGGAGCTACATCTAAATATTTATAGCCACCTTGCTCTTCCATTACTTTATTAAACATATAAGCGGCGGCTCCACTCGGCACATCTTCATCTACAAAAAGTATTCTGTTTGTTTTTTGTAATGAGTTTACAATAGTATGATTAATATCAAAAGGCAATAAGGTTTGTACATCTACTAACTCGCAATTAATATTACTATTGTTCAAGGTTGCCAAAGCATCTTGCACAATACGTAAGGTAGAGCCGTAAGTTACTATAGTTACATCTGTTCCCTCATGTACAATTTCTGGCACACCTAACGGTACTGTATAGGCTAAAAGATTACTCGGTAATTTTTCTTTAAGGCGATAGCCGTTTAAACATTCTATAATTAAGCCAGGGTCATTGCTTTGCAAAAGAGTGTTATACATACCTACTGCTTGTGTCATATTACGTGGCACACATACATACATTCCACGTAGTGCATTTATTATCATACCCATAGGGGAGCCGCTATGCCAAATACCTTCTAATCTATGCCCTCTTGTACGTACAATTAATGGGCAACTTTGTTGGCCAGCAGTTCTAAAATGTGTAGTACAAACATCATCGCTTAGGGGTTGTAATCCATACAATAAATAATCTAAATATTGTATTTCGGCAATAGGGCGTAAACCACGTAAAGCTAAGCCTATAGCCTGCCCCATTATGGTAAGCTCTCTAATACCCGTATCGAAAATACGGCGTTTACCATACTTTTCTTGTAAGCCACTAAAGCCTTGGTTAACATCCCCTATATGTCCTAAATCTTCGCCAAAGGCAATAACCTTATTATTCGTTTCAAACAATTTGTCAAAATAATTATTTAATACTTCAAAGCCATTTACCATAGGTGCATCATCGGCATAGTAAGGCTTTATTTCAGCTACTTTTAATGCAGATTTTGCTCCCTCGTTATACAACATGGTGTTGTACAATTTTTTATTGGCTGCTTTTAATTGCTGCTCATATTCTTTTACATCAGTTGCTGTTGGTACATTATCTAATGCAATGGCCAGTGCTTTTAGCACATCTCTCCTTAGTGGTTCTTTATTATTTTGTAAGGTTGTACTAGTTTGTTGTATAGTCGTATTCGTTTGGGCATAGTTAGCTAGCAATTCAACAGTTTTAGTTACTTGTTGTTGTATAGGTGCACTATATTTATCCCAAGCAGCTAGTTTACTTTGCTTTACAAACTCCTTAGCATCTTCTTCTATTTTTATCAACTCTTCTTCTTCTGCCAATGCATTTTCTAAAACCCACTCTCTCATTTGTTTTATACAATCCCATTCTTTTTCCCATTCTAATCTTTCAGCACTTTTATATCGTTCATGACTACCCGAAGTTGAATGCCCTTGAGGTTGTGTCATTTCCTCTACATGAAAAATGGCAGGGATATGAGTGTCTCTCATTTTTTGTAAAGCAGGCTCTATAACCTCACACATACCGGCATAATCCCAACCTTTTAATTTATAAATATCAACGCCATTGGTTCCTTCTTGTTTTTGAAAACCGCTTAGCGCATCGGAAATTGAACTTTTTGTGGTTTGAAATTTTTTAGGAACAGAAATTCCATAGCCATTATCCCAAACAAAAACTGCCAAAGGTACTTGTAGCACACCTGCTGCATTTATGGTTTCCCAAAAATGCCCTTCGCTTGTAGATGAATCGCCAATGGTGCAAAAACAAATTTCGTTACCGTTTGTACTTAACTCGGTTAAGTTTTGCAGCCCCTCAATTTTCCTAAATGCTTTTGAGGCAAATGCTAAACCTAAGCCTCGGGGCATTTGTCCTGCAGTAGGGGCTATATCACTACTTACATTTTTTAAAGTAGCTAGGGGTAACCAATCTCCATTTTCATTTACCATTTTTGTTGCAAAATGTGCATTCATTTGGCGGCCAGCACTAAAGGGATCATGCTCAACATTTGGATCGGCATATAATTGACTAAAAAACTGCTCTATGGTTGCAATGCCAGTTGAAAACATAAAAGTTTGATCTCTATAATATCCACTTCTAAAATCGCCAGGTTTAAAAAATTTTGCCATTGCTACTTGTGCAACCTCTTGACCATCCCCAAAAATGCCAAATTTAGCTTTACCAGTAAGCACTTCTTTTCTGCCTAGTAAACTTGTTTCTCTGCTTTGGCATACTATTTTATAATCGGCCAATACAGTATTTCTAAATGTATCAAAACTAAATTTGTCTTGTAAAGCAGTATCGTTGTTTGTAGTATTTTCCATATTGCAATATATCTGCAACAAAAATAGAGAGAATACTGCAGTTTTGTTAATAATTAGCTAAGGATACCATAATTTGTAACGAAATAAAACCTTTTTGTATCTTTGTACTGCAAACTAATCACATATGAAAAAAATCATTGCGATTTTTATTTTAACATTTACCTACTTTGGAGCTTTTTCACAAAAAATTGCTGCTAATGCAACTAACGTAAATGTTACTAATGGTTCAACAATACCTGCAACCCCTATTGAAGCTTTGGTGTTAAAAGAAATTGAATATAATTTCGGCAAAATACCTCAGGGTAAACCGGTAACACATGTTTTTGAAGTCAGTAATATTGGAAAAGATTCTTTACTTATTGCGAATGTAGCTGCAAGTTGCGGCTGTACTACACCAGAGTGGGAAAAAGATAAAAAAATTGCAGTGGGTGCAAGTTCAAAAATAAATGTAGGGTATAATGCTGCAGCAGAAGGTGTATTTACTAAAACAATTACTATTTATTACAACGATAATCAATCAAAAGTAATTACCATTAAAGGAGAAGTTTGGAAAACACCAAATGCATCAGCCCCAGAAAATAATTCTATCAACGATTTAAAAAATTAAAAACCAACTAAACAATAAAAATTAAAATCATGAAAAAGTTATTCTTAGCCTTATCCGTACTTTGTTTAAGCACAGCTGCATTTGCACAAAAAAAGGCAGATGATGTTGCAAAATTTGCAATGGAAACAATAGACCAAGGTAAATTAAAACAAAACTCACCTGAAGAAGCAAAATTTATTGTAACAAACATTACAAAAGAGCCCTTGATTATTGAGCAAGCAAACCCAACTTGTGGATGCACGATGGGTGATTATACTAAAACACCTATCCCTCCGGGTGGTAGTGGCTTTATTTCAGCAAAATTTAACGCTGCAAATCCTGGTCATTTTGAAAAACACTTAACTGTAAAATTTGCAGGTGTAGATGAAATGAAAAGCATAACTATTAAAGGAGATGTGTTGGCTGAGCCAGAATATGTGTTATGGAAAGCACAACAACAAGCCCCTGCTGCAGTTGTAAAAACTGGTGAAGTTGCTACCGGCGCTAAATTAAAAGCTAAGTCAACCAAAGTTGCAAAAGCTAAAGCAGTAAAAGATTAATAGAAAAAGATTATGTTGGCATTAGTTGCTAATTGACCTAATAGTTAAAACTTGCACTTATGTGCAAGTTTTTTTTGTTTATACACCAAAGTTCAACCATTTTTGTTTTTATGAATTGTTTGGATATTAAAATCCCCTTCTTTGACGGAGATTTTTAAAATAATGTTGTTTTATTAAAAAATATTAAGCCATTCTCTAAACAAAATGATTAGAAGGAGTGTTAAAGAATTTTAAAATATATTTACAAAAAAACAATTATGGCACTACAAACAGGACAAAAAGCTCCGCAATTTTCGTTATACAATTCAGAAAAAAACAAGGTATCTCTGGCAGATTATGCTGGCAAAAATGTACTTTTATTATTCTTTCCACAAGCTTTTACAGGTGTTTGTACAAAGGAATTATGTGCAATAAGAGATGATATTAGCCAGTACAACAATACCAATGCAGTAGTTCTAGGCATATCTGTTGACTCTGTTTTTACATTAGAAAAATTTAAAGCAGAGCAAAACTATAATTTTGATTTGTTGAGTGATTTTAACAAAGAAGTTAGCAACTCCTATGGTTGCATTTATACCGATTGGATTTTAGATATGAAAGGCGTTAGCAAAAGAGCTGCGTTTATTATAGATAAAGAAGGAGATATTGCGTATGCTGAAGTATTGGAAAGTGCAGGAGACATGCCCAATTTTGATACAATAAATGAAATGCTTTCATCACTTGCAGCATAAAATAATTTGCGATTTAAACCTTTACTGCAATGCCTAGTTTTAACAAACTTGGCATTTTTTTTAGTTTATTTTATTTTGTATGGATATTTAAAATAATTACATAACTTTATGTATTGATTAGATTTATCTACATATCTACTTTTATTATTGGATTAACTTTTACTTCTTTTGCTCAAACTAAACAGACTGAACAGCAGCAAAAAATTTTAAAGTTATACCCCATACCTGCTAGTACAACTATCACGTTCGATTTTGTACGTAGTTATGACAGACTTTTCTCTTTGCAGGTATACAACTTTATGGGAAAAAAAGTTTACGAAGTAAGAAATGTTTCTGCAAGAATGGTTTTACCTTTAAATGATTTTTTCAGAGGATTATACTACTATCATTTAGTAGACAAAAATAAACGCCTTATTGAAACAGGTCGTTTTCAGGTTGTAAAATAACCTCTCTCCTTCTATCAATTTATAATACCTTTTTTGTACTGATTTAAAAATCATTTAGTTTTTATTGTACGCAATTGAACCTATGAGTACTTACAATACTTGTACAATTAAAAATTTTAAATAGTGTGTATTTTCCTGCCCATTAATAATAGGATGATCTGCACTTTGTGCATTAAAAACCACTTGTCTTAATTTACGTTTAGCATCAAAAGCAGCAGCTTGTATAATATTTAAAAAAACGTGTGGTTGTACCAAATTAGTACAGCTACTTGTTACCAAAAAACCACCGGGTTTAACTAATTTTATACCTCTTAAATTAATTTCTTTATACCCTGCAATAGCCTTTTCAATAGTTGCCCTATTCTTTGTAAAAGAGGGAGGGTCAAGCATTACAACATCATATTGCCTACCTTCCTTTACCCATGTTTTTAAAACATCAAATGCATTAACACAACTAAAGGTGCAAACCTTACTTAATCCATTAAGGGTCGCATTTTTATTACACATGTCAATAGCGTTTTGAGAAATATCTAACCCCAAAACACTTTTTGCTCCGTAATGTGCTGCATGAATTTCAAACGTACCTGTGTAGCAAAATGCCCCTAAAACATCCGCATCTTTTACAATATTTTTAATAGCTCTACGGTTGTCTTGTTGGTCTAAAAAATAACCCGTTTTTTGTCCGTTGGCAATATCTACATAAAAGTTAATTCCGTTTTCTTTTATTTCAATAGTGGTATCAAAGGGCTCACTCAAAAATCCTTTTATTTGCTCCAATCCTTCCAACTCTCTAACCGATACATCGTTACGTTCGTATATGCCCTTAGGAGTAAAAATTTTATTTAGTGCATCAACAATGGCTGGCTTCCAAACATCAATACCCAAGGCCAAGGTTTGAATTACAAAATAATCATTAAACTTATCTATTATTAATTGTGGTAAATCATCTGCTTCACCAAAAATTAATCTACAGTTTTCTGAGTAGCCAATTTTTTTTCTATATTCCCAAGCGTTTAAAATTCTTTTGTAAAAAAATGAATCGTCAATTTTATCATTTTTATCTCTGGTTAATAACCGTATACTTATTTGCGATTGTGGGTTATAATATCCTTGCCCAATAAATTTTTTATCAAACGTATAAACATGTACAATTTCGCCAGGCTTAGCATTGGTATCTTTTTCCATTGCGGCATTTACTTCATTGGCAAATATCCAAGGATGTCCATTTTCTACTCTTTTACTTATATTTTTCTTTAACACAATACTTTTCATGGGTGCAAGTTAGCAGCAATTTTAAAATAGTTATACTGTAAAGAAATTGTTGAATTAATTAATACGTAGTTATTTTATTGATTGGTTATGTGCCATCATGGATATTTTGCTTAAATAACCGACAATTTGACTGTAAACTTACCGTTGGCAAACCCTTTGACTTTCTTACCTTTGCAAACTATTTTAAATTTTATGGAAGAAAAAGATACAATTACACAAAACGAAGAAACGAATATTAATGCCGATGGTGACACACTTGACACCACAAATTCAAGCAACGAAAGCATAGATAATACTA
Source organism: uncultured Bacteroidota bacterium (assembly GCA_903837525.1). Taxonomy (GTDB): domain Bacteria; phylum Bacteroidota; class Bacteroidia; order Chitinophagales; family Chitinophagaceae; genus Ferruginibacter. Next base: position 3,020 of record CAILUU010000007.1, on the reverse strand, counting down.
TAGAAAAAATTCAGGCGGAGTTAAATGATCAAAAAGATAAATACTTACGCCTTTTTGCGGAGTTTGATAATTTTAAACGCCGTACCGCAAAAGAACGCATTGAGCTTATGCAAACTGCTAGTAAAGATGTTGTAGTTAGCATGTTAGAAGTGTTAGATGATTGTGATAGAGCGGAAAAGCAATTAGAAACCAGTGAGGATATTGCTCAAATTAAAGAAGGCATACAATTAGTTTTTGCAAAACTTAGATCAACAATGGCATCAAAAGGGGTTAAGGCTATGGAAAGTATACATACTAGTTTTGATGTTGAAAAACATGAAGCTATTACCGAAATACCTGCACCAACAGAAGATTTAATTGATAAAGTTGTAGATGAAATAATAAAGGGATATTACTTAAACAATAAGATTATTCGATTTGCTAAGGTTATAGTAGGGAAGTAAAACCCCTCCGCTTCCTAAAGGGGATACTTATATTATATTTTTATAGTGTTTTTATTTTAAACAAGCCCTGAAATATCAGGCATCAAAATTCCCCATTAGGGGTTAGGGGTATGAAAAAAGATTTTTACGAAATATTAGGTGTAGGCAAATCTTCATCTGCCGATGAAATTAAAAAAGCGTATCGTAAGGTTGCTATGCAATATCACCCAGATAGAAACCCTGGCGATAAACCTGCTGAAGAGAAATTTAAAGAAGCAGCTGAAGCATACGAAATTTTAAGCGATGCCGATAAAAAAGCACAATACGACCGATTTGGACACCAAGCATTTAACGCTGGAAGAGGCGGTGGTAGTGGTTTTAGTGGAGGAGGAATGAATACAGAGGATATTTTTAGCCAGTTTGGTGATATTTTTGGTGATGATAATCCATTTGGAAGTTTTTTTGGCGGTGGTGGTCGTAGAAGTGGCGGTGGTGGCAAAAGCCGTGGTACAAAAGGAAGTAACCTTAGGGTAAAAATAAAATTGACCTACGAAGAGATTGCAAAAGGTGCCTCAAAAACAATTAAAGTAAAAAAATATGTAGGTTGCACTACCTGTAGTGGTAGTGGTGCAAAGGATAAAAACAGTATGCAAAATTGTGGTACTTGTGGTGGTAGCGGACAAGTACGCCGAGTACAAAATACTTTTTTAGGACAAATGCAAACCGTAACTACTTGCCCAACTTGTAACGGTGAGGGTAGTACGATAACAAATAAATGTACCCCATGTAAAGGCGAGGGAAGAGTTTATGGAGAAGAAACAGTAACCATTGAAATACCGGCAGGTGTGCAAGAGGGAATGCAGCTGAGTGTTAGTGGTAAAGGCAATGCTGGTGAAAGAGGCGGTAGCAATGGCGATTTAATTGTATTGATAGAAGAGGAAGCGCATACACAACTACATAGAGATGGATTAAATGTAGCTTACGATTTACATATTAGTTTTGCCGATGCTGTTTTTGGCATTCAAGTAGAAGTGCCTACAATTGATGGTAGAGCAAAAATTAAAATACCCCCTGGTACACAAAGTGGAAAAATATTTAGATTAAAGGGTAAAGGATTTCCTAATGTAAATAGCTACGAAAAAGGCGACCAACTAATACAAGTAAATGTATGGACGCCACAGCATATTAGCAATGAAGAAAAAACTATGCTTGAAAAAATGCAACACTCTCCAAATTTTATCCCTAAACCTGATAAAAATGATAAATCGTTTTTTGATAAAGTAAGGGATATGTTTACTTAACTGCCTAAAATAGTATGTCCTAATTTATCTCGTTTAGTTTGTAAATATTTTTCGTTGTGGGTATTGCTTTTTATTTCAATAGCAACCGTATCCACAACCTCTAAACCATAACCTAACAAGCCTGCTCGTTTACGAGGGTTATTGCTCATTAGTTTCATTTTACTAACGTTTAAATGACGTAAAATTTGTGCCCCTATACCATAATCTCGCTCATCCATACCAAAACCAAGTTCCACATTAGCTTCAACGGTATCTCTACCATTTTCTTGAAGTTTATAGGCTTTTAATTTGCTTAATAACCCAATACCTCTACCCTCTTGGTTCATATATAAAACAACACCCTTACCCTCTTGCTCAATCATTTGCATGGCAAGGTGTAACTGATCTCCACAATCGCAACGAAGGCTACCTAAAATATCTCCCGTAACACAGCTACTATGCACTCTTACCAAAATAGGCTCATCTTTTTTCCAAGTACCTTTTTTCATAGCTAAATGAATTTCACCCGTGTTTAGTTGGCTAAAAGCAATCAATTCAAAATGGCCAAATTTGGTTGGCAATTGTACGCTTTCTTCTTCTTGTATTAACGACTCATGTTTTATTCTATATTCAATTAAATCTTTTATAGAAATTATTTTAAGATCAAATTTTTTGGCAATTTCTAAAAGCTCTGGTAACCGAGCCATTGTTCCATCTTCATTCATAATTTCTACTAAAACACCAGCAGGTTCTAGGCCTGCTAATCTAGCTAAATCTATGGTGGCTTCGGTATGACCAGTTCGGCGTAAAACACCACCTGCTTTTGCTTTTAGCGGAAAAATATGACCCGGCCTTCCTAAATCTTCAGGCGTTGTATTTGGGTTTATTAAGGCTTGAATGGTTTTGGCTCTGTCCTGAGCAGAAATACCTGTGGTGCAGCCATTGCCTAATAAATCAACACTAACTGTAAATGCGGTTTCGTGGCTTGAGGTATTGGTTGTTACCATAGGATGTAACTGCAATTGTTGGCATCTTTCTTCTGTTAACGATGCACAAATTAATCCTCTACCCTCTTTACTCATAAAATTAATTAACTCAGGTGTTACATTACTGGCTGCAGTTACAAAATCACCTTCGTTTTCTCTATCCTCATCATCAACAACTATTATTAATTTACCTTTTTTAATATCGGCTATTGCACTTTCAATACTGTTCAACATACTTTTTTATTTATTTACAAAGATACTTGTGTTTTACGCCATTTATTTTCGTTTTTAGAAACAACATAAAAAAGGCAATTTTTATAAAAAAAATTCTT
>CAILUU010000006.1 GCA_903837525.1 uncultured Bacteroidota bacterium | reverse complement strand
TAAATAAATAAATAAATAGTATGACTCCATTCACATCAGAATTTTTAGGAACTGCATTGCTTATTTTATTAGGTAATGGAGTTGTTGCTAACGTTCTATTAAATAAAACCAAAGGACAAAATAGTGGGTGGATAGTTATAACTTTTGGTTGGGCTATTGCAGTATTCGTTGGTGTATATGCTTCTGCTGCAGCTAGTGGAGCACACTTAAATCCGGCTGTAACCATTGCAGATGCAGTAAATACAGGCAATTGGAGTAAAGTAGCAACGTATATTTCTGCACAATTTTTAGGTGCAATGGTTGGTTCTTTTTTGGTTTGGGTTGCCTATAAACAGCATTTTGATGAAACAACTGATGCCGATTTAAAACTAGCTGTATTTTGTAATGCACCTGCAATACGTAATACTGCACATAATTTTATTACGGAAATTATTGCCACATTTGCTTTTATGATGGGTATTTTAACGCTAACAAATAATGGCGAGGCTGTTAATCTTGGTGCTTTAAATGCTTTACCACTAGCCTTATTGGTATTTGGTATTGGATTATCATTAGGAGGTCCTACAGGTTATGCCATAAACCCTGCAAGAGATTTAGGTCCACGTATAATGCATTTTATTTTACCCATAAAAAATAAAAGAAATAGCGACTGGGGCTATAGTTGGATACCTGTACTTGCACCAATTATTGGAGCGGTATTAGCAGTGCTGGTAAAAAAGATTTTGTAATAACCCTTACAAAAATTAATTTTCCTTAATTTACTAGTTCAAACCAAAACTAATATGTCTAATTCATTATTTAGAACAAAAAAAATATCTACTATTTTAGCTGAAAGTAACGATGGTACGCATGGTGGCGGAGGTCTAAAAAGAGTATTAACAGCCCGAGACTTAACTTTTTTTGGTATTGCAGCAATATTAGGTGCTGGTAGTTTTAGTAGCCTGGGAGGTGCTGTTTTTAATGGGGGGCCTGGCGTAGTAGTGCTTTTTATTATTACGGCTATTGCTTGTGCGTTTACTGCGTTTTGTTATAGCGAATTTGCTAGCCGCATTCCGGTTGCTGGTAGTGCCTATACCTATGCCTATGCTAGCTTTGGTGAATTATTTGCTTGGATAATTGGTTGGGCATTAATTATGGAATATAGCATTGGTAATATTTATGTTGCCTTTAGTTGGAGCGATTATTTTACATCGTTTATGGATGAGTGTGGGCTACATATTCCTCATTGGTTAAGCACAAGCTACACAGAATCTAAAAATGCATTCACAACTAATGGCAATGCTAATGATGTAAATGCTTGGAACACTGCACCAATGCTTGGAGGGTTAAAAATTATTTTAGATTTACCTGCTTTAATAATTAATATTTTAATTACTTATTTAGTTTACAGAGGGATAAAAGAGAGCAGAAATTTTAGCAATGTAATGGTTGTTTTAAAAATGGCTGTTGTTGCATTAGTTATTTTAGTAGGAGGATATTTAGTATTTAGCCAAGGGCATACAGCCAATTGGATGCCAGCAAATGATGAAGGCATAAAATCGTTTATGCCAAATGGATTTAAAGGTGTAATGGCTGCTGTAGCTGGGGTTTTCTTTGCCTACATTGGCTTTGACGCTGTCAGTGTACTTGCCGAAGAAAGTAAAAATCCTCAAAAAGATTTGCCTAAAGGGATGATATATTCTTTAGTAATTTGTACAGTAGTATATATTTTACTTACCCTTGTACTTACTGGTGCGGTTAATTATAGAAATTTTGAAGGTGTAGGTGATCCGTTAGCTTTCATTTTTGAAAAAGAAAATTTAAATGTAGGATGGATGAAGCTACTTGTTGCCGTTTGTGCGGTAATTGCTATGACAAGTGTATTACTCGTATTTCAAATGGGACAACCACGTATTTGGATGAGTATGAGTAGAGATGGATTGTTACCACCTGTTTTTCAAAAAATTCATCCAAAATACAAAACACCTTCTTTTGCTACAATAATTACTGGGGTTGTTGTTGGTTTACCTATTTTATTTACAGATAAAACCTTTGTGTTAGATTTTACAAGTATTGCAACCCTCTCTGCCTTTGTGTTAGTTTGTGGTGGCGTATTACTAATTCCTAGAAGAGAGAAACAAGCAGGAGGTTTTAATATGCCCTTTATTAATGGCCAATTTATTTTTCCATTAATTGTTGTAGGTGCATTAATTGGTGTTTACTTTTTATCAAAATCATATTATAGCGATATTTTTAATTTTGATTTTAGTGGAAATGCAGATTACGTGTCAGGTAAAAAAAGTTTTATGGATATGGCAATACCTAATATATCCATCATTATTTTTTGGTTGATTGCTATTGTACTTGCAATTTTCTCTTTTATAAAAAAATATTCGTTAATACCATTAACGGGCTTAATTACCTGCATGTATTTACTTACGGGTATGACAAAGGCAAACTGGCTTTGGTTTTTAGCTTGGTTAGCTATTGGATTAGTAATTTACTTTGCATACGGATTTAAAAAGAGTAAACTGGCTAATACCTAATAAATTGTTAGGTTATTTGTAAACAGACTACGGTAGTTTTAAACTACCGTAGTCTTATAAATCTCTGCATAAACTTCTTTATCTATTTTCTCTGCGGCGAATAAAAAACACCAAACAATTTTGCTTTCGTAATTTTACAAATTAATGCTTAACTGTAAATAAAGTTCCCCTTTAGGGGCAGGGGTTTATGAAATACGAAATTGGCGACAAAATATTGGTACTACTCACTCAAGAAGAAGGTAAAGTAGTAGAAATTATTAATGAAAAAATGGTGATGATTGATGTTAAGGGCGTACGTTTTCCTGCCTATATGGAGCAAATAGATTTTCCTTACTTTAAACTATTTTCCGAAAAAAGATTAGTAGAAAAAAAGAAAGTTTATATAGATCAGGTTAAAAAAGAAAAAGTAGTTACTAGCACAAAAAAAGAGGAAGGCGTTAGCTTAAATTTTTTACCTGTCTTTGATAAAGATATTTTTGATGATGATGTAGTGGAAAAATTAAAAATTCATTTAATTAATCAAAGCTATACGCCCTATAATTTTACCTATAATTGTATGATAGGGGGTAAAAGTAGTTTTCAATTAAAAAATATCATAGAGCCCTTTTCCGATTTTTATTTGCATAATATAGCTTTTGAAGACCTAAGCGATAGTCCAAGGTTTGATGTTGAATTTTCTTTAAAAAACGAAGACAAGAAGAAAGCCCCCTTTTATGAAACATCTTTAAAAATAAAAGCTAAGCAACTCTTTAAAAAAATTGAAGAAATAAAACTTAAAAACGAGGCAACTTTTGGTTATTTAATATTGGAAACTTACCCTGATAAAGTAGAAGTTGAAAAAATTGATTTAAGTAAGTTAGGTAATGCAGGGTTTAAAATTTATGATGCCTCAAAAGTTAGACATAACTTAGATGCAGCAAGGAGTGTAGTAGATTTGCACATAGAAAAATTAATAGATAGTTTTAAACATTTAAGCAATTTTGAAATGTTAACTTTGCAACTTAAAACCTTTGAAAATTTTTATGAGTTATCTGTTGCACATAGGCAACCTAATTTAATAATTATACATGGGGTAGGAGAGGGTAAGTTAAGAGATGAAATACATGAACTTTTAAAAACAAAAAAAGAAGTAAAATCATTTGTAAATCAATTTCACCCTTTATATGGTTATGGTGCAACAGAAATTTGGTTTAGTTATTAATGAATAAAACTTAATTGCTCACTTTACACACTAGCTTTACGTTATAAGATGTCGACTACAGAAAAAGCAATTACTCAAACAATATACTGGATTAACAAAGTAGTTATTGGTTGTAATTTTTGCCCTTTTGCAGCTAAAGTTATAAACGATAATAAAGTAAAATATAGCGTTGAAGAAAGTAATAACCCATCACTATGTCTAGATTATTTTTCAAATGAACTGCTTTTTTTAGATGCTAATTCTTCCATAGAAACCTCTTTCTTAATTTTTACCAATGCCTTCAAGAATTTTGATGAGTATTTACAATTTGTATCAAAAGCAGAAAGTCTATTAAAGAAAAATAAGTATAGCGGCATTTATCAAGTAGCCAGTTTTCATCCTAACTATTTATTTGCAGATAGCAAAGAAGAGGATGCTGAAAATTACACAAACCGATCTATTTACCCAATGGTACATTTATTACGAGAAAGTAGTATCGATAAAGCCGTTGAATTTTATACGAATACCCATTCAATCCCAGAAAAAAACATTGCTTTTGCAAAACAAAAAGGTGAACTGTATATGAAAATGTTAAGAGATAGTTGTTTTAACATCTAAATGTATAAAAGCCCAATTTGTTCATATAACCCCAAAGCGATAAATTTGCCTAAAAATTAGCAGTATGCGTCAAATAGCATTTAGAGAAGCCATAAGAGAAGCAATGCAAGAAGAAATGCGTAGCGATGAAAGAGTATTTTTAATGGGGGAAGAAGTGGCAGAATATAATGGCGCATATAAAGTAAGTCAAGGTATGCTCGAAGAGTTTGGGGAAAAACGTGTTATTGATACCCCAATTGCGGAGCTTGGTTTTACGGCAATTGCTGTAGGTGCTGCACAAAATGGTTTACGCCCAATTGTTGAGTTTATGACGTGGAATTTTGCTGTTTTACCGCTTGATCAAATTTTAAATACCGCTAGTAAAATGTTAGCTATGAGTGGTGGCCAAGTAGGTTGCCCGATTGTATTTAGAGGTGCAAATGGAAGTGCAGGGCAGCTTGGAGCTCAGCATAGTACTGCATTTGAAAGTTTGTATGCTAATATTCCGGGTTTAAAAGTAATATCGGTTAGTACACCATACGATGCTAAAGGCTTACTAAAAGCAGCTATAAGAGATGACGATCCAGTCATATTTATGGAAAGTGAGGTAATGTATGGCGAAAAAGGCGAAGTGCCAGAAGGTGAATACGTTTTACCTATTGGTAAATGTTTTGTAAAAAGAGAAGGTAAAGATGTAACGATTGTATCGTTTAATAAAATGATGAAAGTGGCGTTAGGGGCAGCCGAAGAATTAGCAAAAGAAGGTATTGAAGCAGAAGTGATTGATGTTGCAACTATTCGTCCGTTAGATTGGTTTACCATTTTAGAAAGTGTTAAAAAAACAAATAGATTAGTAATTGTTGAGGAACAATGGCCTTTTGCATCGGTAAGTTCTGAAATTGCTTATCGCATACAAAAAGAGGGCTTTGATTATTTAGATGCGCCAATACGACGAATTTGTAGTGCAGATGCCCCAATGCATTATGCTCCAAATTTAGTTGCCGCTTATTTACCCGATGTACCAAGAACAGTTAAGCTTGTTAAAGAAGTGATGTATTTAAAAAAATAAGCCTTTGTTGTACCATAGGTTAATTAAATAAACTAGCTCTGTGTTATATTGAAGAAACACAAAATAGCAATCCTAAAAATAAAGCTTTGTATGTTTTTAACTGCCTAGCTTTTCAATTTAGAATAATGCGTGGTACACGAACTAAAATTAAATAGATATATTTTACAAAGGGTATGCCGCTTAACCCACTTTATATAAAATTGTTGTAAACAATATTCTTTCTAATCTGTTTTACCTTTTTACAATAACCACAACGTATGGCTTATAGTTCCTTAGAAGAGTGTTTACTAGATTTAGAAAAAAATAAGCAACTTATTCGCATAACAGAAGAAGTTGATCCTTATTTAGAAATGGCTGCCATTCATTTACGAGTATTTGAAGCTGGTGGTCCTGCTTTATTATTTGAAAATGTAAAAGGCAGTAAATTTAGAACAGCTAGTAATATTTTTGGGACTATCGAAAGAAGTAAATTTATTTTTAGAGATACGTTAAAGCAAGTTCAACAACTTATCGAAATAAAAAATAATGCTATAGCTGCACTAAAAAATCCGATAAAAAACTTTAGTGCAGGATTAGCCGCTTTAAAAGCTTTGCCCCTAAAAAATCCCTTTCAAAAACCTATTCTTTTTCAAGAAATTAAAATTGAAGATATTCCACAAATTCACCATTGGAAAATGGATGGAGGAGCTTTTGTAACCTTACCACAAGTTTATACAGAAGATATTGATAAGCCTGGAATAATGAATGCTAATTTGGGTATGTATCGAATACAATTAAGTGGTAACGAGTATGTACTAAATAAAGAAATTGGGTTACATTATCAATTGCATAGAGGTATTGGTGTTCATCAAACCAAAGCAACTAATAAAAATCAACCCTTAAAAGTTAGCATATTTGTAGGTGGGCCACCTTCTCATTCCGTAGCAGCTGTAATGCCATTACCAGAAGGTATTAGTGAGATGACGTTTGCCGGAGTGTTGGGCAATAGAAGATTTAGATATATGTATAAAGATGGTTATTGCCTAAGTACCGATGCCGATTTTGTTATTACTGGGGAGGTTTATCCAAATGAAAATAAACCGGAAGGGCCATTTGGTGATCATTTAGGATATTACAGTTTACAACATGATTTTCCTTTAATGAAAGTGCATAAAGTCTATGCTAAGCAAAATGCTATTTGGGCATTTACTGTTGTTGGTAGGCCACCACAGGAAGATACAAGTTTTGGGCAATTAATACATGAAATGACGGGGAGTGCTATACAACATGAAGTACCAGGTTTAAAAGAAATAAATGCAGTAGATGCAGCCGGTGTTCACCCGTTATTATTAGCAATAGGTAGCGAAAGATATACCCCATATGCACAAACAAAGCAACCTTCAGAGCTATTAACTATTGCTAACCATGTATTAGGCACTGGGCAATTAAGTTTAGCAAAATTTTTATTTATAACAGCCGATGATGCTAATAAATTATCTACCCAAAACATTCAAGACTATTTACACTTTATTTTACAACGAATTGATTTAAGTAGAGATGTACATTTTTACACCAAAACAAGTATTGATACACTTGATTATAGTGGCGAAAGTTTAAATAGTGGAAGCAAAGTTGTATTGGCGGCTTATGGAGATGTTAAAAGAGAATTAGCTACCGAAGTACCCAATTGTTTAAATGAGTTAAACCATTTTGAATATGCAAAATTAGTAATGCCAGGCATTGTAGCTATACAAACTAGGGAATTTAGTACCTATGAAAATGCTATTAATGAACTAGAAAATTTGAATGAACAACTTTCAACTTTTAATGAAAAACTTTCAACGTTGCCTTTTATTATTGTTTGTGACGATGCTGATTTTGTAAGCAAAACCCTAAATAATTTTTTATGGGTTACGTTTACACGTTGCAATCCATCGCATGATGTGTACGGACTAAATAGTGTTACTAAATATAAGCACTGGGGTTGTAGTACGTTAATTTTTGATGCTAGAATAAAACCACACCATGCGCCACCTGTTTTAAAAGATGAAGCCGTAGAAAAAAGAATTGATAAAATTTTTGAAAAGGGTGGTAGCTTGTATAGTGTGTTTTAGTTTTTTTAGTACAATTTTGTCGGAGTACTCATTTACAACATTATCAAAAAACTGTTTCGTTTCTGCATATTTTGCAACGGGTATTTTTGGTTGCTGTAAAACAAATTTTGTACTTGCCGTAATCTTCTTTTGCTTTATTTCGTAATAGAAATTAACGTCATCTAATTTTATAATTGGTAATGTAAAAAAGACAAATAGGTAGCTAATTACCTTGCATTATTACTTTATAATAACTTCTTTAATCGTTAATTCCCCCATAGCTTCGTTTACTCGTTGTATAATTTGTTCTTTTTGAAAAAGTAAAACGTTTTTTAAAGAAGCGTCGTAGCTGGTTATAAAAAGGGTGTTTTTTACTATTTGAATTTTATCTGTGTATTTGGCTATCGTTTTGCCCATTAATTCCTCCCACACTTCTTCTATACGCACAGCTTGTATACCGCTTTTAAGACGGCTTTTCAACAAAAATTGTTGTATTGCTTCTTGTAAAGATATTTCTGCCATATTTATTTTATAAAAAGTTTATACGATTCATTTATTTTGCCTTTCCCTTTTTTATCCTAAATTCTAAAGTTTACAATAATGAATTTCTTTTTATCATCCATACTTGTAATTACTGCTTTTAACGTAATATATTTTGCATCTTCTCCATCAACACCTGTTTCGGAATAAGCAGCAAATAAATCATCCTATTATAAAACCTTAGCTCTAGTACTTAGCTTTATTACTTAGGAGGACTACAATTCAATTACTTGATACTTTACTGCTAAAGAAGTAAAGGTATTTACTAGCCTTTCTTTATGTGTATCGGTAATAAATACTTGCCCTTCATTTTCTTTACAAACCCAATCTAATAAATTGTGCATTCTTGTATCATCTAATTTCTCAAAAACATCATCCAGTAATAATATTGGTGGAACATTTTTTGCTCTTTTCAATAACTCAAACTCTGCTAATTTTAAGGCAAATAATAAACTTTTTCGTTGCCCTTGCGATGCTATAGTTTTAAAGTTAGCCCCATTTAACAACATTTCTATATCATCTTTATGTACTCCGCCATTTGTTCGTTGTAAAATAAAATCTTTTTCTCGGTATTGGTTTAAAATACTTTCAAAACTAGAGGTTAACAATTGGCTTGTGTAGTTTACTTCAACTGTTTCGTTATTGGCAGCTATTTTTTTATAAAAAGCTTGTATTAATGGGATTAACAAAAAGGTAATTTCTTTTCTTTTTTCAAAAATATACTTGCCCGGCCCTATTAATTGTTCTTCTATAACTTCAAGCAATGACCAATCTGTTTTTCCTTTTTCGGCAAATTGTTTTAACAAACTATTACGTTGCTGTAGTACTTTAGTATAAATTATTAAGTGTTGTAAATAAGTAGCATCTATTTGGCTAATAATGGTATCTAAATATTTTCGTCGTTCTTCGCTACCACCCACAATAAGTAACGTATCATCTGGTGCAATCATTACTGCTGGAAATTTACCTATATGCTGCGATAGTTTTTCGTAAGGTATAGCATTCAGTAGTAAATCTTTTTTCCCAGTTCCTTTAAATATTGACGTTATATTCCCCTCTGTTGTATGACCTTCAATTCTAAACCCATCCATACCAAACAAGACATTTTGCCCATCTATTTTATTAAAATAGCTTTTTGCAAAGCATAAATAGTAAATAGCATCTAACAAATTAGTTTTGCCTTTACCATTTAAACCACAAATACCAACTATACGTTCATTAAAATCAAATTGAGTAAGATTATAGTTTTTGTATTGCGTAATTTTTATGGTAGAAAAGGTGGTCATTTGGGGTTGCAAGATAACGCAATAGTTGGGCAAAATTTGTATATCACATCTCCCATTGATTACGCTACTATAGCTTTTTAAAAGTTACCTAACGTATGATAACCCTTTGCCTAGTAGTTTCAATTTAAAAGGGTGGCTATAATATATACACCTAAAGCCTAAATTCCTTATATTTGCAACCTAAAATTAAACCCATTGGCTACTAAGTTTAGTAAAGAAACTTACCTCTATTGGTACGAATTAATGTTGCTTTTACGCCGTTTTGAAGAAAAAACGGGTCAATTGTACGGGATGCAAAAAATACGTGGCTTTTGCCATTTGTATATTGGTCAAGAGGCTATAGCTGCTGGTTGTATGACGGCAACTAACCCCGATGATAAGTTTATAACAGCTTATAGAGACCATGCATTAGCTATTGCAAAAGGCGTAACAGCCAAAAGTTGTATGGCCGAATTGTATGGCAAAGCAACGGGTTGTAGCAAAGGAAAAGGTGGAAGTATGCACTTTTTTGGATTAAAAGAGAATTTTTTTGGTGGTCATGGTTTAGTAGGAGCACAAATAGGCACTGGTGCTGGTTTGGCTTTTGCCGAAAAATATAACGATACGACTAATGCGGTACTTTGCTTTTTTGGCGATGGTGCTGCTAGGCAAGGCATGTTGCATGAAACCTTTAACATGGCTATGCTTTGGAAGTTACCCGTAGTTTTTATTTGTGAAAATAACAATTATGCAATGGGTACAAGTGTTGCCCGTACAAGTAATGTGTTAGATATTTATAAATTGGCTGATGCCTACGATATGCCTGGGGATGTTGTGGATGGAATGAGCCCTGAAGACGTACATAATGCAGTTTTAAGAGCGGTAAATAGAGCACGAGAAAAAGGCGGACCAACTTTATTAGAAATTAAAACATATAGATACAAAGGGCATAGCATGAGCGACCCCCAAAAATATAGAGATAAAGAAGAGGTTGAAGAATACAAGCAAAAAGACCCCATAGACCATGTTTTAAAAGTGCTGAAAGATCAATATAATGTAGAAGATGCCTTAATTGAGGAGATAAATGAACGTGTAAAAGCAGAGGTTGAAGAAAGTGTAAAATTTGCCGAAGAAAGCCCATGGCCTAATGAAGATGAATTATTGAAAGATGTATATGTACAAGAGGACTATCCATTTATTATGGATTAATAAATGCATAAAAAACAACGTATAATTATTTATAACCAATAAAAATAAAAATGGCAATTCAACAAGCAGATATAATGGAAACAAATGTGGCTTTGGAAAAAGCAAAAGGTTTTTGGGCAAATTTTAGCAAACCAATTATTTACATTGGTAGTGCAGTAATTTTATTAATAGGCGGTTGGTTAGCGTATAAATATTTATATGAAGCTCCAAACGAAGAAAAAGCTAGTGATTTAATTTTTCCTGCAGAAAAATTGTTTAGTAAAATGGCAGCTACATCTAACTTTAATAAAGATAGTGTAACCTATGTTTTAAAAGGTGACAAAGCACAAGGTATTACTGGTATGTTAGATATTATTAAAAAATATGGCGGAACCTTAACAGGCAATAGAGCTAATTATTACGCTGGTGCATGTTATTTACATCAAAAAGATTTTACTAATGCCATTAAATATCTAAAAGAGTTTGATGGTAATGGAGCTAATCAAATTATAAGTAAGGCAAATATTATGTTAGGTCAAGCCTATGCCGAGCAAAAGAAAACTGATGAGGCACTTAACTATTTTAAAAAAGCAGCATCGGTAGTAGCCAACGATGAAGGAATGGCTTCTGAAGCTTTATTTATGGCTGGTAGATATGCTGATGCAACAGGTAAAACTAAAGATGCAATTGAATTATTTACCCAATTAAAAACTAAGTATCCTGCAAGTGCTAAAGTGGGCAGTGGAGATGTAGATAGATATTTAGCTAAATTAGGAGTAACACAATAAGCAGTTTGCACAAATTTAATTGGCTTATAGAGATACAAAACTTAGCGTCTTAGCGCCTTTGCGGTTTAAATTATGTCAACACAATCATCAAACGTACATAATACAATAGGCATCCAACTTCCAACGGATGCCTTTGTTGTTGTAGTATGTACCGAGTGGAATGCCCAAACAATTGAAAAACTAGTTGCCGGTGCAACAAAAATCTTAACAGAACATAAGGTTTCCTATAAAATTATAACTGTACCCGGTACGTTTGAAATACCTTTTGCCATAAAAAATTATTGGAGCAATGCCAATCAAAAGCCAAATGCCTTTATAGCGTTAGGTTGTGTGCTACGAGGAGATACCCCACATTTTGATTATGTGTGCCAAGGCGTAACCGATGGAATTATGCAATTAAATTTACTTTTACCAGTGGCTACCATTTATGGGGTGCTAACTGTAAATACACAACAACAAATTGATGAACGACTTGGTGGTGTGCATGGGCATAAGGGGGAGGAGGCAGCAATTGCTGCTTTAAAAATGATAAGTTTGTAATACGATGAAAGTACAATTATTTATACCTTGTTTTGTAGATCAACTCTATCCGCAAACTGCTTTTAATATGATTAAAGTATTAGAAAAAGCTTGTTGCGATGTTAGCTATAACACTAATCAAACTTGCTGCGGCCAGCCAGCTTTTAATGCTGGTTTTTGGGATGAGACAAGAGAAGTGTGCAGTAAATTCATTAAAGATTTTGAAGGGGCCGATTATATTGTTGCACCCAGTGCAAGCTGTGTGGGCTTTGTACGAAACTATTATACAAAATTGTTTGAAAACTCATCGCAGCATAATCAAGTAAAAGATTTAAGTAACCGTATTTTTGAGTTCAGCGAATTTTTAACGGATGTGTTAAAAATAGAAAACTATGGTGCAGTGTTACATGCAAAGGCAACCTACCATGATAGCTGTGCTGCATTAAGAGAATGTAAAATAAAAGATGCTCCACGAAAATTATTAGCACAAGTGAAAGGTTTAGAACTTACAGAGATGAATGATGTGGAAACTTGTTGCGGCTTTGGAGGAAGCTTTGCGGTAAAATTTGAAGCTATTAGCATTGGTATGGCCGATCAAAAAATGGTGCATGCACAAGCAACAAATGCCGAACTAATCATATCTACCGACCTAAGTTGTTTAATGCATTTAGATGGTTATATAAAAGGGAAAAACCTACCTATACAAACTATGCATATTGCAGATGTGTTGGCGAGTGGGTGGGAGTAAACAAATTTCGAATTTGATAATTTTCAATTTCGGATTTTATATAAATACTAGCAATAATCCCTAAATTCACAATTCGAAATTCATCATTTTAAATTTTTTTATGCGTTGGTTAGTAAAATCAGAGCCTTCTGTTTACAGTTGGGATCAATTTGTTAAAGACAAGCAAACCGAGTGGAGTGGGGTACGTAACTACAGTGCTCGTATTAATTTAAAAGCTATGCAAAAAGGCGATGAAGTACTTTATTATCACAGTAATGAAGGTGTTGAAATAGTTGGTATTGCAAAAGTTAGTAAAACTTTTTTTCAAGATACTACAACCGATGATGATCGTTGGGTTTCGGTAGAGTTGAAGCCTGTGCGAAAATTAAAAAAGGCCGTTCCGTTAGAATTACTAAAAAAAGATAGCCGACTTGCCAATATGGATTTGGTTCGTTTAGGAAGATTAAGTGTACAAACTGTTAACGAAGAGGAGTGGGGGATTGTGATGGGATTAGCTGGGGAATAAAACCCTCCGCCCCTAAAGGGGAACTTGACCAAATTTTTTTTAAAATTCTATTGATGAAAGTCTGTTTAATTTGTGGCAACAACAAAAAACATATTGTAGTCCTTACCGATGCAGGCATTAGCTCCGAAAGCGGTATAAAAACATTTAGAGATAGCGATGGACTTTGGATGGGTCATAATGTACAAGATGTGGCTACCCCAAGAGGTTTTGCTAAAGACCCAGCTTTGGTTTTAAATTTTTATAATGAACGTAGGAGAGATGTGGCGGCAGCAAAACCAAACGCTGCGCATATTGGCTTAGTAGCATTAGAAAAAGATTTTGATGTTACTATTATTACACAAAATATTGATGATTTGCATGAACGTGGCGGCAGCACAAATGTATTGCATTTGCATGGCGAAATTTTTAAAATGTGAAGTGTAGCTGATGACGAAACTATTTACGAAATTCGTGGAGATATAAATGAAGGAGATCTAGATGAAAAAGGGATTCAACTAAGGCCTTTTATTGTTTGGTTTGAAGAGCCAGTTGCGATGATGGAAAAGGCAGCTCCCTTATATTTGACTAATTTTAGTCCACTATATGCTGACGATTTACAGTT
>CAILUU010000005.1 GCA_903837525.1 uncultured Bacteroidota bacterium | reverse complement strand
TGGCATGCTTGGATATTTAGTAATATAATTGCTATTCCTTTAAATTTTTATAAAGGATTTATGTTATTTACATTAATGTATGTGTTATTTTTAATAATGGCTTATATGGGTTATGTTAGCTGGAAAAAAGTAATTAAAAAACAGATAAGCACATAGCTAAATAGGAAATACTATGTTTCTATGTATTTCAAATAAAAAATAACATGAGATATAACTTACCCTATTTATAAAAAAATTTTAAAAACAAAACCTGCGTGGAATGAGAAATAGAAAATTAAGCCTAATACTTAAAGCTGTTGTAATTATTATTATTACTGCATCTTTTTATTTACAGCCCGGTATGACAAATACCCGAAAGTGGATCCGCTTTGCAATGCTATTATTTTTTGTAGTTACTTTTATTATTGATTATACAAAGTATAAAAAAGAAAATGGTTAAAAAAATAGTAATTATTGGGCCCGAAAGCACCGGAAAAAGTACACTTTGTAAAAACCTGGCTGCACACTATAAAACTGCTTGGGTAAAAGAATATGCCAGAGAATATTTACTTAAAAATGGAACAGTCTATTCATTTGAAAATTTATTAACGATTGCCAAAGGACAGGTAGGTAATGAAGAAATAGGAATCAAAAATCTAGCAGCACAATCCAGTTCACCACTCACTACCCACCACTCACCATTGATTATTGACACCGATATGTATGTACTAAAAGTGTGGTGTGAGTTTGTTTTTGGCCAATGCCATCATTGGATATTAAATAGAATTGTAGAACGTCCATACGATTTGTATTTGCTTTGTAATATTGATTTGCCTTGGGTAAAAGATGAACTAAGAGAATATCCTGATTTAACAACAAGGGAAAAACTTTATCATCACTATAAAGATATTTTAGTAAATCAACACACTCCTTGGGTAGATATTAGCGGAAATTATGAAGAGCGTTTGCAAAAAGCAATTTCGGCAATTGATAAATTATAAAAATAAAATTTCTACGTCAGCTCCAAAACTTACCTATCGGCAGACAGGTCTGTTGCATTTATTTTATTATCTCCTGCACATCCACATCTCCCTCTAAATTATTCATTTGTCGCATTATATCATCATATCTGTTAGCAACATACGAACTTAAAGGCTTTACTGTATATTTTTTAGGATTTGGTAAACATGCTGCAATTTGAGCCGCTTCGCCCCTTGTTAACGCACTAGCATCTTTATTAAAATATTTTTTTGCTGCAGCTTGCACACCAAAAATACCACTGCCCATTTCGGCAATATTTAAGTAACGTTCAAGTATAGTGCGTTTTGTCCAAAGCTGCTCTATGCTAAATGTAAAAAACATTTCGGGGGCTTTGCGTATAAAACCACCACCCTGAAATAGAAAAATATTTTTTGCTGTTTGTTGGCTAATGGTACTAGCGCCATGCACTTTGTTGGGGTGGCGTTTATTATATTTTATGGCCAATTTTATAGCTTTAATATCAAACCCATCATGGTCAGGAAAAAGCTGATCTTCACTAGCAATTACAGCTAGTTTAATATTGCTACCCATGTTGCTGTAACTGATGTAATCTCTATGCAGCCCTTTTGCTGTAACAAGGCTACCTAATTGCGTAAGTGTAATTGGCGGATTAAAAACTATACCATAAACTAAATAAAAAAAAGAAAAAATATAAACAATAAAAAAACCATTTTTCAAAAATGTAGCTATCTTTTTTACAACCATAAACTTTCTTAAAAAAAAATAATAAAGAAGAGAAATTATACCGATAATAAATAAATAAATAATAACTTTTTGCTTAAATGAACCTATAAATGGCTCGTAAATTGAGGTTTGAAAAATAAAAACAATAAACCAACAAAAGTGAGCAATAAATATCCAAAAAAATATTTTTTTAAGTATTGCCCAGTAATTTTTTTTGAACATAAAGAAAAATAATTTGTATGCGTTGTGCCTTAGCGGTATGTAAACTATAGCAAGGAGTAAATAATTCCACCTAATACAACTAAGCCAAAAACCAAGTACAAGTAACCACTAATTTTGTTAATTAATAAAACATTTTTAGTGCTTAATTTTTTACCAATGTTGCCAGCCCCTAAAACTTTACCCACATCTGCCAACATATTTATACCAAGGCAAGTAACAAAAATTACCACACGTTGTTGTAAGGTATAGGCTGCCGATAACGACACAGCCATTGCCATCCAAAAAGCAATTACAGCAGGGTTAAGGGTATTAATTAAAAACCCCGATGAAAATAGGGCGATATAGTTTGGCTTAATTTTTCCTCCAACAAAAATTTCGTCACCTTTAATTTCAATAGCCTCTTGTTGTTTTTTGGATTCTATTTTTTTTATAAAGGCAAAATATATTCCCATTCCTATTAAAAATAAACTACCTGCAATACCGATGGGTACTTTAAAATTTAATAACGATTTTATAATTTCGCTAAAACCATTACTTAACACAACCCAAATAACATCGCTAAACCAAACCCCAGCAACAAAGCTAAATCCCCCCCTCTTACCATGATTAATACTTTGCTTAATAATGGTAAATATTACTGGGCCAACCGAAAATACAAGTAGTAGGCCCAAAGCAAATCCTTTTATAAAAGCCTCAATCATAAAATAAAAATACGTTAAAAAACCTTATTCTATTTTCTTTAACTTTTGCAAAGCAATTCTTTATAAACGGCTGCGTTATCAACCTATAAAATAATAGAATTAGTCAAGCTGTAAGCCCAACTAAAAAAGATAACTACCACAGCACTTGGTACTATATATAAATTTGGAAAGAAAAATAAAGATATTGTTTGCTCGGTAATGAAGTATTAGTAATTCTCTAAAAAACTTTGCCAGTCCTTTAACATACTACCCTTTAATACTCGTGGAAACTTATGTTGCCCGCCAATTTTACCTTTATGTTTCATAAAATCCATAAAAGTTCGCTCGGGTAGTACGGTTACAAAAATATCTTTTAACGCATACTTACGTTCTATTTCGTAATCATCGTTTAATTCTTTTAGTTTATCATCTATGCGTTGGCGTAAGTCATCGGCATTAGCCTTATCATCAGTAGCTAAATACCATTGGTGAGCAAAAAAGTTATTGTGTGGTATGCCAGCCACCGTAAACTCCGGAATAGAAATATTCAACTCCGCACTAACCATTTCTATCGCTTTATTCATATTATCTACGCTTAAATGCTCACCTACAAGGCTTAAAAAATGTTTGGTACGCCCCGTAATAATTATTTCACTATTCGTTCTATTAACTAATTTAACGGTATCACCTATAGCGTAACGCCAAGCACCAGCATTAGTACTTATTAAGAGTGCATAATCTTTTTGTTCCTCAATTTCATGAATCATTAAAGCCTCTGGCTCATCCACCATGTTACCCTCGCTATCAAAATTGGTTTCATCAAAAGGTACAAACTCAAAAAAAATATTGTTGTTTAAAACCAAATGCATACCAACAGCGCCTTGCCTGTTTTGATAAGCTAAAAATCCTTCGCTAGCTAAATATGTTTCTATGTAGGTAATAGGTTTGCCCAATACCTTTTCAAATCCTTTTTTATAAGGATCCATTGCAACCCCACCATGAACATAAAAAGCAAGATTAGGCCATATTTCATGTATATTATTTAAGTTATACTTTTCAATAACTTTCTCCATACATAATTGAAGCCAAGCTGGCACCCCTAAAATAAAACCAATATCCCAATTAGGGGCATTTGCCACTACATCCTCTAATTTTTTTGTCCAATCTTTTGCAGCTGCAATTTTTTTGCCTGGCTTATACAAGCCTAACCCTTGAAACCAAAATGGAATATTTTTTTGTTGAATACCACTTAAATCACCCGCAAAATATGTAGGCCCCTTTTGCAACTCGGTACTACCGCCCAATATCAGCCAACCTTTTCCTAAAGCAGTTTTTGGTACATTTTCGTAATGGGCAATGCTAAGTAGTTGCTTAATACTGGTAATAGTATTGCTGCGTATTAATTCTTTTGTTATAGGTATGTATTTACTTGTGGCATCGCTAGTACCACTGCTTAAGGCAAAGTAATTTATTTTTCCTGGCCAGCAAACATCGGATATACCTTCCTTGGCCTTATACCACCACGCATCGTAAATTTTAGTATAATTGGATGTAGGTACTTCTTGTTGAAATCTTTTTCCAGGATGTTTGCTAAAACCAATTTCATCAAAACGGTAGCGCTGACCAAATTCGGTAAACCTTGCTTTTTTAAGCAATTTTTTAAGCACTTTTATTTGTTGCCTCCTTGGATCACTTATTGGAATGTTAAGTGCTCTTGCTATACTTTTTGGAAGCCTAATATCAATTATTGCCATTTATAGTTCTAAAGGTTTTGGACAAATATAACTAATAGTAAACACTTTTTATATAACCTAAAACATAGATGGTTCATTTTATTTAAAAGGCCTTAAAGACCCCATTTTTCTACTGTTAAGCGGAACATCGCCAATACTGTAGCTATAAAAAGCCATTGCCCCCAAACAAAAAATTATACCTAAGTTTGTTACTTAAAAAATAAACTATATGAAGAAGTTTTTTGTTTCGATTGTTTTAACAATCTCCCTACTAAAAGCCACTGCCGACGAAGGTATGTGGTTACCCATGTTATTAGGCCAACAAGTGTATAACGATATGGTAAAACGTGGATTAAAATTAACAAAAGAGCAATTATACTCCGTTAATAAATCATCGTTAAAAGATGCTATTATAATTTTTGGAAGCGGTTGTACAGGTGAAATTGTAAGCAGCCAAGGATTAATTTTTACAAACCACCATTGTGGTTACGATGCTATTGCAACAGCAAGTAGTGTACAAAATAATTACTTAAGAGATGGTTTTTATGCAATGAATAAAGACCAAGAAATTCAAACCAAATTAACGGTACAATTTTTAGATAAAATTATTGATGTAACAAAAGACGTTGAGGATGCGGTAAAAGGATTGTCTTGGGCAGACAGAGTAAAAAAATTACCAGAAGTATACAAGGCCATTACCGATAAAATGGCCGATAAAGAAAATGGATTAGAAGCTAGAATATTTAGTATGTTTAAGGGCAATCAATTTATTATGTATGTATTTAAAAGATACAGAGATGTACGCTTGGTAGGTACACCGCCAGAAAGTATTGGTAAGTTTGGTGGCGATACTGATAACTGGGAGTGGCCAAGGCACACCGGCGATTTTAGTGTGTTTAGAGTGTATGGAAGTGCAGATGGAAAGCCAGCAGATTTTAGTAAAGATAATACACCGCTTAAGCCAAAGCATTTTTTACCTGTAAGCATTAAAGGGTTTAAAGATGGTGATTATGCAATGATATATGGTTACCCAGGTAGTACAAACCGTTACGAAAATAGCAACGGAATAAAATTAAAAAACGATATTGAAAACCCAACATTGGTTGGCTTAAGAGATATGCGTTTGAAGTATATGTATGAGCAAATGATTAAAGACCCTGCAGTAAAATTAAAACTAGCAGGCAATTACGCAAACGTTGCCAACTACTGGAAATTTTTTGAAGGAGAAACAAAACAACTCAAAAAGTTTAATACCGAAGCAGAGAAAAAAGCCTACGAAGATAAATTTACAAGTTGGGCAAAAGGCAAACCTGAGTATGAAAATATTTTTGCCCACTATGCCAAAAACTATGCTACTTGGACACCCTACAGTAAACAACGCCAATTTATAAACGAAGGTATTTTGGGCTCTCCCTTAGCAGCCTTTGCCGCAGCTTTAATAAGCTTAGAAGATAAATTATTAAAAACAAATACCTCAGCAGCAGATTTAAAAAAAGCATTAGATGCCGCTACAGCAAACAGAACTGCTTATTTAGAAGCTGCTGATAAGCCAAGCGATGAAAAAATTATGGCTGCCGTTACAATGATGTATTATAATGATGTTGATAAAAACCAACACCCCATTGGTTTTTACGAAGGCATGAAAGGCACTTTTGGTAGTTTAAAAGAAGAGGCAACCTACCAAAAATGGGCAAAGAGTGTTTTTTCAAATACCATGATATTAGACGATGCTAAATGGGCGGCTTTTGTAAAAGACCCTTTAGCAACAACCTTGCAAGATGACCCTGCTTTTGCTTATGCAGCAGCGTTTACAAAAAATTACAATGTTAAATATGCCCCAACGTATACTGCATTTGTAAATAAAAATAATGAGTTGGGCAAAGCGTATTTAAAAGGCATTATGGAAATGAACCCAGCCGCCGTAAATAAAATGTACCCCGATGCTAATTTTAGTATGAGAGTAAGTTATGGCAATGTAAAAAGCTATCGCCCAAGAGATGCGGTATTTTACGATTACGTTTGTACAAGCAAAGGAATTTTAGAAAAATATAAAGCCGGCGATTACGAATTTGATTTACCAGCAAAGCAAGTTGACTTGTTGCGCAAAAAAGATTTTGGGCAATATATCGATAAGCGTACAAAAGATTTAGTAGTTACTTTTATTACCACTAACGATATAACCGGTGGCAATAGTGGCTCACCAGTTATTGATGCAAACGGTAATTTATTAGGGTTGGCTTTTGATGGTAACTACGAAGCCCTAAGCCACAAAATCGCATTTGATAAAGATTTAAACCGTACTATTTGTGTAGATGTACGCTATGTATTATGGTGTATAGATAAATTGGGTGGTGCTAAAAATTTAATAGATGAATTAAAGTTGGTGAGATAGTTTCCACCCCACTAAGGAAAGAAAAATGTAAAGCCGCTAAGTTAAATTTTAGCGGCTTTTTAATCCTGTCATTTCGACGAAGGCGAAATCTCTTTATGTTTTGTAGTGGTATAGATTTCTCCTTCGTCGAAATGACAAGTTTATTTACCTTTGCCAAATGGCAGAACATCTACAAATAACACAAGGCACAAAAGAAGAAATTTACCAATCGTTATTACCGCAAATAGAAGCGGTGTTAACCGGCGAGCCAGATTTAATAGCCAACCTTGCTAATATTACTGCAGCATTAAAAGAGCAATTTGGATGGTTGTGGGTTGGTTTTTATTTAGTTAAAAAAACGGTAGATGGTAATGATGATGAATTAGTATTAGGTCCATTTCAAGGGCCAATAGCATGCACAAGAATACGCAAAAATAGAGGAGTTTGTGGAGCAAGTTGGCAACAAGCACAAACATTAATAGTGCCCGATGTTGAAAAATTTCCTGGTCATATTGCTTGCAGCAGTTTAAGCAAAAGCGAAATTGTAGTACCCATTATTCGTAATAATAGTGTTGTTGGCGTGTTAGATGTAGATAGCGAATTACTTGATCAATTTGATGAGGTAGATAAAGTTTATTTGGAGATGGTGGTGGAGATGGTTGAGTGAACTGTATAAATTAAAAGTGTGAGTTGTTTAACTTTTATTAAACTGGCTAGCAATACAAAATAAAAGGGTTAAAAGGATACCGTTTTTCTGTGCCTTTTAACCCCCCATTTTATTTAAAAGTAATTTATAAACTCCAGGTCATTTCTCCACCCTTTTCATCTTTTAAGTTAATACCCATTTCGGCTAATTGATTTCGTATTTTATCTGAGGTGGCAAAATCTTTTTTATTTTTTGCTTCTTTTCTAATTTCAATTAACAAATTCACTACTTCATTTAATTTACTATTCGTTATTTCGTTAATAGGTAGTAAACCAAAAATATCTTCTAAATAACATTTAAATTTTTGTTGTATTAATGTTATGGTAGAGGATTGAATGGTATTAATATCAATCAATTTATCTTTTATAGAATTAATAATGGGAACTAACTCAAACATATTGGCTAATACTTTTGCTGTGTTAAAATCATCGTTCATACTAGTATCAAACTCGTTTAATGCGGCTAAAATTTTATCGTTTAATTCAGCATCAATATTTTCAACACGTTCAACATGCTCAACCTTACCTATAAATTCATATGCCTCCCACAAACGCTTTAAACCTTTTTCACTTGCTTGTAATGCTTCGTTACTAAAATCTAACGTACTACGGTAGTGTGTTTGCAACATAAAAAACTTAACCACCATTGGGCTGTAGGCCTTATCTAACAAAGGGTGGTTACCTGTAAATAACTCACCTGGCAAAAAACCATTGCCAGCGCTTTTGCTCATTCTTGCACCATTTACGGTAAGCATGTTAGTGTGCATCCAAATATTGGCTGGGCTTGTATTATTGCAAGCTTGGTTTTGTGCAATTTCGTTGGTATGATGTGTAGCTGCTAAATCCATTCCACCACCATGTAAATCAAATTTTTTACCTAAATATTTTTCACTCATAGCGCTGCACTCTATATGCCAACCTGGGAAACCCATTCCCCAAGGGCTTGGCCATTGCATTAAATGTTCTGGCTTAGCTTTTATCCAAAGGGCAAAATCTAACCTACCTCTTTTTTCTTCTTGTCCACCAAGGTCTCTAGTACCTTCTAGTAAATCTTCTAATTTTCGGTTGGTTAAAATGCCATAAGGTTTTTCTTTATCATATTTTTCAACATCAAAATAAACGGTACCACCTACTTCGTATGCATAACCATTGGTAATAATTTGTTCCGTCATTTTTATTTGCTCGGTAATATGCCCAGTTGCCGTTGGCTCAATGCTTGGCGGCAAAGTATTTAACATTCGCATTACATCATGAAATCCCAACGTATATTTTTGTACAATTTCCATTGGCTCTAAATTTTCCAACTTTGCTTTTTTGGTAAACTTATCATCGCCTAAATCTCTATCGCCCTCTAAATGTCCAGCATCGGTAATATTACGTACATAGCGTACTTTATAATCTAAATATTTTAAGTATCTATAAATAATATCAAACGAAATAAATGTACGGCAGTTGCCTAAGTGTACATCGCTATACACCGTTGGTCCACATACATACATGCCTACATAGCCTTTGTTAATAGGAGTAAATACTTCTTTTTCTCTGGTTAAGGTGTTATATATTTTTAAAGACATAAATTAAATTTAAGAACAACACATTTGGTGTTTAATAAAAGCTAAAAGATTTGAATATTAAATGCTGTGTAACAACAAAGATATTATAGAATGCCGCAAGGGCAACACAATTGTAAATATGAAGAGTATTTTTTCATTATTGGTTAAAGATACTACTATTTTACAAATTTAAAATCGGCAATTATGGGGTAATGATCACTAAGCTTTTTTTTGAGGCAAGTGTATTGCAAAACTTGTAACTGCTTGCTAGTAAAAATGTTATCGATACGTAAAGTTGGGCTTATACCACTAAAGGTACGGCCTAAACCGCTGCCCTTTTCGGCAAAACTGTTACTTAGGTTTTTACCAATGGTGTTATAAGCATAACTATTAGCTAAATCATTAAAATCGCCACCAATTATTACAGGGTAAGGGCTTTTTGCAATTTCTTCTGCAACTCTATCGGCTTGTACCTTACGTTTTATAAACCCAGTTTTTAATTTACTAATAATGTTTTTTGTTTTTTGTAAATCAATTTCATCTTTTACCGTTGGTTTTTCAATGTATTGCAAATTGCTATTGCTAAATTTTAAGGATTGAAGATGTATATTAAAAACTCTAAACGTATCTGCATCTTTTATAACATCGGCATATTGAAAAATTGAATTATAATCGTTCGGAAAAAATTGTACGGTTTGTTTTTTTATAATAGGGTATTTTGAAAATAATATAATACCAAAATGATGATTAGCATCAAAATCTAACTTATCGTTAAAGCTATAATGATAATCTTCAAAATTTAATTGATTTACCATTTTTGGTATATAATTAATAGCCTGTTCATTTTTAATCCCTCCAACCATTTCTTGAAAAAAAGCAATATCTGGTTCGTATTCATTTATCAAATCTAACATTTGCTGTTTTTTTTCTGGATGTGTTTTATATTCTAAAATATCAAAATGCTCCACATTCCAACTCATTACCCTTATGTTATTGGGTTGTTTTGTTTTTACAAATGAGGAGGATAAACGCAACGGAATAATTTGTGTAATAGGCTTGTACGCTAAAAGCATAGTTGCTAAAGAAATAATACACCAACTTGGTTTTATAAATAACCAAAATAAAATAAAGCCTAGTAATAAAAGTAATAAATAAAATGCACCTAATGTAAGCAACCCTAAAAACCAAAAGCTAGTTGGGTTAAACCAATTGCTATAGCAGCCTAATAAAAATAATACGGCAATTATTAGATTGATAATAATAAAAAACTTTTTGGTAAATCGTCTAAATAGGCTTTTAGGCATACCATAAAGTTAATGATTATGCATCTTTTATTATTGTTAAAATGATAAATAGTTTTTCTGTCATTTCGACGATAGGAGGAATCTATAAAAGGAAAATTGTAGTTCGCATTCAGATTTCTCCTTCGTCGAAATGACAAATGTTTTTTAAATTGCAAAAAATTAAAACGATGTTACAACCCTCTACAATAAATTTTTTAGCACAATTAACTAAAAATAACAATAAGCTGTGGTTTGATGCTAACCGAAAAAAATACGAAGAAGCTAAAGCAGATTTTTTACAACTGGTAGATAAAACCATACAATTAGTTACCACTTTTGATAACAGCTTAATTGGCCTTGAGCCAAAAAAATGTGTATTTAGAATTAATAGAGATGTACGTTTTAGTAAAGATAAAAGCCCCTACAAAAACAATATGGGTGCAAGTTTTAATAAGGGAGGAAAAAAAGTACAGAATGCAGGTTATTACTTACATGTAGAAGCTGGAAAAAGTTTTTTAGGCGGCGGTTTGTATATGCCAATGCCTCCAGACTTAAATAAAATAAGGCAAGAAATTGATTATAATTTTACCGAATTTAAAAAAATTGTATTTAGTAAATCATTCAAAAAAGTTTTTACTAATGGTGTTGAAGGGGTAGATTATTTAGTACGACCACCAAAAGGGTATGACGAAACAAACCCTGCAATTGCTTATTTAAAAATGAAGAGTTTTATAGCAAGTGTACCCTTAACCAATGCAGCACTTACCGATAAAAAAATACTAAAAAATATTGAAAGCACTTTTAAGCAATTAAAGCCAATGCTTGATTTTCTGAATGCAGCTATTGAATAAAATTTAGCCCTCTTTACTAGCTCTTTTCAAAAATTCTTTTTCCTCATCTGTTAAAAAGTGATATCCCTTTTGGCTTATTTTATCTAATAATTCATCAATTCGTTGCTGTGTAATTGTCGACTTTTTTTCATAGGGAGGACGATTTCCAGTAGTATAAAATATTTTTTCTTTAACGGATCTACGATCTTCTTTTTTTGCAGGGTTAAATAAATTGGTAGCCCAATTGTAAAAATTAATCATCCACACACTACCATCTTTACCTTTTTGTAAAAAATAAATAAACAAAAAGCCGACTAATGCACTACCCAGTACTGCAAAACTACTTACGTTATTAAATAGCACGGCACTTATAAACGTTAGCACCAAATACAACGAGGTTAAAATCCACACCGAAATACCATTACGAATATTACGAAACATTTTGTAGTTTGGAGATAATGTGGTAACGGCTAAAGCAATAGCTGTAGTGCCCATGGTGGAGCCCGTTAAAAATAAACCTCCCATATTTTGTTTAAAAGAGGGGATGCTGTAACAGCCAATAACAAAACATATAGCACCTAAAACCGAACCATAAATGTAAATAGGAAAAATAAAACGATTACCCGATAAGTCTTGTAAAATATAAGCGAAAGCCCAAAGCCAAAGCATACTACTTAACACATTTAATAATAATGGAAAAGTGGGCATACCTCCATGAGAAAACATAAAGGTTAATAGGGTCCAAGGTTTTTCGCTAAACTCCACTAAGTTAGCAGGTACGGCAAACCATTTAATAGCATCAAAATCTAACGCTTGCATGCCCTGCCCCTGATGAGTAAATAAATAAAAAACTCTCGTAACTAGTATTAATAAAAAAAATATAATGTTTACCGTAACAATGCTCATAACTGCATTATTAGGGTCGCCAAGTGTAAAGGTCGTACGTTTTTTATAATTGCCTTTATTTTTAAAATCAATATATCTTTCCGATTCACCCATAAAAAATATGTTTATGTAAAATTACTAACAGTTTACTCAACTTATTGTTAAGTATTAATAGAATGTTTTCTTATTATTTTTATTCCAATATAAAACCATTAAAAAACCAGTGATTAAACCACTTAAATGTGCATAATGCCCAATACCAGTTTTTACGGGTCCAAACTGGCCAAATAAATCTAAGGCCACCATTAATGCTACCGCCCATTTTGCTTTTATGGGTACAGGAATAAACATAATATACAATTCGGTATTTGGAAACAAATAGGCAAAAGCAGCAAACAAACCCATAATAGCACCAGAAGCACCCAAAGCGCTGCCTACTTGTAAAACATTTTGATTATTTACACTATCAAAAAAAAGTTGATCTTTTAAAAAAAACATAGATGCAATACTTGCAACCAACCCACAAATAAGGTAAAAAATTAAAAAACGTTTATGTCCCCAAACTCTTTCTAATATTGAGCCAAAGGTGTATAAAGCAAACATATTAAAAAAAATATGCCCTATGCCGCCATGGGCAAACATATTGGTTACGATTTGGTAAGGCTCAAAATAATCCGAAGAGTAATTGTGTATGGCTAGCTTATCCGAGAGAGACAAATCTTCTTTATTGAATAAATTTTGTGCTATAAAAACCAACACATTTATAATTACTAAATTTAAAACAATAGGTGTATCTTTTTGCACTCTATTTCCAGTATTAAAAAATGACATAAATTAATTTTTAAAATTTTATAAAATCAATGGGCAAAAAACTTAGCCTATAACACCTTTTGCCTCAATACCAATAGCACCACACATTCAATATGGTGGGTATGCGGAAACATATCTACAGGCTGTATTTTTTTTACACTATATTTTTCGTTAAGTAAACCAATATCTCTTGCTTGTGTAGCAGTATTACAACTAACATATATAATTTTTGGAGCCTCAATGTCTAGTAATTTATTTACTAATTTTTCATGCATTCCTGCTCTTGGAGGGTCGGTAATAACTACATCTGGCTTGCCATGTGTGGCAAAAAATTCATCGTTACAAATTTTAATAACATCGCCAGCAAAAAAATGGGTGTGGTTAATAGCATTGAGCGCTGCATTTTCTTTAGCATCTTCAATAGCATCTTCAATAGCTTCTACTCCAATTATTTTTTTTGCTCCTTGGCTTAAAAAAATTCCTATGCTTCCAGTGCCACAATACAAATCGTATACCACTTCGTCACCAGTTAGTCCTGCAAAATTTCTGGTAATTTGGTATAACTTTTCGGCTTGTTTGGTATTTGTTTGAAAAAATGATTTAGGAGAAATTTTAAATGAAAAATTTTCTAATTTTTCTATGGCGTAACCTTTGCCGAAATAGGTTACTGGGGTTAAATCGTAAATAGTATCGTTAAATTTTGGGTTAATGGTATATAGTAATGTTGAGATTGATGGAACCTTTAACAATAAATCATCTAATAATAATTTTCTATTTTCTTCATCTTCGTTATTAAAAATAATATTTACCATTAACTCACTAGTGGTGCAATAACGAATTACAATATTGCGTAACCATCCAGTATGCTGCCTTACATCGTAAAAAGTAAAATTGTGTAGTAAAGCAAAATCTCTAACAGTGTTTCGAATGCTATTGTTTACATCATCCATTAAAAAGCATTCTTGTATATCAATTATTTTATCAAATAAACGAGGTACATGAAAGCCTAATGCGTTGGATTGTAAGGTGGTTTCTTCAGTAGCCATTTCCTCGGGCAATAAATATCTTTTATTGCTAAATGTAAACTCTAATTTATTTCTGTAATGTTTGTCATCATCTGCGCCAACAATAGGCATTAACTCGGGCAAATCTACTTTGCCAATTCGTTTTAAGTTTTGCTCAACTTCTTGTTGTTTATATTGTAGTTGTTTTGCATAGGGTAACATTTGCCATTTACAACCACCACATAAACCAAAGTGTTTACAAAAGGGTACTTGCCTTTCTGTAGAAGGTTGTTTTATTTCAATAACTCTTGCCTCTGCCCAGTCTTTTTTATTTTTGGTTAAAAAAACATCCACCACATCGCCAGGGACAGCGCCACTAATAAAAATTACCTTTCCATCAATTTTTACTAGGGCCTTACCTTCTGCCGCATAGTCAGTTACTATAATATTTTCTAGTACAATTCGCTTTTTTTCTTTTTTCACAAGGCAAAAATACTTTTTTGTTGCACACAACGATACAAAGCAAAAAAGGAAATAATTTAGTTAAAACCTGGGACTCTTTGTTCTCGTCGTTTGTTTTTGATAAATTTATTTGTAAAATAGTTGTTAATAATAGGCAATCCATATATAGTTGCCTTTAAGTAAACCATAGTTAAATCAACCATTTTAAATACATTTGCTATCCTTAATTATACAATGAAAAAGCTAGTAACAACATTTTTTATTTTATTCGTTGCAAAAATTGCTTTTGCACAGGCTTACTTAATAAGCGTAAAAGCTAAAGGGTATACAAAAGGCCTAACCTATTTTACCTATTATAATGGCAGCAACTTAAATATACAAGATAGTGGCATTATTAAAAAAGATGGCAGTATAACATTTGCCGGAAAAACAAAACTGCTTGGGGGTATTTATGTACTTGTATTACCCGATAGGCGTAGGGTAGATTTTTTAATTGATAAAGAACAAAAAATAAACATCACTTTAGACTCATCTGACTTAGTTTTTAAAACCGTAATTACAGGCTCAAAAGAAAATATATTGTATCAACAATATCAAAAAACAGTAACTACTAAAGGTAGATTAAGAGATGCCGAAGGCAAAGCTTATTTAGCAAGTACTACAAAAGCCGACTCTATTTTACACGAAAACAAGTATAATGCTTATAGTAACGAAATGAGTGTGTATAGAGAGAGTATTGTTAAAAATCAGCCAGAATCTATGATGGCTTCACTTTTATTAGCAATGAAAGAAACGCCTGCTTTAATGCAAAATCCAAAAACAAGAGAAGATAGTGCAGCTAATTTTTATTATTATAAAAAACATTTTTGGGATGGTATAACGTTTATGGATGATAGATTAATTCGTACACCTTTCTTATTACCAAAACTTCAACGTTTTTATGGCGAAGTAGAAATTAATGCAGACAGCCTTATAAAAGATATTGATTACAAATTATTATTGGCCCGTAGTAGCCCAGAGTTATATAAATATTTATTAAACTGGTACACCGATTTTTATTTAAACCCAAAATATATGGGGCAAGATGCTGTTTTGGTTCATTTGTTTAATAACTATCACAGTAAGGGAGCTAGCTACTGGCTAAATAGTACTCAAACGGAATATATTAGCCGAAGAGCGTATATGCTTATGAGTAATTTAATTGGTGAGCAAGCTGCTAATTTAGATATGATTGATACAGCAGACAAACCAACCTCTTTATATACCGTAAATGCCGATTTTACAGTTGTTTGTTTTTGGGACCCAAACTGTGGGCATTGTAAAATAGAAGTTCCAAGGCTAGATAGTATTTACAGGGCTAGTTGGAAAAGCAAGGGGGTAAAAATATTTGCAGTATACACACCCGAAAACGAACCCATCGGAAATACAGAATGGTTAAAATTTATTGGGAATAATAAAATTGCCGATTGGCAACATGCTTACCAAACTAAAGCAATGATAGCCGCTGACAATGCTGCACAAAAACCGAGCTTTAGGCAGCTGTATGATGTTACAAGTACCCCCATTTTGTATTTGTTAGATAAAGACAAGCGTATAGTAGGCAAAAAATTAACCATACAACAAATGAATGAATTGCTTGAAGAAAAAATTAAAAAAAATAAAACGAACTAATTGATATGTTAAACAAACTGAAGTTTATTGTATTTTTTTCTTTTTTATTAAGTACTGCAAATACATTAGTTGCTCAAACACTTTTTAGCTATGGCACTAACCTTGTTAGTAAAGAAGAGTTTTTAAAAGCATATAATAAAAACAAAATAGTAGTTGTAGATAAGCAAGCCTCTTTAAAAGAATACTTAGAGCTGTATACAAAATTTAAGCTAAAAGTAAAGGCAGCACAAGATTTAGGTATTGATACCTTGCCGCAACTACAATACGATTTGCAAAGCTTTAAAACGCAGGTGGAAGATAGCTACATGAGCGATGAAAAAAGTGTAGAAGCATTAACCAACGAAGC
Source organism: uncultured Bacteroidota bacterium (assembly GCA_903837525.1). Classification (GTDB taxonomy): domain Bacteria; phylum Bacteroidota; class Bacteroidia; order Chitinophagales; family Chitinophagaceae; genus Ferruginibacter. Next base: position 75,388 of record CAILUU010000005.1, on the reverse strand, counting down.
GTTTGAAAGAATACAGAAAGATGTGCATACGTATTATTTTTTTGGACCCATTAAGGACGACGCAACACCTACCGATACCCTTAAAGCCTATGAAGCATTAAAAGAAATTGGCAAACAATTAAAAGAAGGCAATACTGCGTATAACCAAATAGCAACCGATGCATCAAAAATAAGTGTTGTAAAGCATGGCGATATTGGCTTTGTAACAGCTTTTTCTGTACCATACGAATATGAAAATATTATTTATAAACTAGGCGCTGGGCAAACGTCTGCTATCTTTCGGTCTAAAAAAGGCATACATATTTTTAAAAATATTGAGGAAAGAAAAAGTGCAGGTAAATGGCGTATAGCACAAATTCTATTGGCTTTTGCTCCAGGTCAAGATGCTAGTAACACTCCAGAAATAAAAGCAAAAGCAGATTCTATTTACGACTTAGTAAAAAATGGTAGCAACTTTGCCTTTTTAGCAAAAACATATAGCGATGATAAAATGACCTATGCTGCCGGAGGAGAGCTTCCTGAATTTACCACAGGAAAATTTCAACCATCGTTTGAAAAAGAAATTTTTAAGCTAAGCAAAAATGGAGATGTTTCTCTAGTTTTTACAACCGCCTTTGGTTATCATATTATAAAGCGCTTAGAGCAAACACCTACACCCTCTACCACCGATGCCTCTAATTTTTTAATGGAGCTAAAACAACGTGTACAACAAGATGGTAGAATAAATACAGCCAAAGAAAAATTTGCTCAAGAAATTTTAAGTAAACTTGGCTACAAAAAAAATTCAGCAACAAAAGAAGCTGATTTATTTAAATATGCCGACAGTATAACCAAAAACCCTAACATCGCAAGTACAAAATTTCCTATTGCTAATAAAACCGTTTTTTCGTTTAATAAAACAACGTTTACTGGGACAAATTGGCTAAACTTTATAAAGGAATACAAAACCAATAATGAGCTTTATCAAGGAGAAAATAACGCTAGCCTACTAACAAAATTTGTTAATACCAGTGCTTTAGATTTTTATAAAAAGAATTTAGAAACGTATAATGCCGATTATAAATATCAAATGCTGGAGTTTAAAGAAGGTAATATGCTGTTTGAAATTATGGAACGTAAAGTTTGGAGCAAAGCATCTAACGATAATGTTGGGTTACAGAAATATTATGAAGCAAACAAAGCAAAATATAAATGGGCGGCAAGTGCTTTAGTGCTTTTATTTAATTGTACTAGCGAAGCAACAGCTAAAAAAGTAATACTAGATTTAAATGCAGGAAAATCTTGGAAAAATATTACCGAAGAGGCTAATAATACCATACAAGCAGACAGTGCTCGTTATGAGCTTACACAAATACCTGTAAAAGAAGGCGCTACTTTAATTATTGGAAATACTACAGAGCCTATTATAAATGCGTTAGACGGAACAGCAAGTTTTGTAAAAATCTTAAAGTTATATAACGCCAACGAACAACGTAGTTTTGATGAGGCTAAGGGGTTAATTATAAACGATTACCAAACTATTGTAGAGGAACAATGGCTGAGCGAATTAAAAAAGAAATACCCAGTTAAAGTAAATGAAAACGTGTTCAAATCTTTGTTGAAATAAAGTTAACGTACTTTATAATAATCCGTGGTCTTTTTTATTACTAAACAAGTTGTTTTACCACATCGGCAATTAAAACTGGCCTGCCCAGGGTATAATAATGTAATACCGGTACCCCATATTCTTTTAACTCTTTACTTTGCTGTAACAACCAAGCAGCACCTACTTTTTCTACCTCTTCATCGCTTTTACATTTTAATACTTCGTTACTTAAATCGGTAGGCAATTCTATACTAAACGTTTTAGGTAAAATAGTTAATTGCTTTTTTGTATAAATGGGTTTTAACCCTGGTATAATAGGTACATTAATACCAGCAGCTTTACAAGCATCAACAAAAGCAAAGTATTTCTTATTATCAAAAAACATTTGCGTAATAATATAATCTGCACCAGCATCAACCTTAGCCTTTAAATATTGTAAATCAGTATCTAGGTTTGGGGCTTCAAAATGTTTTTCGGGGTAGCCAGCTACACCAATACAAAATTCGGTTTTATGTGTACCTTTCAATTCATCATCTAAATAAATACCAGCATTTAAATCCACTACTTGTTTAAGTAATTCGCTAGCATATTTATGTCCACCAAGTTCTGGCTCAAAAGCAGTTTCGTTTTTTGCAGCATCGCCACGTAACACCAAAACATTGTCAATACCCAAATAACGTAAATTAATTAAGGCATCTTCTGTATCGTTTATATTAAAACCGCCGCAAATTAAATGGGGTACAGTATCAACATTATATTTATTCATAATAGCAGCACAAATACTTTCGGTACCTGGGCGTTTACGAACAATAACTTTTTCAAAGGTACCATCAACACGTTTTTTAAAAACATGCTCACTTCTATGATAGGTTACATTAATAAAAGCTGGTTTAAACTCCATTAATGGGTTTAAGTGTGTATACAAGGCCTCAATACCTTTTCCCTTTAAAGGAGGCAGTACCTCAAACGACATTAATGTTTCTTTAGCTTGTGCAATATGGTCTGTAACCTTCATACCCTAACCCCTTATGGCCCCCATTATTTTAAGTTAATAATAAATTAAATGCAAACATAGCTAAGATGTAGTAAAGCACAAACAGTTGTTAAATGTATTCGCTTGTTTATTCATTCAATGCTTTACGTTATTTTTGTAAAAACACAAGTTTTGAATTTAACTATACATACCAAAAATTTAGTAAAAGCTTATGGCAGCCGCACTGTTGTAAACAATGTGTCGTTTAATGTAAGCCAAGGAGAAATTGTAGGTCTACTTGGGCCAAATGGCGCAGGTAAAACCACCTCCTTTTATCAAGTGATAGGCTTAGTAAAGCCCGATGAAGGCGAAGTGTTTTTAAGCGATATTAATATTACCAAATTGCCTATGTACAAACGGGCACAAATGGGTATTGGTTATTTACCACAAGAGGCAAGCGTATTTAGAAAACTAAGTGTAGAAGAAAACATTACAGCTATTTTAGAAATGACCAAACTAAATAAGGCACAACAAAAAGAAAAATTAGAAAGCTTGTTAGATGAATTTAGGTTACAAAAAGTACGAAAAAATAATGGCGATACGCTTAGTGGTGGCGAACGCCGCCGTACTGAAATTGCAAGAGCATTAGCTGTTGACCCTAAATTTATTTTATTAGATGAACCCTTTGCGGGGGTTGATCCTATTGCTGTTGAAGATATACAAGCTATTGTAGCTAAATTAAAATATAAAAATATTGGTATATTAATTACCGATCATAATGTAAACGAAACCTTAAGTATTTGCGATAGAGCATACTTATTAATTGATGGTAAAATATTTAAACATGGCACTGCCGAAGAATTAGCTGGCGATGAGCAAGTGCGTCGTTTATACCTTGGTAGAAATTTTGAATTGAAGAGAAAGGATTATTTGCATGACGAGGCCGCACAGTAATTTTCAATGAGATAACGAATTAATCTCACTTTCATTTTGTATTTTGCTACAAAATGAATCTTCTCTCCTCTATAATATCTAAAATAGCCCGAATGAGGCTTTGGCGTATAGATAATTGGAGCAACAACCCTGTTGCTACCCAACGAGAGGTTTTACAAGAGCTAATTACTGCAGCCCAATACACCGAATTTGGGAAAAAATATGGCTTTAATAAACTATTTAGTGTAAAAGAATTTAAACAAAAAGTACCCTTACAAGAGTATAATGATGTAGAGCCTTACATTAATAGAATGATGCAAGGCGAGGAAAATGTTTTATGGAATACACCTGTATTTTGGTTTGCAAAAAGTAGTGGAACAAGTTCTGCAAAAAGTAAATTTATTCCTATAAGCGATGAGAGCCTGCAACAAAATCATTTTAAAGCCAGTAAAGATGTCTTAAGTAATTACTACAAATTTTTTCCTAGTAGCAATTTACTTACCGGTAAAGGGTTAGTGGTTGGCGGCAGCCACCAAATAAGTAAACTAAATAATGATATACAATTTGGTGATTTAAGTGCAGTACTTATGCAGAATACGCCCTTTTGGGGGCAGTGGATTCGTACGCCCGAGCTTAGTGTAGCCTTGTTAGATGAGTGGGAAAATAAAATAGAGCAACTAGCACAAATAACCGCAAACGAAAATGTAACATCGCTTGCTGGTGTACCCACCTGGACCTTGCTATTGCTGAAACGAATACTAGAAATAAAAGAAAAAAAAACCATTAACGAAGTATGGCCAAATTTAGAATTATATATAAACGGAGGTGTATCTTTTGTACCCTATAAAGAACAGTTTGATAAAATACTTGGCACAAAAATAAACTACTTAGAAATATATAATGCTAGCGAAGGTTTTATAGCGGGGCAACAAACACCTAACGATGATGGCTTATTACTTTTTACCGAACATGGTATTTTTTACGAGTTTATGCCTGTTGAAGAATATGGTAAACCTAAGCCGCAAACAGTAGGATTAAAAGATGTACAACTAGATAAAAACTATGCGCTGGTTATAAGTACTACGGGTGGGCTTTGGCGTTATATCATTGGCGATACTATAAAATTTACACATCTTAACCCGTACAAAATAAAAGTAACAGGCCGTTTAAAACATTACATGAACGCCTTTGGCGAAGAGGTAATGGTAGATAATACCGACAAAGCAATTGCATGGGCTGCAGCAAAAACAAATGCTGTGGTAAACGACTATACCGCAGCTCCCGTTTATTTTAGCGAAAGTAGCAATGGTACACATGAGTGGTTAATAGAGTTTGATGTACCACCACAAAATTTACAACTATTTACAACCGAGTTAGATGCGGCCCTTAAAACTATTAATAGCGATTATGAGGCCAAGCGTTATAAAGATATTGCCTTACGTATGCCCATAGTACACGCCGCAAAAAAAGGAATATTTAAAGAATGGTTACGAAGCAAAGGCAAGCTAGGAGGCCAACATAAAGTACCAAGGTTAAGTAACGAACGAAATGTGGTGGAGGAAATTTTAGCCATGCGTTAGAATAAAAAAACAGATTTACACAGACTAATTCTTTATTAAAAAATAAAATATCCTTACTAAATAGACTGTTCTTCTTTTTCCTAAGAAATAAAAAATGATTTATTGCTATAATTACTATTCTTTATTTGAATGGTACGTATTCACCACTAGTTTAAAATAATTGGTATCATACATTTTTTTCATGGTGAAAAGAAAGTCCTGTTTTTCTTGTTTTGTTTTATCTATTTTCAATATTTTTAAGTCCTTGTTTAGTATGTGTAAGATTAGTTCTGTACAATACATGGAGGTGGAATCCTCGAAATCACCGAAATGATCAAAGGGGATTTTTTTATTAAGATGGTATTTAGCCAAACTAGCTATTTGAGAATTGGTATTAGTGGAGGGTGATTTAAAGCGAGTGATTACTATTTTGTTTGGTTGGGAATATTTCAAAAATTCATCTAAATATTGAATCTGTATTCCATCTATTTTGGAAACATCTGATGAAAGTGAATGGACTACCGCCCATTTCCCATGGTCGATAACTATTATTCCTGCATGGGTTAAATCAAAAGGAGCTTGGTTGAGTCGAGTTGCTATTACATCACTAAAAAAGCCAAATCCCCTTCTTAGAATAAAGTCTCCTTCTTGTATTTTAGCAATTTCAGTGGGTGAAATCCTACGGTAATTGAATTTGTTTTTTACTTCTCTTTTTTCTTCTAAGGCATCAAGATAGAAAAATATTTTTATACCAATTAGTATAAAAAAAAATACTCCAATAATAAAATAAAATATTTTAAGTTTCATTTTATTATTGGAGTAAAATTATTTAATAAATATTAATGAGCTTTATTGCTGGTCGCTGGTGTCTGTACTTTGAAGTAGCGTACTATCACCATTAAGTAGCAGTCCTGTGCTATCGCCTGAAGCATTGGCTGGATTTTCACCCTCCTTTCCTTCTTTTTTCATAGATTCTTTATTCATAGATTCTTTTTTCATAGAAACTAACCATTTGCCATTAATTTTTTTCAATGTAAGTGGTTGTTCTGATGAGGATGCTTTATCTTTAAAGTAAACGGTAGCAGTAGAATCTTTTACTTCAGATTTTACAAATTCTACCTGTGCATTTAATTTAGCTGCTGAATCTTTAGATATTGCAGCTCCCCCCATTCCGCTAAATGATTGCATTAATTGTATTAGGCTTTTTGTATCATCGTCGGATAATTTCTTTGCCTCTTCCCATTTTTGTTCAATCAAAGCTTTTGTAAATTGTTTTGCTACATCCTCTGGTTTTTGGCTGTTAGAACAAGAAAATAACACAACAGAAGAGACTACTAGCAAAGCAAATAATTGAATACTTTTTTTCATTTTGATTTTTTTAGTTTTATAATTTTCCAAATATAATTCAATTGCTTTACTTAGAACGTAGAACTTGATTCTTTTAAAAATTTAATAATATATTAAAGTTCAAAAATTATCCAGATACTTTGAAGCGGTATTTTTTCATCGCCTCTGCAAAGATGCCTGCTTATAACCCTGCTTATCATCTTTGGGTACGGTCTATTTGTGGTAGTGGCGCCTACTTTTTTATGTCATATCCCAACCGGCAGTAATTGTGGTTATTCTGTCTTTTTTTGCAGGGTCTATTGTGGTGGTTGTACCGGTATGTGTTTACTAAAAAACCAAAACTTGTTATGCTTGTAAAAAATAATTCAAGTTTTATATTTTGGTAATTTGTTACTTAAAGTTAAGTAAATTAGCAAAATACAAACAACGCTAATTTATACATCAACATATAAAAGGCCGTTTGTATTTTTATATTAATAAGGTGCAAGAATAAGGATAGTTGTACTTTTGCTGTTACCAAAATTAAAAACATACACATGAACTTATTACAAGGAAAAACAGCCATAGTTACTGGTGCAGCCCGTGGTATTGGCGAGGCCGTTGCTCTAAAATTTGCAGCACATGGTTGTAACGTAGCATTTACATACATTAGCGATAGTAGTAAAGAAAAAGCCGAAGCCTTGGAGCAAAAATTAATTGCATTAGGGGTAAAAGCAAAAGCGTACCAAAGCAATGCAGCCAATTTTGCAGCATGCGAAAGTTTTGTAAACGATGTGCTTAAAGAATTTGGCAACGTTGATATTTGTGTAAACAACGCTGGTATTAGTAAAGATAATTTGCTATTGCGTATGACGCCAGAGCAATGGAACGAGGTAATAAATGTAAATTTAAATAGTGTGTTTTATATGACTAAGCAAGTTATAAAACCAATGATGAAAGCCCGTACTGGCAGCATTATAAATATGAGTAGTATTATTGGCGAAATTGGTAATGCTGGGCAAAGTAGTTATGCGGCTAGTAAAGCCGGTGTTATTGGGTTTACAAAAAGTGTGGCAAAGGAGTTGGGTAGCCGTAATATTCGTTGCAATGCTATTGCACCAGGTTTTGTAGAAACCGATATGACGAGTTATTTAAAAGATGGAGAAGGGGCAGATAAATACAAAGCTGGTATTCCGTTAGGTAGGTTTGCTAGTGCAGAGGATATTGCAAATGTTACGTTGTTTTTGGCTAGCGATTTAAGTAGTTATGTTACTGGGCAAACTATTAGTGCTTGTGGTGGGTTAAATATATAATTTTTACATTACTTAAAATACTTTAAATAAATTAACAGCTGCAAAGAATTGTTTTGTGTTATCTGTGATAAAATCTATGCTATCTGTGGTTAAAAAATAATCATGTCTATTGCTATTATCGTCATATTTATACTAGGTTATTTTGCTATTGCTTTTGAACACAACATAAATATTAATAAAGCTGCAACCGCATTGGTAACTGGTGTACTTTGCTGGACAGTTTATATTTTATTTACACCTAATAAGCAAGTAGTAAGCCATCAATTAATGGAACACTTAGGCGAATTAGCTGGTATTTTGTTTTTTTTATTAGGCGCAATGACGGTGGTAGAGCTAATAGATGCCCATGATGGCTTTGAAGTAATTACGGAACGTATAAAAACCAAAAGTGCGGTTAAACTACTTTGGATTATTGGCGGACTAACCTTTTTTTTAAGTGCAGTACTAGATAACCTTACTACAACAATTGTAATAGTATCGCTGCTACGCAAATTAATAGATAATAAGGAGCAACGATTATTTTTTGTAGGTATTACAGTTATTGCTGCCAATGCAGGCGGTGCTTGGAGCCCGTTGGGAGATGTTACAACCACCATGCTTTGGATTGGTAATCAAATTACTGCAGGTCAAATAATTAAAATGCTTTTTTTACCAAGTGTTGTTTGTTTGCTTTTGCCCCTAATTATTGTTTCTTTTAGGTTAAAAGGAGTTATCCAGCCATCATCTAAAAACACAAATCATACTCTTCGGCCTAAGTTTGAGCGAACACTAGTTTTTTGCCTAGGTATTGGTATTTTATTATTTGTGCCTATTTTTAAAACAGTAACACATTTACCTCCATTTATGGCCATATTATTTGGCTTAGGTGTATTGTGGATTGCTACCGAAATTTTGCACAAACAGAAAGATGATGATGAAAAAGATAGCCTAACAGTGGCAAGAGCATTACAACGTATTGATACACCAAGTATTTTATTTTTTTTTAGGTATATTAATTAGTATTGCTGCTTTGCAAGCAACGGGGCAACTTACGCAACTAGCCCAATGGCTTACTGCCACGGTAAAAAACGAAACAGCTATTGTAACAGGAATTGGTTTACTAAGTGCAGTGGTAGATAATGTACCCTTAGTAGCCGCTGCACAAGGTATGTACAGCTTAACACAATACCCAACCGATCATTTCTTTTGGGAGTTTTTAGCTTATACAACAGGTACTGGGGGCAGTGCATTAATTATAGGTTCGGCCGCAGGTGTAGCCGCTATGGGTATGGAAAAAATTACGTTTGTTTGGTATTTAAAAAAGATAAGCTGGTTGGCTTTAATTGGCTTTTTTGGGGGTGCTGGCGTTTACTTATTAATGAATTTATAAAGGATCAACCTAATATCTTCATCCCCCTCTTCTTAATATAAGCATGCCACAAAATCATGGTAGCTACCGTTCGGTAGGGCTTCCAAGGCTCGGCAAGTTGTAGCATTTTTTCTTTAGGAAAATCTTTACCTAATTTTTTATGTTCCCTCATACTGTTTACCAAAGCAATATCGCCAAGCGGAAATAAATCGCTGCGTTGCAAGGCATGCATTAAATACACATCTACCGTCCAATCGCCAATGCCTTTTAGTTTTTTTAATTCTGCTCTTATTGCTTCATCGGGTAAATTAGTTAACCTACCTAACACTAATTTTTTTGTTTTAATGGCTTTTGCTAACCCTCGGGCATAAACTATTTTTTGCCTTGTAAAATAACATGTCCTTAATTCTTCATCGGTTAAGGCTAATATTTTTTGTGGCGTTACATAACCTACTTTTTCTTTTAATCGTTTAAAAGCGGCATAAGCACTTGCTAAGGAAATTTGCTGTTCTAAAATAGTGAGTATTAAGGTTTGAAACGTAGCCGGCCTAATCCACATGGGTGGAAAGCCGTATTGTTTTATTATGGCAGCTAAATCCTCATCTTTTTTAGCCAACAACGTACAAATGTTAGTAAATGTTTCAGTAGAAAAACGATTCAAAATTAATATGGATTGAGCGTATAAAAAGCTATTTATTAATAAAGTACAACAAAATAACTACTTAATTGTTAACTACTTTACAATTTTATTACAATAAAAAAGCAACCCAATTAAATTAAACGAATATTTTAGTGAGAAAAAAAATAATTAAAAATTTGTAATGCAACTTACTAGCAGTCCATTATTTCGTTGCATTATGGTTTGGTTATTTATACGCTTTCCTTGTTGTAAAGTTTGATTAAAGTAACCGCTTTCTATATTTACATTTTTATTTAGTTTATACCCAACTAATAAAAACAATCTATTTTGGTCAAAAATATTTACCCCTACATTTTTACCAGCACCAATAAAAATTTCATCTGCCACAGCGGCATACATTTTTTTGTTTAACGAATATTGTGTTCTAAATTGATACCGAAAGCGATGAAGAAATAACCATTCTTCTATTTCTCTATCTGTACCAGCTTTTACTTTGCCAAGCCAGCGTTGCTCCACTCTAAATCGATGGGTAAGTAAAAATTTATTTAGCGGTTGGCGTAAGGTTAATTGCTCATAAATTCTATGCTCTGGAAAAGTACCATTGTTAGCAATAGGATATTTGCCATACGAAAATGTTTCAACCCAAGCATAACCAGTATGTACAATTACGTTATCACTTATTTTATAATTTGCACCAACTCGTAGTAAACTTTGTTGCCAATTTTTTAAGCCATTATCTCTCCGCCATTGGTACTCGGCATGTATACTCCACTTTTTATTTCCTGCAATAGTATTAAAACTTTGCAGCCAAACTAAATTATTATAATCATTTAGTCTATCGTTTTGTGCAGTAGATTGCAACGAAAGAAAAACAATAAAAAAGGTGATAGATATTTTCATGTAAGACAGTAAATTAGTTAACTACTTCTAAACGCTACAGGATGATCTAATTTTTTGTGTAATCCTAAAAATATGCGTAAGTAAATTCGTATAGCTGCTAACTCAATGAACAAAAAGGATAAGGCCAATAACGCAATTAGTGCATATTGATTAGCACCTATATGTGTAAAAAAAACATCTATGCCAATAAAAGCAGCTGTAATAGGGAAGCCTAACAAACCCAAAGCAGATAATAAAAATATAAATGCTGTATTCTTTTGTTCGTACACATAGCCATGATAATTATTGAGGCTAATATCGCTATCTATTTTTTTAATTTTATACAAACAAATTGAGCCTACTATACTTGCCACCGTAACGCCACTTGCATACATAGCTACTTGTTGCCAATTTAATACGCCTGTATTTTTTACAATAGCACAAATAATAAATACATGAGCTATCCATAAATTTCCCCATGCAACTCTTGAGGATTTACGAGACGAAAATGAACATAAAATTATAAGCAAAGCTGCTAACATAAAAGCTATTGGCAAATAAATATTTATAGATTCAAAAATAATTGGATATAAAAATGTAGCAGCAATTGCTAAAAGCCCTAATACAATAATAATTACTCTGCCAATAATATTTTCAAAAAAACCTACCTGCCTTCCAATCCATTTAAACGGCATCCAAAGATAATTATGCAAAATGCTATCCATATTCCACTCTTTAATACTGAGTGTATAAATAGAGTTTTTTAATTTGTTATCGGCTGTTGAAGTGTTGGCTGTGTGATGAAAATATTGATGATGCACTAAATAATTTAATACTGAAGGAGATACCAATAATTGGTATGTTCTTAAAAAAGCATTACCAGCAAAATGAATTAATGCTAACCAATGCAAACCGACTGCTACTTCAATAAAAATAATACCAATTTGTGCAGCACTTGCATAGGCAATTTGGGTTTTTACAGTTGGCTGTACTCTTGCAATTAAAGATGAAACAATGGCGGTAATTGCTCCAACGCAAATAATAATAATCTTTACTAACAAAATATCTTGCCAAAAAGGGTATGTACGTAACAATACAAACACCCCAATATGAACACTTAACGAACCATAAAAAATTGCACTGCTACTTGTTGGTCCTTCCATTGCCCTTGGCAACCAAGTGGTAAAAGGAAACTGTGCCGACTTTGCTACCGCTGCTAACACAAACATTAATGCAATAAACAATGCCATGCCTGTATGTTGATGTTCTACCGCAGTTGCACTGGCCTTTGTCAATTGTGTAAACGAAATATTTTGATGGGTAAGATGATGCAACATCCACATAGCAAGTATTAAAGCTATATCACTTAATCTGTAAATAGATAAAACCTTATACGCATTTTTTACAGGTAAATATCTGTTGCGATAAAAGGCAATTAATAAAAAAGAAGATAAACCAATAACTTCCCATCCAATAAATAAGGTTTCGAAATTGCCTGAAAAAATAATTAAATTAAAGCCTAATAGAAAAAATAAAAAGGTATTAAAAAAACGTTTAAACCCTTCATCTCTATGCATGTAATAACGGCTAAACCTTGCTACAAAGAAAAACAAAAAAGCTCCTACAACACTATATACAGCTGTGATATGATCGTAATAAAAATTAAGTACAAACTCAAAACCATCGGTTTTGTATAAGGTAATTAATTTTTGATTGATGGGTGTGTAACCATTAATAAACCACATAATTGCAAAGCTAATAGCAGACAAAATGTATAAGCTTGTGCCAATTTCTGCAATAGCAGCAATTACTTTTTCTTTTTTATTGGCAAAAAATAAATTGAATATAAATGCAATAAAAGGCAACACAATAAATAATGGTAAAAGCTGGTTCATTCTATATTTTCTTTAAACTTAATTTTCTTTAAAAACGCATTTGAGTTAGGGAAATTAATTTAGCAAATGCACTTCTAAATTTTCTTTAGTAGCATGTACAATATGATTAGTTTCCATTTCTTTTGCACTTTCAATAAAAGCTTGCATATCATCAATGGTATTTAATGCATTAGTTAATGGCATATATTTTTCAAATACGCCATTTTTAAAATAGTAAAAACATTTTTCTGTAGGGTGGAATGCCGCAATGTGTACCCATTCATTTTTATACCATTCAAAAACTTCATCCGATGATTGAATGGCTTTTAAAACAACCTCAGGCTTATGTTCTACAATCACTAATAATCTTACTGGGTCATGCACTTCAATCATTTGCCAAGGTAAGCCAGGGCGTAAATCACCATCGCTACTATTGGCTACACCAAACAAACCCATTACATTATGGGGTAGCTTTGTGCCTGCTCCCATTTTAATATTATCAACCCTACTAAAATAATATTCTAAATTAATACCCCCACAAACTAAGCCAATAGGTTTCATTACATTGGTTAATATGGCACCATCGGGATCGGTGCTGTAATCGTAACTATTTAAAAAAGCTCTTCTATCTAAAAACAAACCTTTGGTCATATCCCTTCTTCCAATAATGGCTAAAGTATTTGTACCATGGCCAAGCTCTGGCCTCGGCTCAAATAAAGAAACAGAGCGATTTAATATTGCTTTACGTACTTGTTGTAATTCGTTTTTTGTATTGATAGATGCAAAACGACGGCTACGTTCTTTTGCATTTAAATCGAGTGCTGTTTCAAACGATTGTATATTTTTTTGATGTTGAATTTTATTTACATCGTTTAAAATAGTAGCATCATAATAACCCATAACATCTGCAGCAGTATCATGCATTGCACCAATAAATTGTGTTGATGATGGGATGTTAATACTTTTTGCAGCAAGCACTTCTCTTACTTTTTGATTATTTAAAATATACGACATTACTCTTGCATTAGTTGCACCAGGCCTGCCGCTGCAAGCACCACAATCATGTGCACCATGGTGTGGATTATTTGCACTACTACTACCATGTGCTACAACATACACAATAGGTGCAAAATTTTTAACCATCCCAATGCCACGTAAAAAACCTTCGGCTCTGGCTACCATTTCATCAATGGTGTAACCAATTTGCAATCCATTTTCTACATCACTGGCATTTTTATTTTCTATGGTTAAAACAGATTGGTTATCCATGTGAGAATAAGCATCGCTGATGGCTGGACTCATTTTAGGAAAAAACAATAACTGTATTTTTTTTGTAAATGCCCAAAAACCAAACGGTATACTTAATAAAAAACCACTTAAAAAACCATGGGCATCTTTGCTATAAATGGGTTCGCTTTTTTTGTTTGTGATTGCATCGTATTCTTTAATTAAAAATTTAGGTGTAACTGGTGCAGGGCAAAGTTTATCGTAAAATAAATTGTCTTGCTGTTTAAAATAAAACTCCACACCAAAAAAACCTGGTGCACCAAAAGTTACACAAGTATTGTCTGTAGCTTCTATGTGGCGACGAATGGAACATTCTCTTTCATCTATACAAAAAATGGCAGCAAAGCTTTTTTTATTTTCATTCTCATCTTCTCCGCCAGCTAATAAAATTCCAGCCATTACGGTATCGTAATAACTAAATTCAAAAGCATCTTGCCATATCTCTATTACTTTGGCTAATTCATTTTTTGGAGCATCGGCAAATAAATCAATTGCTGTTTCTTTTGTAACAGTTGCAATGGGTTTCCAATTATTACCTAACTTATTATTAAGTGCATCTAACTCAAGCAATAATTCAAAAACAATAAATTCGTTTAAATTTATTTTTTTAGGGTCTAATAAAGTTTGTGGATTATCTTCCACCGCACTTATAAACCCACTCCAACCATGGTGTGCAAATGCTTGATCAAATAAATACTGCTCAAAATATTCTTGTTTACCAACAATTAGTTGCAATAAAGATTCTATAGAATAATTTCCACTTAAAAAAAGCTCTTTTACTTTTTTTGTTTTAAAAAAACTTACAAAACTATTTTGCTCAATATCTTTAATGCTTTCTATAAACGATTTATTAGCCACAGGATAATTTTCTATAGCAACACCTTGGTCTAAAAAACTGCAAATAATTCTAAATAATAATGGATGCACTTCATTATCTAAATCAATATAAAAATACTCTTTCCAATATTTACGCAATTGCCCAACACGAGGCTGGTTAATAGTATCGTATTCGGCGTTAAGCAATTTTTGTTTCCACTCTATTACAACATTACTACCTTTTTTTTCGGAAATTATTTTATCTAAAATATCTTCTCTTATTCTTTTAGTTTTATATAATTCTCTAAAATCTTTAAGCTCTATACTAACCTGAAAACCAAAAATTTTGCTTGCCTTATTAATAGCATCATAAAACTTCATATGCTGAAAAGCATGTAAAGAATTGTGATGAATAAAATCTTTTAACGCCTGTTGAGTAGGTAAGTAATGTTTTAATTCATGCAGCACATGCTGCTCCTCAAATATTTTATTTGACATATTCTTTTGATTTAACTTCTAAAATCGTCCAACGAAAATTTTGGGTTTTTTTCATCTTTTATATACAAGACATCCTTACAAAAACTTACTTTTCCAGTTTGAACATTATACATTGCACCTACCACTCCTATTTTACCACTTTCTAATAGCTGCTCTAGTATATAGCTACGTTCAATAATTTGCTCTGCTGCTCTTTTTACATTTATTGTTGCTACATTGTCTACAAAAACTGCATTCCCAGAAGTTCTATCTTTTTTTGTCTTATTTTCTTGGTATACTGCAGGTTGTATTTTAGAAAGTAACTCAGTTAAATTACCCATTTCTACATGGTCACAGGCTCCTTTTATAGCACCACAACCTGTATGTCCCAATACAACTATTAACTTTGAACCTGCTATTTTACAAGCAAATTCCATACTGCCTATAATGTCGGTATTTACAATATTGCCAGCTATTCGTACCGAAAATATATCGCCTAATCCTTGGTCAAAAATTAACTCGGCTCCTGTTCTACTATCAATACAACTTAATATGGTTGCAAAAGGCCATTGACCATTTCTAGTATCGTTTACTTGGTCTAATAAATTTCTTTGTTTCTTTAAATTTTTTAAAAATCTATCATTTCCTTCTTTTAATATTTCTAATGCCATTCGGGGTGTTAAATTGGCTTGTGTTTCTTTAGTATGCGCTTTCATATTTATTTCATTATTTTTTTTGTGATGATGTTACGCTAGTTTCGTTATGAATGTTATATTTTTCCTTAAAGCCTAATAACTCTAAGTTAATATTTTTTAATGGTGCCTTTATATCTTTAAATTCTTTTATTAATTCTAATACATCAAAGTCAATATAATTACTATTAGAAGCATCAATAATTACCGATGAATTTTCAGGCATATGGTCAAGTGTTTCTCTTATAGAGGCTTTGTTTAAAAAAGATACTTCTTCAGAAAGTTTAATTTTTATTACATCACCTTCCTTATGCTTTTGTTTGTTGAAGTAATAACTATTTTTTAAGTTGCCGTGCAATATGGCTCCAATAGCAGCTATTATACCTGCAAATACCCCAATGATTAATCCTTTACCGCTTAATATGGGTAATACTTTAAATAGATCGATAGCAATAATGACCACTACGGTTACAATAAATGGTATAAACTGATATTTCCCTGCTTTCCAAAAATTAATAAATACCTTAGGCTTAGCCAATTTCCATCCTGTAAGTATAAGTATTGCGGCTAGAGCGGCTAAAGGTATTTTATTTAAAACAAAAGGAATTGCTATAACACTAACTAGTAGTAACGAAGCATGAAAAATAGTAGATAATTTTGATTTTGCACCAGCATTTACATTGGCACTACTTCGTACAATAACACTAGTAATGGGTAAGCCACCAATTAAGCCGGAGATTGTATTGCCCACTCCTTGTGCAAACAATTCTCTATTGGTATTGGTAACTCTTCTTTCTGGATCTAAATTATCTACGGCTTCAATACTTAACAAGGTTTCTAAACTTGCAATTATCGCAATAATAAAACCATACATAATTACCGTACTATTTGTAAAACCACTAAAGTTGGGGAATGTAAAAAAACTTAAAAATTCGGTTGGCGATTTTGCAATAGATAAATTTACTAAATGTGAGCTTTCTATTATTTGAAGTTTGCTGCTCATACTAATCCATAGTTGATTAAGTATAACAGCAAAAACAACTGCCACTAAAGCACTAGGTATAAAAGGTAGTTTCTTTTTTAGACTAGATTTATCCCACAAAACCATTATTATAATTGATAAAATGGCAACTAAAAACACACCTATTTCAATATTTTGTAAGGGGATTAATAATTCATGCCAATCTTCATTGCCATACTCAAAAAGTTCGGTAATTACGCCTTTATCATCTCTATCTTTTCCAAAAGCATGTGGTATTTGCTTGGCAATAATTAAAATACCTATACTAGTAAGCATACCTTTAATAACACTGCTAGGTATGTAGTTAGCAATACCACCGAGTTTTAAAGCACCTAAGCTAATTTGTATTAAACCAGCAATAACTACTGCACATAAAAACATATCAAAATGCTCTATACCGCCAATGGCTAAAATAGCACCCGATACTAATGTTGCTAACCCAGCAGCAGGACCACTTACACTTAAAGGAGAGTTGCTTAAAGCCCCTACAACTAAACCACCAACAATACCAGCAATAAGACCACTAAATGGAGTTGCTCCACTAGCAATTGATATCCCTAAGCAAAGGGGAAGTGCTACTAAAAATACTACTAAACCTGCAGGTATATCTTTACCAGCATTGGCAAATAAACGTTTCTTTGTCATAATAAATAAAAAGTATAAAATAATGTAGATATGCACAAGGCACAAAAGAGAAGTAAAGCCTATGCTTTATTTGGAGGAATTATGTCTTCTGCGATGTAGGGGGTTGGCAGAAAATATAAATGTGTAATATAAAATTTTTGAGTTTCTGATAAACCCAAAGGAGAAGAAATTAAGAAATCAATAATAATTTTATCTTTCTTTAAGTCGTTGTCTTTTTCAATTTCTTTTTCCTCATTATCATCTTCGGTATCGTATAATGAAAAAGAGATGCTACAGTCATTTGTAAAATCTTTATAAAGTTTTACAAACGAACTGCTTACAAATACTGTTATTAAAAGTAAAGCAAATAACTTTTTCATAGTTTTTCAAAGATACGATAACAATTCTATATCCATATAGGTTTTGAAGAGAAAAATGAATAAGGATTATTTTTTCTTAAATTTTTCGATGGCTTGTTTTGTAAAATCGCTTAAAACTAATTTGCCGCTAATTTTTGCTCTTTCAATTAAAAGGTCATCCCAATGTGCAGTATCTTTCCAAAATATTTTTTTCATTTCGGCCATTGCTTGAGGAGATGAGTTGGCTAAAGTGTTTGATAATTTAAAAATAGCCTCATCCATATTTTCAATACTTTCATGCACTTCGCTAAATAACCCTTTAAGCATTGCCCAATCGCTATTACGCCACATGGTAGCATCAATAGCTAGTGCACTAAAAGCGGCAGTACCAATTTTACGCTCTACCGCAGGGCCTACTACAAAAGGGCCAATACCAACCGCTAGCTCACTTAATTTAACATCGGCTTTATTAGTAGCAATGGCATAATCAACCGAAGCGGCAAGGCCCACGCCTCCTCCAACACATTTACCTTGTATACGCCCAATAATTAGTTTAGGGCATTTACGCATGGCGTTTATTACATGGGCAAAGCCACTAAAAAACTGTAATCCTTCGGTTTCGTTTTTTATAGCCATTAATTCATCAAAACTTGCACCGCTACAAAATGTTTTGTCGCCAGCGCTTTTTAAAATAATAACATTGGTTTCGTTATGGGTACCAGCAATGTCAATTTCTTTGGCTAGTTCTTCTAAAATTTTACCTGGCAAGCTATTACTTTGCGGATGAAAAAATTCGATTGTTGTAATGCCTTGATGAGTTTCTGATTTTACATACGCTTGATCCATTGTAAATTATTTAGATTACAAATTTAGGCTTTAACGTAATTGGAATGCTGTTTAAAAATTATCTTTCTACCAATAAAAAAAGAAAAATAATGAATATTGAATATTTTTTTTATATCATTTATAACCAAAAAATGCACTCTAGAAAGTTTGTAATATCTACAAACAGAAATTATTAATACCATTGGGCAGGTGGTGTATAGCAATACAACAAACTTTATGGGAAGCATTAGTATATATATTGCTACTTTATTGGCACCCGGGCAATATATGGTGAGGGTAATAAGTGAAAATAAAGTAGATGTTCAAAAAATACTGGTAGAATAAAGCAACAAGTTCTGTTTAAGGTAAATTCAGGAAAGCATTTGTCTTAAGGCAGGTACTCTTCTTGTTATATCAGTTATTTTTTTTCTACCATCGTCAGTATTGTTGCTACACCAGTAATTTCATCGGTTTCATCCAAAAATTCTACTAGCCATTTTACTATTCCTTTTTCAATATCATCTCCTCTTTTAAAATCTTCGGGGTTTTCTATAATGCGTTTATCATTGGGTAATTTTTCTTTACAAGTAAAACGAATGTAAACTTCAGCTCCAGGGTAAACAGGTTTTGTAAAACGCAATTCATCTATCCCATAATTTAAGAGTACCGGGTTTTTTTCAAAACTATCTACAAACAACCCAGCAGCAATACTCATAATAAAATAGCCGTGCGCCACTTGGTGGGTAAACATAGTGCCGTCAAAATTGGTTTCTTTTAAATGGGCATAAAATTTATCGCCACTTAGGTCTGCAAATTTATCTATGTCTTCGCTTGTGATGATTCTTTTTTCGGTAATAATCTGCTCACCAATTTCAAGCTCTTCAAAATATTTTTTAAATGGATGTTTACCTCCATCTTTTCCTTTTGCATTAGGTTGATACACTTGTGTAACTTCTGTTAGGGTTGTGGGGCTTCCTTGTATTGCAGTACGTTGTAAATAATGCTTAACACCACGTATACCTCCCATTTCCTCTCCGCCACCTGCCCTGCCTGGGCCACCATGTGTAAGTAAGGGTAAAGGACTACCATGTCCAGTACTTTCTTTAGCACATTCGTTATTTAAAATTAAAATTCGACCATGATGTGTTGCAGCACCTACAACATACTGCCTTGCAATTTTTGCACTGGCTGTTACAATAGTACTTACTAAACTACCCTTACCTAACTTACTTAAGGCAATAGCGTCATCTATAGTCGTGTACGGCATTAATGTACTAACTGGGCCAAAGGCTTCAATATTATGAGGCTCAAAACTATTAAATGGGTTTTGGTTTAATAATAAAAGAGGGCTTATAAATGCACCCTTCAATGCATCTGCATCTACCACTTCTACACTATCCAAACTACCATAAATTAGTTGTGAAGATGCTAATAGTTTTTGTACTTGTTCCTTTACTTCGTTACGTTGTATTTCGCCTGCAAGGCTACCCATTCTTACTGTTGAATTTAATGGATTACCAATTACGGTTTGGCTCAATGCTTTACCTAAGGCTATTTGTACATCTTCCATTTTGTTTTGAGGTACAAAAATTCGTCTAATACCGGTGCAACGTTGCCCAGCTTTAAGCGTCATTTCTTTTCGAATTTCTTTTATAAAAATATCCCACTCTGGCATAGCTGGTGTTACATCATCTGCCAATACTATACAGTTTAAACTATCTGCCTCTACGGTAAAGGGTGTATTATTTTCTAAAATGTTTTTGTTAGATTTTAATAATAACCCCGTTGTTGCACTACCTGTAAACGTTACTACGTCTTGACTGGTAACATGGTTCAACAAATCGCCAGCACTACCACAAATTAATTGTAAAGCACCTTTGGGTAAAATGTTGCTTGCTATAATTTCTTTAACTACAGCTTCTGTTAAATAACTGGTTACGCTTGCAGGCTTTACAATAGCAGGCATACCAGCCAATAAATTAACTGCAATTTTTTCTAACATACCCCATACCGGAAAATTAAAGGCGTTTATATGTACTGCCACACCTTCTTTAGGGCTTAAAATATGTGTGCCCATAAAGGTATTATTCTTGCTAAGGTTGTGGCTTTCACCATCAATACAAATTACATCGTCAGGAAATTTTCTTCGTAAAGAGGCGTTTGCAAATAAGTTACCTATACCTCCTTCAATATCTACCCAGCTATCGGCTTTTGTGGCACCAGTTTTATAACTTATTTCGTAAAACGTAGGTAAATGTTTTTGTAAATGCAAGGCCAATGCTTTTAGCATATTTCCTCTTGCATGAAAAGTCATTTTGCGTAACGCAGGGTTACCAACAGTTCTGCCATAATCTAACATGGCTTTAAAATCTAAGCCTTTTGTAGTGGTACTAAAAATAGGTTCGCCAGTTACAGCATTGTATAAAAGTTGCCCATCACCATCACCATTAATCCAATTACCCGTAATGTAGTTCCCCAATTTATTCATATGCAAAAAACGTTTTGGCAAAGCTACAAAGGGAATGCTCAATAAATCTTCTTTACTAAATTTTCTTTAACACCGCCAAACCATTCATCTTTTAATATGCTTAAAATAATGGATGTTCGTCTACCATTTTCTATATTGGCATGGTTACGTAAAACTCCTTCTTCAATGCAACCAATATTTTTCATGGCATTAATAGAGGCTGTATTATTAATATCGGCCCTAAATTCTACTCTTTCTAAATTCCATACTTCAAAAGCATGGGTGAGTAGTAATAGCTTGCAATGGCGGTTTAAGCCAGTACGTTGAAATTTTTTCGCGTACCAAGTATAGCCAATTGAAGCGGCTTTGTTATTAAAATCAATATCGTAAAAACGAGTGCAGCCAGCCAGCTGATTGGTAGTTTTGTCTATAACTATAAAGGGATAGCCTTTATTTTCTATTCTTTCATTTATTGCAAAAGCAATGTATCTTTCCATAGGCGAGGCACTACCGCCTGGGTTTACCATACTGTACTGCCAAATAGTTGGTTCGGTTAAAGCGTAGTGTATACATTCAGTTGTATGCTCAAGGTTGAGTGGTACTAACTGTACGCTATTATTTTCTAAAATAATTTTTTGGTTGGCTAAGTCTTGCATAAAAAAATCCTGCTTTTTAGGCAGGATGTAGAGTTATTTATTCTTTATTTCGTTCATCTATTTCTTTACTAAGAGCGGCAAAAATATCATCAACTGACCCCTCACCTTTTATCAAAACTACTTTATTAAACTGCCTGTAATACTCTGCAACAATTGCTGTTTTATTGTGGTACTCTGTAATCCTTGCTCTAATAACATGCTCATTGGTATCATCACTTCTACCACTTGTTTCGCCACGTTTTAATAAACGTTTTACTAATTCCTTTTCGCTAACATCTAAGGCTAACATTACATTTATACTAGCTTCTTTTAGTTCTAATAAATTATCTAAAGCTTGTGCTTGTGCACCCGTTCTAGGAAAACCATCAAACAAAAAACCTTTGGCAGTTGGGTTAGCATCCAATGCAGAACTTATCATACCAATTACTACTTCATCAGGCACTAATTGCCCTTTATCCATAATATTTTTAGCCTCTAAACCTAGTGGAGTTTTAGCAGCTATTTCACTGCGTAGTAAATCGCCTGTGCTTAAATGGTTAAGCCCATACTTTGCAATTAGCTTTTCGCTCTGTGTGCCTTTACCACTTCCAGGAGGGCCAAAAAGAATTAAATTAAACATATATATCTATATACTACTTACGTTATGAAGATAGCAAAAATACAAATTGGATTTTATAATTTGTTTAACAATTTAACCAAATATTTAAAAACTATTTAATTATGTAATTACGTAAATAACTTTACATCTAAACTATTGTTTAAATACTATGTATAAATATCTTTTTATTTTTGTAACACTATTTGTGGCTTGTAGCCCAAAAAAATCTATAAATAAAACAAGTATGGAAGAAAAAAGTATAGCGGTAGATACTACTAATTTGCCCAAAACAGACCAAGAGTGGAAAAAAATATTGCCAGAAGAGGTTTATGAAATATCTCGTAATAAAGGAACGGAGAGAGCGTTTACCGGAAAATATAATGAGCATAAAGAAGTAGGAGCCTACTACTGCATAGCTTGTAGTAATCCATTATTTAAAAGTAATGGCAAATTTGAAAGTAGTTGTGGGTGGCCAAGTTTTTTTGAACCCATAACAAAAGGGAGTATTATTTATTTGCCAGATAATACACATGGTATGAAACGTACAGAAGTAGTTTGTGGTAAATGTAAAGGCCATTTAGGGCATGTGTTTGAAGATGGCCCGCCGCCAACAGGATTAAGATATTGTATAAATTCTGTAATACTAAAATTTGAAGGGAGTAAGTGATAAAATATAAATAAAATATTTTATTTGTTTTGTAAGGTAAAAAAATTTACGATGTAAGTCTGTACTTGTACCTAACATTTACTGCTCAAAAAAAACACCTACTTTTACCCCTTAATAACTACGTATGAGTTCAAGTAAATTAAGCCAATTAGCCGAAACCTTAATTGGTAGTGAAATTGTAAAATTAGGGGCAGAAATTAAAGAAAAAATTAAGCAAGGGAATAAAATTTATAATTTTACAATTGGCGATTTTGATTCTTCAATTTTTCGAATACCACAGGTTTTTGAAAACGAAATAATACAATCTTTTAAAGAAGGTTTTACTACCTATCCGCCAGCAGAAGGAAGTTTAGAATTACGCCAGGCCGTTTCTAGTTTTATTTTAGATAGAGAGCATATACATTATGACACCAACGAAATTTTAATTGCTGCAGGTGGTCGTCCATTAATTTATAGTGTATTTAGAGCCGTAGTAGATAAAGGAGATAAAATTATTTATGCAGTACCTAGTTGGAATAATAATCACTATGTACATTTTACCGAGGCAGCGCATGTTGTTATAGAAAGTAAGTTTGAAAATAACTTTATGCCCACTGCTATTGAAATTGCCGAACATATAAAAGGTGCATCTTTACTAGCCTTGTGCAGTCCGTTAAACCCAACTGGTACAACCTTTTCAAAAGAAGAGTTAACCGCTATTTGCAATTTAGTTATTACCGAAAATGAAGGCAGAGGCGATTATGAAAAGAAGCTGTATGTAATGTTTGACCAAATTTATTGGGCACTTACTTTTGGCGATACCGAGCATTACAATCCTGTAAGCATTAATCCTAAAATGAAGGAGTACACCATTTTTATTGATGGTATAAGCAAAGCATTTGCCGCTACAGGGGTACGAGTGGGTTGGGCAATGGGCCCTGCTAATGTTATTAATAAGATGAAAGCAATTAACAGCCATGTAGGCGCTTGGGCCCCAATGGCAGAGCAAAAAGCAACAGCAAACTACCTTGTACAAACGGAACATATAGATAACTACTTTACTACATTTAAAGCCGAAATTGAAGAGCGTTTACAACGAATTTATGTAGGTTTTCAACAATTAAAAGTACAAGGGTTTGATGTGGATGCCATAACTCCACAAGCCGCAATTTATTTAACCATACAAATAAATATGGTGGGTAAAAAAATGCCCAATGGCACTGTGTTAGAAGCCCAAAGTGATGTTACGAGTTACATTTTAAACGAGGCTAAAATAGCGATTGTGCCTTTCTACGCTTTTGGCGCTAGCCGAAGTAGTAACTGGTATAGGCTTAGTGTGGGCACTTGCAAAAAAGAAGAAATAGACGAAATGTTAGGAATGTTGAAAAGTGCGTTGGAAAAACTGAAATAACCTAAACTAATTTTTACAACTTAAAAATACAAAGGGCTTATCTTTTCGCTCTCTAAAATAAGTACGCAATGTTAACGACTTATTAATAACACGATATTTGTTTATATTTATTAATTCGTGTGCAGCAACTAAGTTTTCAAGTCGCTCCACGTTACCCAAAAGGGTATTCAATAATTCCACCTCTTGCTCAATAGCTTGTGACGACATTATTGTTTGATTAAATAAAACCAATAAATCTCTGTTAGATTGTCGGTTCATACACGTAGTAAATTAGTACCCTACCATACCTTGCTTATTAGGGCAACCACATTGGCTTTTTTTAGATGACGAACAGCCAATTGCTGTAATGCTAATAATAAAAGTTAGAACTAAGGTTAGTTTAATTAATTGCTTCATAATTCTTTCAATTACTAAATTAAACTATTTTCACACACAATTATTGTATTGTTTTGAAATTACCAAAAAATTTTAACATAAAAGGCAACAAAAGCTGTGTTTTAGTAGCTCCGCTAGATTGGGGACTAGGCCATGCTACCCGTTGTATTCCTATTATTGAAGAGCTCATTAAGTTAAATTATACTGTGTTAATTGCTGCAAGCAAGTTTACCGAGGCATTGCTTAAAAATGAATTTCCTCAACTAACTTTTTTACCTATTGATGGGTATAATATCACCTATAGTAAAACTAAAGTAGGCCTATGGATAAAATTAATTACTCAATTGCCCAAAATTGCCCGTTGTATAAAAAAGGAAAAGAAATGGTTGCAGCAAATAATTGAGCAATACAATATTGAATTAATTATTTCGGATAACAGACCAGGACTATATTCCAAACAAATAAAATCAATTTACCTTACCCACCAACTTACCATAAAGGCTAATTTTAGTTTTATAGAAAGGCACTTACAAAAATTACACTACAAGTTTATAAATAAATTTACCGAATGTTGGGTACCCGATTATGAAGGGGAAAATAATTTAGCAGGTGATTTATC
Source organism: uncultured Bacteroidota bacterium (assembly GCA_903837525.1). Lineage (GTDB taxonomy): Bacteria > Bacteroidota > Bacteroidia > Chitinophagales > Chitinophagaceae > Ferruginibacter. The sequence goes on along the minus strand of CAILUU010000005.1, from coordinate 50,085 downwards.
TCATCCAAAAATAGAACCAACAATTCCGGTAAAGTATATAAACCCACTAACTAGATTTATCCGTAAAGAAATGCCTGTTATTTATGACGCAGCTATTATTTTAAGCGGTCCAGAGCCACAACGAACTATTTTTGAAAATATTATTTTAGCTCAACTAAAAAATACCACTAAAAATATTATTTTGGTTAGAGGGTTGCCTCAACATAAGTCTATACTTAATTGCTCACAACCAAACGTAGTAATCTGTAACTTTTTGGCAACGGACGAATTAAATAGGGTAATGCTACAATCTTCCTTAATTATTAGTAGAAGCGGCTATAGCACCATTATGGATTTAGAAGTACTAGAAAAAAAAGCAGTACTTGTGCCAACTCCCGGCCAAACCGAGCAAGAATATTTGGCAAAATTATTGGAGAAAAAAGAGCACTTTATTTTTATAAATCAACATGAATTTAATTTGCAAAAGATTTTATAATCCAATGCTATCTCCTCTACCATCTTTACTATGGCTGCTTACAATACTTTTTGTATTTGCTAAATGAAATCGTTTAACAATACCTACAGGGAACTGCTGTACCAATTGAATAATTTTTGAAACCGATAAATGATTTTGACAAAAAACAACTGCTGTATCTCTTTTTAAGTAGGATTGAATTGTACTAATATCGTTTATGGTATTTTTTTTATCGTTGTTAAAAATATTTACTCTATCCATAACACTTTCGTTATGTACACTTAATATTTCTACTACTTTGGTATAATTTACTTCGTCGGAAATAATAAAATTATCTTTGTCTTTAATAAATGTTTTTTTATCAACTTTAAAAACACTTGTAAGCGTTGCTAAGGAAGCCCTAAACCAAATGCCAATATTAATTAGAAAAGTAAATACTGCAGCATTGCCGCTTTTATAATGCTTGTGTACAAACAAATTCATTGCTTTATAAAATAAGCTTACGTAATTTAAACTACCTTTTTTTGTACTCTCTCCTTTAAAATGAAGAATAGTAGTTTTGGCAAAATAATAATTTTTATATCCTGCTTTTTGAATCCGATAACTTAAATCAACATCTTCTCCATACATAAAAAAAGCTTCATCAAAGCTACCAACAACATTTAATACTACTTTTGGCACAAGCATAAAGGCCCCCGCTAAAACATCTACTTCATTATTTTCATTTACGGATAAATGCCCCATATGATATTTTGCAAATAATTTTGACTTAGGAAAAAGATTGGCTAAGCCTAAAATTTTGAATAACGATATACTTGGCGATGGAAAAGCTCTTTTACTTTCTTTTAAAAACTGTCCACTTCCGTCAATCATTTTTACACCTAATGCGCCAATAGCGGTATTGTTTTGTAAAAAAGCAATTGTTTTTTCAAAACTATCTTCAGCAACAATGGTATCGGGGTTTAAAAAAAGAATATAGTCTCCACTTGTTTTTGTTAAGGCAATATTATTTGCTTTAGCAAAGCCAATATTTTTAGGTAACCATATAAAATGTACTTCTTTAAAAAGAGGCTCTAAAAATTGCTTGCTACCATCAGTGGAATTATTATCAACAACAAAAATTTCTGCTGTGCAATTTTTAGTAGCTAGCAAAACCGATTGTAAACATTGTTCTAAAAAGTATTTTACATTATAATTTACTATGATGATAGATAGTTGCAATAGCTGATTATTAATTAAATACGAATTACGGTTTTTTTAGGGATTAATCAAAAAAGAATGAACCCAGATTAAAAATAGTTGATAAATCAACCTCATTAATAGTTCCTCAAATACTTTGCTCATGCTGTAGTACATTATTTGGATCATACGTTTTCTTTACAGCCTTTAATCGTTCTAAATTAGTACCATAGTACAATTGTAAACTATTTTTAAAATTTACATCGGGGTAGTTTCTGTATTGTGCAGTAATATTGTTTTTGCTGAAAAGTTGTTGCACCTCCTCAAACCTAGCCATTAATTTATTGCCTTGTGTAGGCGTTTCCCAATAGGCTTGTAACTCACTAAAATAAAAATAACTTCTATGTGCAAAACAGCTTGTTTTTTCAAACTCGGCATTTTGTACAGCGCCGCCAACGGTATTTACTTGGTAAATCATTCCAGGTGTATTAATTACTTTTTGTAGCACCTCTTCTATAAAAGGTTCAATTTCGTTAAAGCTTTTGTACAAACCTGCAGAAGCATTTTTAAAATTCATTGGGGCTTGCCTACCATAATACGTTTTTAATGCAGTGGCCAAAGGCTGTGCTGCCGTTTTACTCGTAGTTTGGCTAGCTGCCGAAAGGGTATTAATGAAACGTTGTACCGCAGCTGTTGTTTTACTGGTGTTGGTTAGTAAAATATACACCGTTTTGCCATTTAATAGGCAAGCGCTAAAACAATGATTAGGCAATAATTTACTTTCTTCAAACCAGGTTTTAAAAATTTGTTTGGCTTTTTGTGCAGTTGCATTTTTTGTTTTAAAGCGAACACTTTGCATAGTTTTAGGTGCAGTATGTAGCTTGAATTTTAATTCAGTTACAATACCAAAGTTGCCACTACCACCACCTTTGCAGGCCCACAATAGCTCGGGGTTATCTTTACTATTTACGCTATTACCCTTACCATCTATCATGGTTACTTCTTGTAAACTATCACAAGTTAATCCAAACAAGCGGCTCATTAATCCATATCCACCACCCGTTACTAAACCACTAATACCAACCCCAGCACAACTACCGCCTGGTAGTATTTTTTGCTTAGGTAAAATGTTATTATATAAGTTAGCTAGGGTGCAACCTGGTCCAACCTTCACCACAAAATCTTCTACCCATTCCAACTTGTTTAATAAAGAAAGATTAATTACCATACCCCCATTGTTGCTACTAAAACCTTCCATACAATGACCCCCACTTTTTATAGCAATGGGTAGTTTATTTGCAACGGCATATTTTACGGCTTGTGCTACACCCTCTTTAGTGCTACACAATGCAATAATTTGAGGAAATTTTTCTATTCGTTTATTAAATCCTTTACGTAATAAATCGTAAGGGGCATCGGATTTTTTATAGTAGGTAACATTATTGTTAGATAATGGAAAATCGGCAATTACAAACCCTTTTGCCATTGCCAATAAAGGCTTAGCTATAATTGCTGCATTAACTAGTAAAGCTGTTTTTAAAAATTCTTTTCTTTCCATTTTCAAATTTACACATTGTTTATTCAACTTTAACCAACCTACTATGTATAAAAAATGGAATAGTATCTTTGCAAAAATTTCTTTAATTAGTTAGCATAGAAAATGAGTAATCAACGTACAGAAATAGCCTCTCTTGGAGAGTTTGGTTTAATAGACCGTCTTACTAAAAATAACGAAATAAAACAATCGTCAACCATTTTATCTATTGGGGACGATGCGGCAGTAATAGACCATGGGGGTATGCAAACTGTTATTAGTACCGATTTATTGATAGAAGGCATTCATTTTGATTTAAGCTACACACCGCTAAAACACCTAGGCTATAAAAGTGTAGTGGTAAACATTAGCGATATTTATGCCATGAATGCTACGCCCACACAAATTGTGTTAAGCATTGCTATTAGTAATAAATTTAGTGTAGAAGCTTTGGATGAATTTTATGAGGGTGTATATGCTGCTTGTGAAAAATATAATGTGGATTTAGTGGGTGGAGACACCACAACATCTCAACGGGGTTTTGTAATAAGCGTTACAGCTATTGGCGAGGTAGCACAAAATAAATTTGTAAAAAGAGATGGTGCAAAACCAAACGATTTAATTTGTGTAAGTGGCGATTTGGGCGCAGCATTTTTAGGCTTAACCATTTTGGAAAGAGAAAGAAAGATTTTTGAACAAACAGGTGCACAACCCGATCTTGAAAACCAAACGTACATTGTAGGGCGTATGCTAAAACCAGAAGCCCGCAAAGATGTAGTTGACTATTTTGCAGAGCATAACATTATGCCTACAAGTATGATGGATATTAGCGATGGGCTTAGTAGTGAGTTGTTGCATATTTGCAAACAAAGTAATGTGGGCTGTGTACTACACGAAGAAAAAATACCTTTTAATGAGGATATGAAAGACTTTGCCTATAAGCTTGAGCTAGATCCTACAGCCTGTGCATTAAGTGGTGGGGAAGATTATGAACTGCTATTTACCATAAGCCAAGCAGATTACGAAAAAATAAATGAAAACAATGGGCTAAGCGTTATTGGCTACATAACCGAAGCTAGTGAGGGTAAAAATATTATAACAAGAGGTGGTAATAAACATGAGCTGGTTGCACAAGGGTGGAATCATTTGAAATAAAATACATGATTAATTTTTTTGGTAATATGCATTTATACGTCGTTCAATTTAGATGGCGTACTATTTTATTTATTTGTTGCACTATTATTTTTTTTTCCTCTTGTAAGGTTACCCAAAACTACAACCCCAATAAAAATTATCCTAAACAACAATTACAAAAAGATTATACTTTATTAAGAAATATTTTACAGCAAAATCACCCTGCTTTATATTGGTATACTACTAAAGATAGTATGGATTATTATTTTGATAAATACTATGGAACAATTAAGGATAGTATGACAGAGCACCAATACGGATGGAAAATTTTAGCACCCCTATTAAGTAATATACATTGTGGACACACAAGTTTTTTAATGAGTAAAGAGTACAATAAATGGGTGGCAGATAAGCGCTTACCTAGTTTTCCTTTATTTTTTAAAGTTTGGAACGATACATTAGCGGTAACCGCAAACCTTAACCGCAAAGACAGCATTTTTAAAAGAGGTATAATTGTAACTGCAATTAATGGCAAAAAAACATCTTCCCTTATTGCTGATATGTTTAATTATTTAAGCGAAGATGGTTATGCTAATAACATAAACTACATCAGGCTTAGTGGTAACTTTCCTTATTATCATCGTAATATTTATGGCTTACGCAAAAATTATGATGTTGAGTATATTGATAGTACTGGGCAATTAAAGCAACTACGGTTACCTGTTTTTGAACTTATAAAAGATACCACAAAAAAAGCTACAATAACACAACTTGCCAAACCAAAAAAAATATCAAAACAACAAAGGTTTTTAACAGCCCGATCTTTAGCGGTTGATACAATTAATAGTACTGCAATAGTTACATTAAACACCTTTAGTAATGGGAGGCTGCGTAAATTCTTTAGACAAACGTTTAGATATATTCGAAAAGCAAATATTAAAAATGTAGTGTTAGATATAAGAAGCAATGGGGGAGGAAAAATAAATGCTTCAACCTTGTTGACCAAATATGTATCCAAAAAATCGTTTAAAATAGCAGATACAGCCTATGCCGTGGCTAGGTCGTTAAAGCCATATACTAAATATGTAAAGGGAAAGCTATTTAACAATCTAGGTCTTTTCTTTTTTAGTAAAAAAGGGAGCGATGGTAATTTTCATTTTGGGCATTGGGAGCGTAAATTATATAAACCTAAAACACATAATCATTTTAATGGAAATTTGTATGTACTTACCAATGGCCAAACATTTTCAGCATCTTCTTTATTTTGTAATGCTATTAAAGGCCAACAAGGCATTACTTTACTGGGCGAAGAAACAGGTGGTGGCTGGCATGGCAATAGTGGTATTTTAATACCCGATATTAAATTGCCTAATACGGGGCTAAGAGTACGCTTGCCTTTATTTAGATTAGTACAATATAATCATGTAGCTAAAACGGGTACAGGTGTATTGCCCGATGTAGTTGTGCCTACAAGCTACGATGCCTTGCTAAAAGGGATAGATAAAAAAATGGTAGTGGTAATGGAGATGATAAAAGGGAATAAGCAATAGACAATAAGCAAATAACAATAAATAAAATAAATGTAAAATAGATTATATTTTTTCCTGCGTCATCTCCGTAATCGGCGGGAGCAAAAAACTATATCAAACTAAACCCATCCCCATCTTTCCAAAACGGAAACTTTTCTCTTACTTCATTTAAATAATCTTTTGAAATTGTAACGGTGTTTACATCTTCATCATCGGGCGTATGATAAAGCACTTGCCCTAAAGGATCTATTACTAAACTATTACCACTGTGGTAAATATTATTACCATCGGTACCTACACGGTTTACTCCAACAACGTAACATTGGTTTTCTATTGCTCTTGCACAAAGTAACGTTTTCCAAGCATGGCTACGTTTTTCGGGCCAATTGGCAATATAGATTAGTACATCGTACTCCATTCCGCCACTTTTATTTTGCTGCCTAGCCCACACAGGGAAACGTAAATCGTAACAAACTTGTAAATTAATTTTAAACCCTTTTACTTGTGCTATAAAACGCTTGTTGCCTGCGTTATAAAATTTATCTTCTTGCCCAAAAGCAAATAAATGCCGTTTATCGTAATAGCCATATTCACCGTTGGGCAACATCCAAATTAGGCGGTTATAATACTTTCCCTCTTCCTCAATTATTATACTGCCCATTAAAATAATTTTATTTTGGGTGCTTACTTTTTTCATCCAATTAAGGGTTTCGCCCTCCATAGTTTCGGCAAATAAGCTGGGCTGCATGCTAAAGCCAGTGCTAAACATTTCGGGTAGCACTACAATTTCTGTTGGGTCTTGTATACTATTAATTTTTTGCTCAAGGGCATATAAATTAGCAGCTTTATCTTCCCAAATTAAATTGGTTTGTATGGTAGTTATAGAAAGTGCAGACATAAATTATACTACGAATGTACAAATTGATAATAATATTTTGCACTAAGCCATTGCCGAATAGGTAGATTGGAAAGAAATTTTATTGAATTTATAGTTAGTTATGTCTAGTACAACTGTGTACACAATAAGTTTTGCATTGATACGTTTACTTTTAACTAACTTACTTTTAATAGCCAATTTGGCAAAAAATTTACGTTTTATGATTAACTTAATTAAAAAAATAGTAGCTAAGCTTTTTCAAAAAGCCGATATTTATCCCATTAAGTATTATAAAAAGCATCGTAAATTTCACAAAAATTGGCAAATGCACATGGTAAAGTAACTTATTACCTATCAGGATTTACTTAACTCAAAATTTAGCAAAACTTTTCTTGACCAGTCTTAAGAGCAAAATTATTTTTGTAGTTATATTTAAATTCAATGCTATGTTAAAATCTAAAACAACCAGGAGTTTAAACGATTGAAAGATTTTATTTGCTCGTAAAAGTCTAACTAAACAAATACTCTACATCAGCCTTACTTAATGCTTTTACAAAGCTACTATCATCTGCAATTAATTCTTTTGCTAGTGTTTTTTTACGCTCTTGTAATTGTAAAATTTTATCTTCAATAGTATCAATACAAATCATACGGTAAGCAAAAATATTTTTTGTTTGCCCTATACGGTGTGTACGGTCAATAGCTTGTTGCTCCACGGCAGGGTTCCACCAAGGATCAACAATATATACATAATCGGCAGCAGTTAAATTTAAACCAACACCACCAGCTTTTAACGAAATTAAAAATACTCTACACTCATCATTGTTTTGAAAATTTTGAATAGCTTTTTCTCTGTCTGGGGCACTTGTGCTTCCATCAAAATATTCAAACGGAATACTATGCTCAATTAGTTTTTGTTTAATTAAAGCCAACATACCTAAAAATTGGGAAAATATTAAGGCTTTATGATCGCCAATATTTTCAGTAATTTCTCTAGTTAACTCATCTAACTTAATAGATTCATTCGGGTATTTTTCTTCCTCATTTAATATGGCTGGGCTATCGCAAATTTGCCTAAGCTTCATTAAGCCTTGCAAAATAGTTAACTGGCTTTTTTGAATACCTTGCTCATCAATAACACCTAAAATTTTATCTCTATAACTGTTTCTGTATGCATCGTAAATTTTACGCTGTTCTTTTTCCATTTCGCAAAATAAAATGGTTTCTGTTTTTTCGGGTAAGTCTTTTGCTACTTGCTCTTTGGTCCGGCGTAAAATAAAAGGATATAATAATTTACGTAAATGCTCTTTTTGATCTTGCTCTCCAAATTTATCAATAGGTGTGGCAAACTCATTTCTAAAAAACTCCATATTACCTAATAGGCCAGGGTTTAAAAAATTCATTTGTGCAAAAATATCAAATGTATTGTTTTGTAACGGCGTACCACTCATGCATAACCTGTTTTTTGCATTCATTAAACAAGCCGCTTTGGTTACTTTAGAGGAAGGATTTTTTATAGCTTGGCTTTCATCTAAAATAATATAATCAAAATTAATTTTTAGCAATACTTGTATATCACTACGCAGTGTGCCATATGTGGTAATAATAACATTGTTTTTTTGTAAATCCTCAGGATTGCGGCTACGCAAACTACCATGGTGTATATGCCAAGTAAGCGATGGGGTAAATTTTTCTACCTCGTTTTTCCAATTGTAAATAAGTGTGGTTGGGCAAACAACAATGGCTTTTAAACCGCCTGTACTACTTTTATAGTAATGTAACATAGTAAGGGCCTGTATGGTTTTACCCAAACCCATATCATCGGCTAAAATGCCTCCCCAGCCTACATCATTTAAATAACTTAACCATTGATAACCCGATGTTTGATATGGCCTAAGAATAGGTTGTAATGTTTCGGGGGCTGCAATTTCTGGTATGTTTTTAAACTCTCTAAGGCGTTCAAATTTTTCATCTAACTCAAAACTCAGTTCAGTCTCATCTCTATTTTCATACAAATCATCTATCACACTCATGTGATATTTTGATAACCGTAATTGATTACTACGTCCATCGCCTACTTTAAACAAAAGCGAATATCGCTTTAGCCATTCATCTGGTAAAATACCTAATGTGCCATCGCCTAATTGTACAAACGATTGTTTATTAAGCAATGCTTTTTTAATATCGTCTATTCCTACTCGTTGCTCTCCAAATTCAATTTCAACTTTTGCATCAAACCAGTCTAGCCCACTACTTACATGTATGTGTGTACTAGGCTTAGCCATATTAAATTTAAAATTTTTCAAAGCCTCAAACCCATATATCGGAGTTTTCATATCCTTCATAGCATCTACAAATAAAAAAAACCAGTTATTTTTTAATACATCGGCACCTTTTAATATAAGACTAGCTTTATCATCATCATATACAAATGAGGAGTGAAGAGCTTCTAATTTTTTTATAAAAATTTTTTCAATTTCTTTATTACGGTGAATGATTAAAATTTTATCATCATCTGGTAAAGTAATGGTGTTTTTATCATTGGCTTTGGTTTCAAAACCTTTGTAACTATATATAGGTTGAAATAATAAGTAATCTCCTTTTTCTTGCAATAAAACCTTAATCTCAGGCTCTGTATCTTTTATTTCTTTAACTAAACTTTTATCAAACTCTACTTGATAATCTTTAACTAAGGGCAAAATATTTTTTTGCATTTTTTCTGCCCAATTAGCCTTACTTAATTTAATATTCCCTTCTTTTAAAAATTTTTCGGCTTGTTGTATATCTTCTAACTTTTGCCAAGTGTATAAAATTTTATCGTATAAAAATAATAGACTGCTTTCGCACTCATTATCGCTAAAAGGTATGGTGGTGTTACCCACTTTTACCATACATACAATTTCAAAATGATTGTTTTTAGCCTCTACTTTAAATATTGGAGAAATATGCTTGTCGCTAACTTCTATCTCCTTTAAATGCTCTGTTTTAAAAACTTTTTTTTGGGGGAGATAAAAAATAAAGTGATTACTTGCTTGTTCCTCAAATGTTTTTTTAAGTTTTGGGTGAAGATATTCCGCTATTAAAAACTTTGTTTCCTCTGGTAGCTCATCTGTATCGGTAGTAATTATATTTTCCCAAATGCCACTAAATGGGGAGTTTCTATCTAAATATTTATTTACATCAGCCGTTTGCAATTTACGTACTTGTTGTAAAAGCTGTTTATCATCCTCATCAAAAACATCGGTTGATACAAATTTTGTAAGATCTAATTTTTCCACTTTCCCAATAAATTTTTCTCTACTGTGGTTGGGTTCGCCAGCAACAATATCTACACTAAAATTTGGAAATTGTGCAGTACTAAAATTAAAAACAATACCTATTTTTTTTTCTGCAACTGCCGCCTCCTCCTGTAGTTTCTGCTCTGGTAAATTTGTTTTAAAAATCAGTTCTGGCTCAGGCCTAGCAATAAAAGTAGTTACCACCCTTTTAATACTAGTATCTAACACTTTTAAAAAGGGCTTACCTTCTTTATAAATAAATTCAAATTTTCCTTTTAAATCATCTGTTAAAGAGTACCCATATATTTGTAATAACTTATTTTTTTCCTTATCCCAATTACGAATACTATCAAAATAAGTAGGACCAAATGCGTTTAACAATTGCAAAAATAACATTACCTTATGCTCACACAACGGGTGTTCGGCTTCGTGACATTTACAAGAGGTATCAAAATTTCGTTCATCATTTTTTTGAATTACCAGCGGAAAAGTTTCACCATTAACTTCTAATTCTGCCTCTACTCGTTCATCTTTTGCTTTTAAAATTGTGGCCTTTGACTGCCGTAAAATATTTTCGGCTTCGCTGTATATACCTGGGGATGATAATAGCTTAATCATTTTTAACTCTATCATCTTCATTTTGGCAACCGTATGGCGTTGGTTGTATTGTATGTTAGTATTGCCCAACATATTTTTATCTACCATTTCTTGCAAACGCAATAGAGCACCGGCTTCGTGCCTACAAATATCGCTAAGGTTGTAAGGGCAAGCACAACGTAACGTCATTATTTTAGGGTCAGTGTATTTTTGAATATACACTTTATAAAACGTAGCATAGCTATCATCTTTTACTCTAAATACAACACTGTTCATTAATTGATCATGCTCTACCAACTCTACAAAACCACTTGAATGAATTTTTTTTCCACGGCGTATAACCTCATCGGAACCGTTGTTGTAAACATATTTTATTAAATGCGATAAAGCCAAAAGATCTGCGATTTTAGATGTAAGATTTTTAAGATTGTTTTGCTTAAACGTACGAATAGCCGTTCGGAAAAAGGCAATTTGCAAAAGTAACGTAAAACTTTTGGTATTTGGAGAGTAGATGGGAAGTTTGTGGAGAAATTACCCTACAAAATAAACCATTAATAGTAGTATTTAAAAATGTTAAAAGTGTTGTTAAGCTCTTTTTTTACTATTTTAGTTTGTCGTTAACTTTCCATTTTCGTACAAAGGCAAAACATTTGCACCATCGGGCGTTAAGCAAAATTTAATGTCCTCTATTAAGCCAAAGCGTTCTACTAAGCGGTGATAGTGGGTAAGGGTTGATGCAAAATCAATTAAATTATCTTTATGTTGATTGTACAATAATTCTGCAGTAAGGCTACTATCGCAATGTATGGTAAAGCTTTCTTTTATTTTTGCAATAACCGCACCAGCAAATAGGGTATCTTCTAAATTAAATCTATCCTTCCAACCAGCACAACCAAGCACTACATTTTTATTTTCATTAATTAAAAAAGTACAAACAGCAGATAGGTTGGGGAAAGAGCCTGTAATAATTGTACTGGCCTTATTATCTAATGCCATTTGTAAAAGCTTGGTACCATTAGTTGTAGTTAACACTAAGGTTTTATCTTTTATAAAATCTTTACTGTACTCTAAAGGCGAATTGCCATGTTGTAAGCCTTCTGCTAATTTTCCATCTCTTTCGCCTGCAGCAATACCATCAATTTGTTTACTTATTTCTATAGCTTTGGCAACTTCATCTACCGGTATTACACATTTTGCACCATTGTATAATGCAGCAGCAATAGTGCTTGTGGCTCTAAATACATCAATAATTACAACAACAGCATTGCTTAAATCGTATAAATGTAAAAGTGCTGGCGAAAAGCAAGTATGTATGGTGGGTTTGTTAGTTTGCATTGAACAAAAATAAAACAATAATATTTATACACTTACATCTTCTACTGTTGTTTCGCAAGCTGTTACAATTAATCTAGGAAGCTGTGCTCCAGTATACTCAAATAATAAAATGCTTTTTGAGGGTTGTATAGCTTGCGTTTGTAAAAATATCTCCCAATCAAAGTCAATTGCAAGAGCTGTATATCTGTATTTATGATGATTGAGTTTTAATGCAGTGATAATGTTAAATTTTTCATCTTTAGCAATCTCTAAATAAAAAAAAGAGCTTGGTTTTACTTTGTGTTGTAGCGAAAAATCAATAGCTATTAATTGTTGTAAAATAATATCCTCAGTAAAATGTTCAGCAACATACTTAGTTAGCGTTGTGTAAATATTATTTAACGTATAATGTTGCGATTTGTAGGTTGCATCAAATTGCCTACCTAAGCCCAACAAAAAATCAAAAATGCTGTACGTAGCCGTAATATATTTTAAGGTATGCTTTGCTCTTTTTTTGTTCCAATAAATTTCTAGTGCATTTTCTAAAAGTGTAACATGGTGTAATTCGGCAGCACTTAAAAAATTACTTTTTATTATCTGGTAAGGCGGGTTTATATCAAACTCATACCCATACTGCTCATGCTTATCACGTACTGGTGTGCCTTTTAAAAACTTTAAAAACCCTAATTGCAACTCTGGCGGAAAAAGTTTAAATACGCTTTCGAAACTATATTTTAAATCATCCCAATATTCTAAAGGGAGGCCTACAATTAAATCTAAGTGCATTTCTATTTTATGATTTAATTGTTTTATGATGCCACTAGTTTTTTCAAAATTTTGCTTACGCCCAACCTCTAAATTACTTTTTTGATTTACAGTTTGTATGCCAATTTCAAAACGAAATAACCCCTTGGGTACTTTTTCATCAATAAATTTTATGATATCTGGATGTACAATATCGGCCGTAATTTCAAATTGAAAAACATTTTCGGGCCTATGATTATCTAAAATAAATTGAAAAATATCTATGGTAAAATCCTTTTTAATATTAAACGTTCTATCTAAAAATTTAATAACCTTACCATGTTGCATTAAGTACAACAAATTATCTTTTATGGTATCAATAGGTAGATAACGAACTTTATTATCTAAACTTGCTAAACAAAACTCACATTTGTAAGGACAGCCACGACTAGTTTCTATATAACAAACTTTATTATTTAATTCTGCTGTATCATCGTACTGATAAGGGTTACGGTTGCCTAGATTTTTTACATCGAAATCAACGGGTTGTTGTTGATATAGTATTTCTTCGTTTTGTTTACGTACTAAATTAGGAACAAGGCTTACATTAGGGTAATTTTTTAGGAAGCTAGCAAACGGAATTTCCCCTTCGCCAGTAATAATATAATCTACACAATCCAACGCAATCTTATCGTGCCAATCGTAACTAACCTCTGGGCCGCCTAATAAAATTTTGCAATTAGGATTTAATGTTTTTATTTTTTCTGCAGCAAGTATAGTTGGTGTAATATTCCAAATGTAACAGCTAAAGCAAACCACATCATATTGGCTACAATATTCAGCAATTGTATGGGAGGTCTCTTTAATAGTAAACTCTTTCCAAAACAAATTGCCTTCCGCTGCATTTAAATCGTATAAAATACGAATTGCTAAATTAAGGTGAATATATTTTGCATTAAGTGTAGTAAGTAGCACTTTGCTCATGGGGCAAAGATAGGACAGAAACTTCACCCCAATCCCTCTCCTACGGAAGCATCGGAGTGTTCTACAAAGGAGAGGGAATTTGTGTATTAATTCAATAGGGCCTTCCACTTGCCCGTTTCGGCATAATCTTTTATAACAATATTGCGTTGAACAATAAGTTTTTGCAATAAATTTTTTAGGTATATTTTATTAAACCATTTTCCAATTATACCATAAGGACTTTCAAAATTAAGGATGTCAATCATTATTGTGCCGTTATCTATTTTTTTAAAATGATGCTCATGCTTTAGGCTTTTAAAATCGCCTTTTTGCATTTCATCAATAAAAAAATTTGGCGTTTGCATCTCCGAAATGCGGGTGGTAAAATATCTTATTTTAAAAAGATGTTTTGCCCTCCACGTAACGGTTTCGTTTTTATTTATTAAGCCAGATGTAATACCACCAATAGCCTCTTTATTGGTATGAGCTGAAGATATTTTATGTAGGCTTATACTTCTGCTTAAATCAAAAACACGTTCAATAGGTGCAGCAATAAATGTAGTTAGGTGAATGGTACACATTATACAAAAGGTACTTTTACTACTTTAGCTTTTAATAATCTATCTCTTACGGCTATAAAAATTTCGGTATCAATAGCTGCAGTAGCTTTGGTTACATAGCCCATACCAATTGCTTTATTTAAGCTAGGGGCTTGCGTACCAGAGGTTACAACTCCAATGGCATTTCCACTTGCATCTTTAATTTCATAATCATGCCTTGCGATACCTTTTTCAATCATTTCAAAACCTACTAATTTTTTAGTAACACCTTCTGCTTTTTGTTTTTCAAAATAGGAACTGTTGGTAAAGGCTTTGGTAAATTTAGTTATCCAACCTAATCCAGCTTCTAAAGGGCTTGTAGTGTCATTTATATCATTTCCATAAAGGCAAAAACCCATTTCTAATCTAAGGGTATCTCTTGCACCTAAGCCAATTGCTTTTAAGCCACTTGCTTTACCAGCTTCAAAAATAGCATCCCAAATTTTATTAGCATTATCGTTTTCGTGTTCAAAATAAATTTCTACACCACCGCTTCCGGTGTAACCTGTTGCACTTACTAAAACATTTTCTACACCAGCAAATTTGCCTTTAGTAAACGTATAGTATTTTAAATTCATTATATCCATTTTGGTAAGGCTTTGCAAAATTTTTGTTGCATTTGGACCTTGTATGGCAAGCAAACAAGTTTTATCACTAATGTTGTGCATCTCTACACCTTTATCATTAAAGCTGCTAATCCAATTCCAATCTTTTTCTATATTGCTAGCATTTACTACTAGCATATAGGTGTTGTTTTCTTGTATGCAATACACCAATAAATCATCTACAATACCACCATCTTTATTGGGTAAGCAACTATACTGTGCGTCACCATTTTTTAATTTAGCTGCATCATTACTTGTTACTCGTTGTATTAAGTCTAAAGCGTTTTCGCCCTTTAAAATAAACTCTCCCATATGGCTTACATCAAATACGCCTGCATTGTTACGCACAGCAGCATGCTCATCGTTAATGCCTGTGTAGGAAATTGGCATGTTGTAACCAGCAAATTCGGCCATTTTTGCACCAAGCGCAATGTGTTTGTGTGTAAAGGGTGTATTTTGCATTTTATTAATTTGATGATAAGTTTTTGCGAATACAAATTTAAGGGATTAATGTTTTATGGGCGTTTGTGGTATTGTATGGGTAGTAACGCTTATAAAAGTGCCGCCCAAAAAGGCAGCACTATGTTGGTTTCAACTTCAACTTAGCGTCTTTGTGCCTTAGCGGTTAATTATTTAAAAATAGTATACACCATCCAACTCAATAAATACGCCAACCCGGTCATATATACCAATTGAAAAATAGGCCATTTCCAAGTTTTAGTTTCTCGTTTTACAATGGCAAGTGTGCTCATACATTGCATGGCAAGCATATAAAATATCATTAACGATAAACCTGTGGCAAGGCTGTATACTTTACTGCCATCGCTTTTTATAGCTGCAGCCATTTTTTGTTTTAAGGTATTATCATTAGCCTCTTCGCCAACGCTGTATAAAGTTGCCATTGTGCCTACAAAAACTTCTCTGGCTGCAAATGAGGTTACAAGGGCAATACCAATCTTCCAATCGTACCCTAATGGTTTTATTGCAGGCTCAATGGTTTTACCTAAAATTCCTGCGTATGAATTTTCTAACAAAGCAGTATTACGTTGTTTATTAAACACAGCGGCTTGGGTAGGGTTTTGGCTAACTAATGCATCGTATGTTGTTGTTACAGCAGCCATTTTATTTTTTGGGCCATAGGTACTTAATCCCCAAAGTAGTATGCTTATTATCATGATTACTTTACCAGCATCAAACACAAATATCTTTGCTTTTTCAAGCATTGTTTGTAAAGCATTTTTCCAACGAGGATTACGGTACATAGGTAATTCCAAAATAAAATAACTACGTTCGGTACTTTTAATAAACCACTTTAAAATATAAGAAACAAGCAGGGCAATAAAAGTGCTAAATAAATACAACAACATCATTACCATGCCTTGTAAACTTATAAACCCCAAATAAAATTTTGATGGAATAACTAACGCAATTAAAATTGTGTAAACGGGTAGTCTGGCACTACAACTCATTAATGGAGTTATTAAAATAGTAAGCAGTCGTTCTTTTTTATTTTCAATATTTCTTGCACTCATAATAGCTGGTACTGCACAAGCATAACCACTTATCATAGGCATAACACTTTTACCATTAAGCCCAACTTTACGCATAAGTTTATCGCTTAAAAAACTTATTCTTGCCATGTAGCCAGTATCTTCTAAAATGGTTATTAGGCCAAATAAAATCATTATTTGTGGCACAAAAACAAGTATGCCACTTAACCCTGCTAAAATTCCATTAATAAATAAATCGATAAACCATCCGGCTGGCAAAACAGTTGTAAGCCAAAGGCTCATTTTACTAAAACCACCATCAATCCAATCCATTGGAAATTGTGCTAAAAAAAATACACTTTGAAATAAAATAAAAAGCACTGCTACTAAAATTAAATATCCCCAGGTACGATGGAGTAAAATAGTATCTAATTTTTCGGTAAGTAATGCTTTTTGTAAAGGATCGCTTTCCACAACAGTTTGTTGCATTATATGTTTAATGCGACTATACCGTTGCATTATTTCTTCTGCCTGTGTTTTTGTCGGATTAAATTTTGTATCAATTTCAATTTGCTCAATAGCATCCTGTGTATTTTTATCTAATAAAAAATTTTCGTGATTTATTAAGTAATGAATAGCTGTGTATTTACTTAAATTGGGTAAATAGTTTTGTATAGCTGCAATAGACTCACCAGCCAATGTTTGGCTATTAATAAAATCTTTATAGGGAGCAATATGTAAATTTTGATGGGCTATTTCAATAGCCTTTTTAAGTTGTGGTATGCCTTTATTTTTACGAGGATTTACCGGCACAATTGAAACACCCAACTCTCTTTCAAGCCCAGCAATATCTATTTGTGTGCCCTTTTGTTTTGCTAAATCCATCATAGTTAAGGCAACAACAACGGGTATTTTTAAATCTATAATTTGAGAGCAAAATAAAAGGTTACGTTTTAAATTACTGGCATCGGCAACTAGTAAAACCATATAGGGTTTTACATCTTTGTCTTGATTTAATAAAACCTTATACGCCACCCACTCATCGCTACGTTTAGGGTATAGGCTGTAGGTGCCCGGCAAATCAATAAAATTTACAGTAAGGTCTTGATTAATTTTGCAAACCCCTGTTTTTTTATCCACTGTTACTCCAGGAAAATTTCCAACTTTTTGATTTAAACCCGTTAACTCATTAAATAATGAACTTTTACCACTATTAGGGTTACCAACCAATGCTATATTTAACTGTTTTGCCAATACTCAAAAATAATGCTTGTTTGTGATTGTTTTTTACGAATTAAGAAACTAGGGTTATACATTGCGAAACAAATTTTACATTAATTTGGCATTAGTAGCCCTAAGCATTGGTAACTTTGTACTTTAAATTTATTTTATACATATGATACGAATTACCATTTTATTAGTATTGTTAGCACAAACTACAGTAGCACAAAAATTAAAAAAGAAAGATAAAGTTGTGTTTACTAATCTACAAAAACATATTAGCTTTTTAGCGGATGATAAGTTAGAAGGGCGACGTACAGGAACCAATGGCGAAAAATTAGCGTATGAATATATTAGCAGCGAATTTACTAAAGCTGGGTTAACCGCTAAAGGAGAAAATAACACCTATTTACAAGCTTTTGAAGTAAACGAAGGAAAAGAAGTAAATAAACCAACGCATTTAATTATTGATGGTAACGATTTACAATTGGATAAAGACTATTTCCCATTTGTGTTTTCGCCAAATAAAAGTGTAGAAGCCGCTACAGCCATTGCATTACCAGAAAGAGGAACCCTACATTTTTGGAATTTAAATGAGGTGTTAGAGGAAAATAAAAACAATCCGCATTTTGATATACAAGATGCCCTAAAAACAAAAGTAAGTAGCGCAACCGAAAAAGGCGCAACCGGATTAATTGTTTACAACACTAGCACCATTAACGACGATTTTAAATTTGAAGCTAAAGCAAAAACAGAAACTACAACCATACCTGTGGTTTATGTGCAAAAAAATATAGCCAATAAATTTTTTAAAGATGAAACGATAACACACGATATAAAAATTAAAATAGACATTGGAAATAAAGTTAGAACCGGCCATAATGTAATTGGGTATATTGATAACGGAGCAGTTAACACCATAATTATTGGAGCACATTACGATCATCTTGGTTTTGGAGAAGATCATAACTCATTATTTACCGGCACTACGCCGGCTATACATAATGGAGCAGATGATAATGCTAGTGGTACTTCAGCAATGATAGAAGTGAGTAAATTAATAAAAGCTGCAAACCTAAAAAAATACAATTATTTATTTATAGCCTTTAGCGGCGAGGAGCTGGGTTTGTATGGAAGTAAATATTTTACCGAACATTCAACCATAAATTTATCTACCGCAAATTATATGATTAATTTAGATATGGTAGGTAGGCTAAACGATAGTACCCGTGGATTAAATATTGGCGGCTACGGCACATCCCCAACCTGGGGTGAAATGCTTAATGCAAAAGATAACTATTTTGCCATAAAGTTTGATAGTAGTGGTACTGGGCCAAGCGATCATACTAGTTTTTATAGAAAAGATATTCCTGTATTATTTTTGTTTACTGGCGTGCATAGCGATTATCATAAACCAAGCGATGATGCAGATAAAATAAATTACACAGGCCAATTAAAAGTTATAAACTACATTTATGATATTGTAGTAGCCACAAATAAAAAAGAAAAACTAACTTTTACAAAAACTAGAGAAGCAGCAACAAGTGCAAAAAGTAGTTTTAAAGTAACACTTGGCATAATGCCCGATTATACCTTTAGTGGAAGTGGCGTAAGAGTAGATGGTGTTAGCGATGGAAAAATTGCACAAAAAGTTGGCATACAAACAGGCGATGTGGTAGAGCAATTAGGCGATATTAAATTTACAGATGTACAAGGCTATATGGGTGCGTTGGGTAAGTTTAAAAAAGGCGAAGCAAGTAAAGTAAAAGTAAAAAGAGGGGATAAAGAGTTGTGGTTTGATATTGTTTTTTAATAAGATATAAATTGTGCACTTAATTTTATTATAATTCCCCTTTAGGGGCTAGGGGTATGAAACTTAAAATTGATAACGAAACATTAGCTCAAGAGTTTTTTGAAGATGCCATACTTCTGGGTATTGTAGCGCCTATTAAAGATTATCAATTTAGTTGGCAACTAAATCAATTACTAGGCTTTAACTTTAGAGTAAATAACGATATTGAAATTCAACTTAAAAAAAAGCAACGAAAATATTTTTTTTCTATTTATGAGTATCAAGTCCCATCAACCTCTTTAACCCACTATTTATACAACAACCAATTTGATGGTGAATATTTATTGCCAGAGTTTAAGCACCTAGATTTTTTATGGTTGATTAAAGGAGATGTTGTGCAGGCAGAAGATTTAAAAATACTAATACAAGCAATAAAATCTTTAGCTGGCGTACAATTGATAAATGAACTAACGAGTGAAAAAATTAAAAACAAGCAACACCTAATACTTTAAACCCTCCGCCCTCTACAGGGGAACTTATGATGGAGAAAATTACACTATAAATATTTTATTATGTGGACAGAAGAAAATAACAGCTTGTACAAAAAATTTGAATTTAAAAACTTTCCCGAAGCTTTTGCTTTTATGACAAGAGTGGCTATAGAAGCTGAAAAAGCAGACCACCATCCTTTATGGACAAACGTTTACAATAAAGTAGAAATTTGGCTAAGCACCCATGATGCTGGTAATACTATTACCGCTAAAGATAGAAAGCTAGCTGAAAACATTGATAAGTTATTGTCTAACTAAAATAACTTTTTCTTCTTTGCGTATAAAACGACCAATAGGCTCAATAAAATTTTGTAACCCGTTTTGAGTAAATCTTTCTTTTACTTCCTCTATTTTAGTTGAGTTAACTGCAATTAATAACCCTCCATTAGTTTGTGGGTCGGGTAATAAATTAAAGGCTTCTAGTACATTTACGCCTTTATCAAAACTTACTTTTGTGCTATAACTATTCCAGTTGCGGTAGGTTGCATCGGGTACAATCCGTTGCTTCAAAAAATCTGTTGCGCCATCAAGTATTGGTAGCTTATTATAATAAATTTCTGCACTTAAATTACTTCCTTCAGCCATTTCAATTAAATGCCCAAGCAAGCCAAAGCCGGTAACATCTGTTATTGCGGTTACACTATTTAATTTTCCTAATTGCTCTCCAATACTATTTAACGAAGTTAATTGTGTGGTTAATAGTTGTAATAATTTGTCACTTAACAACCCTCTTTTTTGGGCTGTAGCCAAAATGCCTACGCCAATAGGCTTGGTTAAAAAAAGATAGTCGCCTTCCTTGGCGGTATTATTTTGCTTTAAATTATTTATATTTACAATGCCAGTAACAGCTAGCCCAAAAATAGGCTCGGTACTATCAATACTATGCCCCCCTGCCAAAGGAATACCAGCTTGTAAACAAATTTCTCTTGCCCCTTCTAAAACTTTTTGTGCTAGCCCCACAGGTAATTTTTCTACAGGCCAACCTAAAATGGCAACAGCTAATAATGGCTTACCGCCCATAGCATACACATCGCTAATAGCATTAGCGCTAGCAATTTTTCCAAAGTCGGTAGCATCATCAACTATGGGCATAAAAAAATCGGTAGTGCTAATTAATGCGGTACCATTGCCTAAATCGTAAACAGCAGCATCGTCTTTGCTGCTATTGCCAACTAACAACTTTTTATCGTTTGGAAAACTACTATTACTCTGTAAAATTTGTTCTAATATTTGTGGTGCTATTTTGCAACCACAGCCTGCCCCATGAGAGAATTGGGTAAGTTTAATTTCATCCATATTCAAAAGTACTAAAAGCAAATTTAGAGTACTAATGATTTATTACACTTTAACGCTTTTGTAAACTATAGATTGCTCCTATCGTCGAAATGACAAAATAAAAATCATAACAAATCTTAATCATCATAAGCATCAGCGTTCTCTCTTATTGCTTTCTCCTAAAAACTATCGCACTACTTTTTTGCAGATCTCCACTAAAACGTATTTCATAACGCTCTGCACCATCATACACAATTAGCAAACCTGTATTAGGAGGAAGATTTCCTAATGTTTCGGCATACATTATTAATTGAATACTATCTCCTGTATTTGCCGTACTTATTTTTTTACGAACGGCATTAGTACTTAATCCAACCTTTGGCATAATAATAGTTCCGTTTATAAGTACACTAACGGTATCGCCATCTACTTCGCCATTGTCATACAAGGTTATTTCTAAACTATCACTTTTATAATAAACCGATTGTATGGTTTCAATATTTCTATTTAACACATCTGCCGCAGGTAAAATAGTACTTTTTATGGAAGGCGTAGTAATGACTATTTGTTGTTTGTTGTTACTCGTTGTTGTAGCGTTTTCTATTTTAACCTCTTTTTTTTCGGTATCAATTTTTATATTTTGTATAGTTAATAAAGCAACTAATTTTTCCTCCTCTTGTATAAAGGATAAATTTTTAGCTAATCCTAATTCTTCTAAATGTGCTATTAAGGCCGATTGTTTGTAAAAATCATTTTTTCTTTTTACCTCTATACTACCTGTTAAACTATGAAACTCTTTTGTTCTATTCGTTGAAAACGCTCCTATCATTCTCATTACACTATCTTCTATAAGTAGGGTAAGTACATTTAATTGACGTATATTTTTATTTGGTGGAATTGGGTAGTTATGTGCAATTAATCCATCATCTTCAATAATAATTTTATCGTCTACCTTTTTAATTTTTACTTTTTTTAAGCCTTGATAAACTTTGTCTTCGTAAATAAAAAAGGTATAACTGTAACCATATAATTTTTTTCCTTTTTGGCTAATGGCAATTTCGTAGCGTAGTGTTTTTTGGGTAGTATCATTATAGAGTACTCCTTTCCATAAACCAGTAATATCTTGTGCAAAAAGTTGTAAGGGAAAAAGCAAACAAAAAAGAATACCTAAACGTTTGTTGTAGTGCATACTAGTATATTTTTACTATTAAGTATACAATCAACACTTTTGCAGGGAATTTTATTTAAAAAAGCAGATAAATTTTCTCTGTTATTTAATCCTTTTAAATACCATTTATCGTAATAGGTTAATAAAATTCTAAAACTTTCTTTTGTATTGTTTTCTAAAAGATGATTGATAGCATTTTTAGTTTCTAACCCGCCAAGGCGTTTTTGTATACGGATGATGGCATTTACCAGCGTCTCTTTATTTAATTTTCCATATTCAGCTGTAATAAAATCTAACCGCTCCTCAAATGGAATTTCTAAAAAAAGGATAGTACTTTTTCGCATTTGTAGCCAAATATTGCTAGGTATTTGAAGGTTCCCAATGCGTTGGCTTTCATCTTCAATATAAATACAAGGCGCTTGTGGCTGATAGTTTGTTGAAGTTAAATTTTCATCGTTCATCGTACAACTAATATCGTACAAACTTTTGCTCAATACATTCTCAAACATTTCCTGACTAGGCTGAGTGCCCATATTTCCAAATGCCGAACCTTTATGATTGGCCAACGCCTCTAAATCAATTATTATTTTATTTTCTTTTTTTAATTGATGCAAAATTTCGGTTTTACCACTGCCTGTAAAACCACCAATAATGGTAAAATTATAGGGTAACGCAACTTGTTGTAGCACCCAATTTCTATAAGCCTTGTAACCACCGGTAAGGGTATAAACTTTAAAGCCATACATATCTAAAAGCCATGCCACTGCTGCACTACGCATGCCACCACGCCAGCAGTGGAGCAAAATACCCCCTCCGCCCCCTAAAGGGGGAACTGAGTCTTTTTGCTTTACATTTCTTTTATAAAATTCAGCAGTAATACGTTCAACATCTTCCACAATTTCCTTCATCTTCACACCAAAAAAATCTAATCCAAGTTTTATAGCAATCTCTCTGTTTTGTTGTTTGTAAGCAGTGCCCACAATTTTTCTTTCGTCGTTTGTAAATAAAGGAACGTTAATAGCATTGGGTATATGGGCATGTGTGTATTCACCTTGGCTGCGTACATCTAACACGGGGTATTGTGTAGAGAGTTTTAAAAATTGCTGTATGGTTATTTTTTCTATTGCCATTGGTTTTTCTCCTGCCGACCTGCCTGCCGGCAAAAGCAGGTTAGGCTGATACATTTTTGCTAAGATAAAACATAAAAGGGTCTATAAAGTTGAATAAATAATTACAGTACAGTTGTGCGACGCCTACAATGGAGAACTTTTAAAAAAGGGGACTATAAAAAAGTAAAAAAACCGTTGAAAACTCAACGGCCTAATTATTCATTCTTAGTTTTTAATTCTTAATTACTTTACCCATTCATACTTATTAAAAACTCAGCATTATCTTTCGTTCCTTTCATGTTTTTAAGTAATGTATTTATGGCTTCTTCTGGATTCATATCGGCCATGTGCTTACGCAAAACCCACATGCGTTGAAAAGTATCTTTGTCTAACAACAAATCATCTCTACGAGTACTACTACCAACAATATCAATTGCAGGATAAATACGACGGTTGCTCAACTTACGTTCAAGCTGCAACTCCATATTACCTGTTCCTTTAAATTCTTCAAAAATTACCTCATCCATTTTACTACCGGTATCAACTAGTGCGGTTGCAATAATAGTAAGCGAGCCGCCATTTTCTATTTTACGTGCCGCTCCAAAAAATTGTTTTGGTTTTTGCATAGCATTTGCTTCAACACCACCACTTAAAACTTTACCACTACTTGGTGCAACCGTGTTATGTGCTCTTGCCAAACGAGTAATACTGTCTAATAAAATAACAACATCATGCCCACACTCTACTAAACGTTTTGCTTTTTGCAAGGCAATGGTACTAACCTTTACATGCTTTTCGGCAGGCTCATCAAATGTGCTGGCAATAACTTCTGCTTTTACGCTACGTTCCATATCGGTAACTTCTTCTGGGCGTTCATCTACCAACACAATCATTAAATAACACTCCGGATGGTTTTCTGCAATTGCATTAGCCAACTCTTTTAACAACATGGTTTTACCCGTTTTTGGTTGGGCTACAATTAAGCCACGTTGCCCCTTACCAATTGGTGTAAATAAATCCATTATCCGAGTACTGTAATTACTACTACTTGTGCAAAGGTTTAATTTTTCGAAAGGGAAAAGTGGTGTTAAGTAATCGAAAGGAACTCTATCTCTTACCTCATCTGGCTTTTTACCATTGATGGTATCTACCTTTAATAAAGCAAAATATTTTTCACCTTCTTTTGGCGGACGAACACTTCCGAAAACGGTATCGCCTGTTTTTAAACCAAATAATTTTATTTGAGAGGGAGATACATAAATATCATCGGGACTACTTAAATAATTATAATCGCTACTGCGTAAAAAACCATATCCATCGGGCATCATTTCCAATACACCTTCGCCTAAAATAATACCATCAAATTCTACATTAAAACTTGGTTGGTCTCTACGTTGTGGAATTTGACGTGGGGTACTTGTTGGTGTAGTTTCTTCGGGCATTTGCACCTCTGGTTGCTGTACATCATTTTCCTCTTGTAAAAGTTTTGCAAACATAGGAGGTAAAGTAGTTTGTTCACTTGTTAAGGGCTGCAAATCTTCTTCTGGTATTTCTACCTCTACTTTAGCTTTTTTTATTGGCTTTTTTTCTACTTCTACTTTTTTAGTTTTTGGGGTAGCTGTAGTTTCTTTCTTTGCAGAAGCTTCTTGCACTACTTCGGCCTCCTCACTAATGTTTGCAGTAGTGGATTTAACAATGCGTTTGCGTTGTTTTGGCTTTTCGTCTTCGGGTTTTTGAGCTGCAGTCATAATAGCTTGTTTATCCAAGATTTTATATATCAAATCTTGTTTGTTAAGTTTTTTTGCGTTGGAAATCTCTAATTGCTCGGCAATATCAAGCAATTCAGGAACGAGTAAGTCGTTCAGTTGTAAAATATCGTACATATAAAATTGAAAATGTGTTCTTCAAAAATCCTATCTATTTGTCTGAAAATGGTTTCCGATTAAATCGGAAGGGAAAATGTTTTGATTAGAATAATACTAGCTGATAAAAATGAATGGATAAACTTATCAACTTTTTATAACTCAAAAGTAGGTAGTTTTTTGCAAAAACAAGAATTTTTTATCTTTTGCAAATTTATTTTATAAAACTTGCTTTAAAACGATTTGCAGCTAAAATGGCTATACATCTATCTTGTAATAACATCTTGATTTCATAAGTACTCCAACCTGTCCCGATTTTTCGGTAAAAACTACGTTGAAATCTTAGATGGTACCTGCATACCAGCAGGCAGGTTATACCGATAGAAAAAGGGTTGGACTATTTATTAGGTCACATCGGTATAACCTTATCTTTGCAGCAATAATTTGTATTTATGTTTAACAAAAGAGAAAAAATAGCATCAATTTTAAATAGCGATAAAGTTGATTATACCACCACCGTAATGGGCTGGGTACGTACCTTTAGAAACAACCAATTTATAGCCCTTAACGATGGAAGCACCAATAATAACATACAAGTAATGGCCGAGTTGGGTAAGTTTGAAGATGAATTATTAAAAAGACTTACCACAGGAGCTTGTATAAAAGCAACAGGGCAAATTATTGCCAGCTTAGGCAAGGGGCAAAAGGTAGAATTAAAGGCAACTACTATTGAAATATTGGGTGATAGCGATGCCGAAAAATTTCCCCTACAACCTAAAAAGCACAGCCTTGAGTTTTTAAGAGAAAAAGCACATTTGCGTTTTAGAACAAACACGTTTGGTAGTGTATTTAGAGTACGCCATACCTTAGCATTTGCTGTACATAAATTTTTTAACAATAAGGGTTTTGTAAATTTACATACACCTATTATTACTGCAAGCGATGCCGAAGGTGCTGGAGAAACATTTAGGGTAACTACATTACCCGTTGATGGCACGGCTGCTAAAAACGAAGATGGCACCATAAACTTTAAAGAAGACTTTTTTGGACATAGTACAAATCTTACCGTTAGTGGGCAATTAGAAGGAGAATTAGCCGCTATGGCATTAAGTGATATTTACACGTTTGGCCCAACCTTTAGAGCCGAAAATAGTAACACCACAAGGCATTTGGCGGAGTTTTGGATGATAGAACCCGAAATGGCTTTTTACGATTTAGAAGATAATGCTAAGCTTGCCGAAGAATTTATACGCTACATAATTAAATATGCTTTAGAAAATAATAAAGAAGATATTGAGTTTTTAGCACAGCGTTTAGCAGAGGAAGAAAAAGCTTTGCCACAAGATAAGCGTAGCGAAATGGGTTTAATAGAAAAATTAGAATTTGTAGTAAATAATAATTTTGAAAGATTGACCTATACCGAAGCCATTACTATTTTAAGAGAGAGTAATCACAATAAGAAAAAGAAGTTTCAATATTTAATTGAGGGCGATGGTTGGGGAATAGATTTACAAAGTGAGCATGAACGTTATTTGGTAGAAAAACATTTTAAAAAACCTGTTATTTTAACTAACTACCCTGCTGCCATAAAAGCGTTTTATATGAGGCAAGATGATAACTGTGCCGAAGGCCGACAAACGGTAGCAGCAATGGATATTTTAGCACCTGGTATTGGCGAAATGGTAGGTGGTAGCCAACGAGAAGAGCGGTTAGATAAATTAGAAAAACGAATGGCGGAAATGAATATACCTACCGAAGAATTGTGGTGGTATTTAGATACTCGACGCTTTGGTTCTTGCCCTCATGCTGGCTTTGGACTTGGGTTTGAGAGGTTAGTACAATTTGTTACAGGGATGGGAAATATTAGAGATGTAATACCTTTTCCGAGGTATCCGAAAAGTGCAGAGTTTTAATTTTTATAACGTACTATTATTTAGCCGCTGTTTTATTCAGCGGCTTTTTTATTTAAACCAACCTTAACAAATGCCTACTTAATTTTGCAGGTATAAAAAATACGAATGAAAAAAAGCATACTTATATTACTTGCTGCTACTTTATATAGCGTTACTAATGCACAAGGCTTGTTTGATAAAATAAAAAAAGCAACATCAAAAGATAGTAGCAGAACAATAACCAATATTTTAAAACAAAAAGGTACAACTAAGGGCCTAAGTAACGATGAAATAATTAATGGCTTAAAAGAAGCGCTTTCAATTGGGGCAGATAGTACATCAAAAAGACTGAATAAGCCAGATGCGTTTTTTACTAATGCGGCGCTAAAAATTTTAATGCCCGATGAGGCTAAAAAAGCAGAGAGTACGTTACGTAAATTAGGTATGGGATCTGTAGCAGATAAAGCCATACTATCTATGAACAGAGCTGCTGAAGATGCTGCTGGCGGAATAGCAACAGTTTTTATTAGCGCTATAAAACAAATGACGGTTACCGACGGTTTAAAAATTTTAAAGGGTGTAGATTTTGCAGCAACTGACTATTTAAAAACAACTACGACTACAACACTTACCGAAAAAATGCGACCAATAATTGAAACCTCCTTAGCAAAAGTAAATGCTACTGGTTATTGGAAGGATGTTTTTACAACATACAATAAGTTATCTTTTAGCAAAACAACTATTAATACAGATTTAGCTGCCTATGTTACTGAAAGGGCTTTAACGGGTATTTTTTTAACTATTGGGCAAGAGGAACAAAAAATAAGAAAAGACCCAGCGGCACAAGTAACCTCTTTACTTAAAAAAGTTTTTGGAAAGTAAGCGGAGTGGATATTTTAAAAAATTTATTAATCCATCAATTCTTTTATCACACTTATTTCGTAGCCCTTTTGCATTAAATAATCCTGCAGCTTTCTTTTTTTAATAAAGATGTTTTTTTCGCTTTTAAGTAAATTACTCTTTGCATCAAATAGCTTTTGTGCAGTTTGTAAATAATCAGTTGTGGTTATAGTGGCAAGTGCTTTTTTAATACAATACTCACTTATTTGTTTGCTTTTAAGTTCGTATTTAATTTTTATTTTACCCCAGTGTTTTACCCTAAATTTTCCACCGACAAATTGTATAGCAAAACGTTCTTCATTTAAATAGTTTTCTTGTATTAGGGTAGATAGTATTTCATCATGTTCGTTTTTGTAAACACCTAAATCGTATAATTTGCTTATTACTTCGCTGTGGCATCTTTCTTGATAACCACAGTAATGTTTTAGTTTTTGTAAAACTTGTTCTTTGGTGAGATACGTTTTTTGCATTGGTACAAAAATAGAAAAGGCACACTAATTAAAGTGTGCCTTTGTATACTAATTAAAAAAATTATTGCTTATCTGTATCCTTAATTTTAATATCTTTTACTTTTTGTCTTACAAAAAATACAGTAGGCTCACTTACACCATCAGCATTAATATTCCCATCGCCAAGGGGTTGCCCAAGGTTGTCGAAAGATTGTATTATCCACACATATTTTTTACTTCCACCTTTTACCGTTCCATCCAACCCTTTTCGTTGTTGCATGGCAGAGTCTTTGACATTGTTATCACTTAAATCTACAACTCCTCTTGGCTGCCAAATATATTGGGTTACACCCCTAACCTCCTGTGTTAAAATAGGAAAATTACTACGTACTGCTTGTACTGGGTTCTGGTTTTGTAACACTTCAAATACCATTATTTTGTAGGTAACTAATGCTTTTGGTTTAGGCACAACTGGCGTCCATCTAAAAATAATAGTTGTCTTAGCAATGTCATAATCTAACTCCTCCTGGTTATAAGGCTTCATTAAAATAGGCAATTGTGTTGCTGCTAAATAAAAGGTTTTGCATTTAATTTCGGAAAAGGGTGCAAAATCTGGCGGTCGAACCAACTGCACACAAATTTCATAATTATCGCTAAGTAATTTTCCTGATTTTTCTAAACTGGTTTTGTGTTTGCCTGTAAAAATCATACTTTCTAAAGGCACTACATCAGCTGCATTAAAAATTGTTGTGGCAGAGCTTAAGGTGTACGTTTTACTTTTATTTAAATCTGTTTTACCTATAACAGTACCATCACTTAATTTAATTTCGGTTTTTATTTTGTACTCTCCTCTTATGCCCTGTGCAGAGGGGAAAACAATAAAGGTTAACGTTTCTCTGCTTACACCCCATTGCATTAACGATGCTGGAGGGTTAGGGCTTAAAACCAAGTTGGTGTTTACTTGTGCAACACTATTTTTTGCAAAAAATAATATTGATAAAATGTAAAATATCTTTTTCATAATTTTTTATTTTGAGTGCCAATACTAAAAAAATCACTAATCAGCGAATTTTGCGTAATCGGCGGGAGTCTAAAATTTATTTTCCAAACCTATACATCAATCCTGTTCTAAAATTACTTTCTAAATAGTTGGCACCAATAAAAGGCAAGCCTAATTCGTTGCCATGCTTGAAATAATTAGTGCTTAAAAAATTTGTCCAGGTTGTTTTTTTATTAAGCTTAGCATCAATAGTACAACTAGCAATAAAATTATTATTAGCCGTAAATGTATTGTTTTTACTAAACGTATATTGTAGTTGCCCTCTTAACTGCAACTTCTTTTTCATGGCTGGCAAAGCAAGCCCAGTGCTAATGGTAGCTAAGGTTGTTTTAAAGCCAGGTAGCTTATTTATAAAATACATTACACTAAAATCGGGTGTTAAATCTTTAGTTAAAAAACTAGGTACGTAGGTAAGCAAGCCGGTATGGGTGTTGTTAGATGTTGTTAAACCAGTAATTACATCTCTTTCATCGTACTTACTATAATTATAACTAAGGCTTAAAAGGTGAACCATTTTTGTATTACTCCACGTATAGGTTGGTGCTATACCAAAATCGTTACTTACATTTTTTATACCAAAAGGGTTTATGCCACTATTGCTTTGAAAACCAAAATTGTTGTAATTAATATTTACACTCCAGTTGTCATTTATTTGGCTAAACCAATTTAGTTTGCCTATAAATTGTTTTGCTTTTAAAGCAGTGTTGCTAACATTATTTACTCGTTGCCCAATACTTGCAGTAACATTTGTTTTATTTTTAAATGCATTAAAACGAGTGTTTAATAAATAGTCCATTCTATCGGGCTGCATAAAAGGGTAACCTACTGTTTGAAAACCAGCACCTATATATTTTACTTTAACACCAATATCAAAATTTTTACTTTTTCTACCAACCATACCTTCTGCAGCAAAATCTTTTACGGTAGATGTGTTACCATCTAAAAACGGTTTTATAGTAACCGCTGTAGCACTAGTTGGTAAAAATAAGTCTTTTGTATAAATAGATTGTGCACCCTCTGTAGACAAGTACCAACCACCTTTTATATTTACTTTACCTACTACACTCATCGTAAAACCCTCTTGTGGTAATACGCTGCCGGGTGGCGGAAGAGGAATACTATTTTTATCATCTTTACCCTTAGCAAAATTAAATAACAAAGCATAACTATCTTCTTTTTCCATACCTAGCTGTGCCATCCAATTTTTGCGTTTGTAGCTACCGTTAGCACCACCGCTAAAAAAATTTACACCTTGTTGAGATACGCCTGTAAAAAATTTCAGTCGCCATACATCTGGCCTTAAATCAAAACCTGCACCAAACACACCAACATCACCCGTACTTAAATTGCTATAGTTTAAATATTGTGTACCTAATTGTAACTCTGCCCATTTATATTTTGGGTTTACTGCAAAATTATTGCTGGGGTTAGTTATGTACTGCCCAAAACTTTGCTTACCAATACCTGCATACGGTCCAATAAAGTTTGTAGGCGTAGTATTAAAATTAAAGTTAAAGGGCAAACTAAACTTTGGTGTAGTAATAGTTGGTTGAAACGTAAAGCGTACTTGGTTCCATGGTTTACGTTGGCTATAACCCGTCCACCCCGTTGGGTTTCGGTTAAGCCCATAACCCTCGTAGGTAACACCCATATTGCCGCTTACAGATACTTTGGACTTTTTATCTTGGGCCGATAAGCCCAAGCTGGTTAGTAAGAATAAGCAGATAATTGGTTGCTTCATTTTTGATGTTTTGGTTAATACAAAAATTTTATTTCTGAAAACCAACTCCATAGCTTTTTTATATTGCAACTGAGTTGGTTAAACAAATATTTATAAGGGTTCATTTTTTAGTTACAAAATCAAAACATTCAATTACCTCAAACTTGTTACACAAATGAGTTATAAAAAGATAAACTTTAAAATAGCGGGAAGTACTTAACGTTTATTAAATACTGCCCTCTTTTTTTATT
This sequence comes from uncultured Bacteroidota bacterium, assembly GCA_903837525.1. GTDB lineage: Bacteria > Bacteroidota > Bacteroidia > Chitinophagales > Chitinophagaceae > Ferruginibacter. Next base: position 18,538 of record CAILUU010000005.1, on the reverse strand, counting down.
ATTTTAGTTTTGGAGTTATAACACTTGTTGGTGCAACTAATAGTCCGCCATAAATTTTAGCTTTTATTTGCTGAATTATCTCGTAAGGATTTTTACTCATTTTTTCGATAAACTCTCTAGCTTTATTAGCATCTGTATTCTTTAATTCTTCACCAACAGCTTCTTGTATCATCAAACTTTCGATTTCTTGTTCTTGCATTTGCTCTGCCTCAAATTTTTCATAAGCTGCTTTTCTATCGGGTTGTAATAACTGGAATTTATCTTTTATCACATCATCTTTAACAGGTTCCCATATTTGTATTCCGGATTTTATGCTATATTTTCCACAAAGTATTTTTTCACAAACCTGGCAGTCTACATTTTTAATTCTTACTTTTAAACAGAAATACATAGTCCCATTACAACAACTTAATGCAAGTATTGCTGGCTTACCAATGTAAAGTCTTATGGTATGATTAAGAACTGTTGCTGTACCTAATCCCCAATTAATACTTTGAGAATTATTATTGCTTAATGTAAGACCACCTATAGTTGTGTTTGGCGAAAAAATATTTCCGAAAATTCCCATATCGGCAGGTTTGCATAGAGGACTTGTGTACACCACATGATAATCTAACATAGAAACCTCAATTTCTTGTACCGGAATTGAACCAGCATTTAGGTACAAGTTAAACCTATTGGTAATTGTGGGATGAAATATATTAGTTAAAGAAGTTTCAAAATTTTTAATATCACAACATGTTGTACTGCTAACACAGGCAGGCTGGTCAATAGGTGTTGTTGCATTTATTAATGTTCCATCGGGTATCATTTTTGCTGTTGCGGTAGCTAAAGGATTGCAACAAGTAGTGCCGGATAGTTTTTTTACTGGAACAGTTATTACAAAACTTTGCCCTGGATTAATAACTGCTGTAGGATTTACAGTAATTATCATCATACCTGATAATGTATGTGTTACAATTGGACCGCCAACACCTAAGCGAACAACAACAGGCGAAAGCAATTGTATGCAAGATGGTAAAACATCTGTAACTATAATATTATTTAATGGCGTACTTCCCATATTTGTTATAGTAAGTGTATAATTAAACGGAACACCATTTTCAACTGTAGAAACATCGGCTACTTTTCTAATTTTTAATTCCCCAGTTTTATCAATTGTATAATTTGCAGAACCGCTTAATGTACCCATTACAGCAGTATTGGTTCTACTACCCGATAATTGAGGATTAATGGTAGCATCAAACTCAATTACAAGAATATTAGATTGATTTAAATTGCAATTACCTGGAAGATTAACTACTGAAAAAATTGGGCTGGTAGTATTTCCATTCCAACTACCCATACTAGTAGTAACGGTTCCTGTACCTGATAATCCTCCACAATAATTACCCCATTGATTTGGATAATATGTATAAGTTGGAGTTCCAGTTATACTTAAATTTTGAGGAGAAGCCGTCAATGCATCAGTAATAGTTGTGTTTAAATTTGCTGCTCCTTTATTACCTACTTGTATTCTAAACTTAATATTATTACCCACTTGTTTAATAGGTATTATCCAAGGATTTGGTTCGTTACATTTTACAATACTAGGTACTGCAACGGGAGCACTTATTATAAATGTGTTTGTAGCAGTTGTATTTTGTAAAGAGGTATTAATCACTGGACAACTTATACTTGGGCAACCGCTACCGCCACCACCACCGCTACTACCACTACCAGTATAACTTAAAGTGGCTGTATTTGTAACTGTAGAAGAAATGGAACCAGTTACTGTAAAATAAATAACAATACTTGCACAATCACCAGGGTTTAATATTAGTGATGTATTTGTGAAAGTTTGCAAACCAGTAAGTCCGCCAGGAGTTTGCGTCCAGCCTGCTGCACTTATTGATGTTACGTTAATACCCGATATTGATAAATTATCTGTAACTGTAAAATTTGTCCATGGAACATTTCCATTATTGCATATTGATAATACATAATATCCCTTACAGCCTGGAAAAAATAAATAGTTTGGAGAGACCCAACTATTAGAATAGGCTGATTTGGTAAAAGATATGGAAGCGCTTGGTGCTGCAAGTGTTGCAGATGTAGCACTTAAAGTATTGGCCATAGTGCCACAACCACTACCTAATGAAAAGCTATAATTAGCTGTATTGGTAATAGTGGTTCCTACATTTTGGCAATTTTTTAATTTTGTTACATAAACATAACTTCCCGATGCATAACAAGATCCAGATACGCTATGTGTAGCACCAGAAACAATTGGCAAAGGTGTAGTTTCTGTAATAGTTCCTGAAATATTATATGCACCTAAACCAGAAGGGTTAGGATTGCTATGCGTTACCAAAAAACGCCATGACGATTCTCCGCAAACCAAATTGCCTGTGATGTATTGTTTTGAAACTGTCCAATAGTTTCCTGCCCTAGCTTTTACGTTTATGGTTGCTGTACATTTGGTTACGGTTGCACCACATGTTACTTCAAACTCAACGGAAAAATTTCCTGATGCGTTGTTACAAGTAATACCATTTGGAAATTTATAAATTACATTAAAATTTTGTCCATTAATAGGGTCTAATACAGCCGCATTTGTATATATATTAGTGCCTGCTGGAACAAACGGTGTGGCACTTGAAACAAAATTTAAGTTAGCAGAATTAGTAACTGTAACTTTTTTAACACAGCCTACAGAGGTTGCAGGGAAAGTAATATTTAATAATATATTGTCTCCAGACAAAGCCTCGGTTGGCACACTAATTTGTGCATTACCATAAGCACCTAAAGAGCATGTTCCTACAACCGGGGTATTATTTACAACAATTGGTAAAAATTGGGCATATACATTAAGCACAATAAATGAACACAAAAAGCTGCATAAATATTTTATATTAAGTAACTGTTTCATAATATTAAATTTTTATGGGTTTAATTAGTAAATTGGGGAAAACAATATAAAAAGGAACAAGAGTTGCAATTGTCTTTGTCGTAAAAAATCTTTACTCTTAAACAAATATCAAATTTCATTTTACAACAATCATTGTTTAAACCTGCTAATGGAGTTGGTAGCCCAAATACAATATTAAAAGGCATTGTGCTAGGCAATGGCGATGTGCTTATAATTTTAATATTTTTAGCCACACCATTATTTGTACTTGGCAAACCCGATACTGTTTCATTTAGCATACTAACTGGTGACCCATTTATTGTGGTGCCAGATAAATTTATTACCCCGGAATTTTCAATCGACGAAACACCATTTGTGCATGAAGCCGGTGTAGCAGAATAACTATACGATTGTACTTGCATTTCAATTGCATAAATTGGTGTAATACCAGTTATATTGATACTACCTGTTGCAGTATATAATCCTGTTGTAGCATTTGTTACCGATACCGTTGGGTTGTTTATAGTAAACAGAGCATCTTTACAATCTGTACAAATACAAAGTGGTAATGTTAAAGAATCTATAGGGTTACAACTTGCAATACTAATATTATCATACAACGTAAACCGTGTAATTAATTTGGTTGCACTTATTGGCATACTAACATCGGTAGAAAAAGATACGGGACCACTTGTATTAACAATGGGTGGTATTAGCGATGTACTTGTGTAAGCGATAGCATTTGTATTAATTACATATTTGGGTGTATAGGTATTGGGTATGGCATACGGATTTGTAGTAATGTTAAGTACATTATTAAGGTTCAATGGGTTAGTACCCGTATTATTTAAAGTCATAAATGCTTTATAAATTGGGTTACCTAATTGATCTTTTTCCTTTGTACACTTTATTGAGTCAATTTTTAAAGACACATTACAATCGGATGTTAATACACTATAACTCCAAGCTTCACTTTTACCTTCGTTTTCTCCAATTGGTTTTCCGGTTCTATCCAATGCTTGTACTTGCCAAACATAATCACATAAATAAGGCGGGCGGCAAGGGCCTGTATAAATACCACTTACTGAAGCTTCGGTAATATCTGCAACATCTTTAGTTAAAATAGGTTTATTAGTACGCATTGCTTGTGTGCTATTTTGTCCTTGCATTAATTGCCAAACTTTTAAGCGATAAGTAATTTCGCCTACTGGTTTTGGTATAATTGGCGTCCACCTAAATTTAATGGGGTTTTGTGCATCTTTTTGCGATATACTTTTATTATTTTCTGGTGCCACCAAGCTTATAGATTTGCTTGTAACAGCATCCTGCGCACCAAACATAAACACATCACTTTTGCCTTCATTGTTACCAACTGGTTTTCCTTCTCTATTTAAAGCTTGTACTTGCCAAACAAAATCGCATAAGTAAGGAGGTTTACATGGGCCAGTATAAATATTAGCAACAACTGCTTGAGTAATATTATCAACATCTTTGGTTACTATTGGCTGATTGGTACGCATTGCGGCTGTAGCATTTTGCCCTTGCATTAGTTGCCATACTTTTAAACGATACGTAATGGGCTGTAGTGGTTTTGGTACAAGCGGTGTCCATCTAAAATTTAACGGACGACTAAGTTCTGCCTCTGTAAATGTTTTACCATCATCTGGTGTTATTAAAGTTGGTGCCCCATACTCTTGGAGTTTTGGGCTTTCTACTTTAAACTCTTTACACACTTCGTTGCTAATAGCAATTCTATCTAAATTAAAAAATTGAGCACAAATTTGATACGTACCTTCTTTTAACGCTGCACAATTTCCAAGCATACTTATAATATCATTTGTTGTAAAAGTTTTTACATCAAATGCACTCATAGGCTGTGCCGAGGATTGATTATTGCCGCAAACAATAGCACCACCACTTCTAATTTGAATAACTAGTTTAGGCTCTTTTAATTGTACAGTTGGCGATTTTTGTGCTGTTAGTATTATTGCCGCTGGTATGGTTGACCATTCATCTACTTTACTGAGTAAAGTGTTTTTTACCTGAAAACTTACAATTTTTATTTGGCTAACCTGGCAAATGGCTGCGGTGTTTATTAAAAAAAGCGAAAGCAGTAGTAGTTTTAGTTTCTTCATACAAAAGTTTTAAAATTCCATGTAATATAAGAAAAGCGAAGCAATTTGTATACTTCGCTTTTTCTAAATCACTATTAAGTCGAATACAAAGTCGGTCATCCTAGGGCATAGTAACTTTAGTGCAATATAAAATTTCGGCCGAACCCCGTTCATTATCGCCATTGCCTCGTATTATTTTACTGCCTTGATAAATTTCAAACGAAAACTATTCCCATTTCTATTAAGGCCTACATTATCAGCCTAATAATCTCTTAAATTATCAAAAAAGCATCAACTGATTGGTGGTTTTGTCTTTTTAAAAAAAGTTGCTGTCTCTATCCCACGTTTAGTTTTTCAACCGATTTGTTATTGTAGCTATACCTACCAAACCGAATTGTCGGATTAGTTTCCTCCTTTTTTAGCTCCAATCAAGCAGTTTAGCTAACATATTTCAATCAATTTTTTTGTGTATAAAAGCAATTTACATAACGGTTGGGTAAAATTGTTAAAAAATAGGCTGTGGTTTTAGCCTACTTACTTTTATATTTGCTCAAATAAAGATATAATTTATGAAGTTTATAGTTTCCTCATCAACATTGCTAAAACAATTGCAACAAATAAGTGGCGTTATAAATGCTAATACAGTACTACCTATTTTAGAAGATTTTTTGTTTGAAATAGAAAAAAACAAACTAACTGTCGTAGCTACCGATTTAGAAACGGTGATGAAAGTGCATTTAGATATTGAAGCAAAAGATAGCGGTAAAGTGTGTATACCCGCAAAAATTTTGATGGACTCATTAAAAAATATTCCAGAGCAACCCTTAACGTTTACTATTGATAAAAATTTTGGTGTAGAGCTTACTAGCGATAATGGTAAATATAAAGTAATGGGCGAAAACCCAGATAATTTTCCTAAAGAACCTACAGCTGATGATGCTAATGCCTTTACTATGACAAGTACAGCATTGGTAACTGCCATAAACAAAGCTATTTTTGCAGTAAGCAACGATGATTTACGCCCAGCAATGACGGGCGTATTTTTTGAGTTAGATAAAAAAGGTATAACTTTTGTAGCTACCGATGCACATAGACTTGTACGTTATACAAGAACTGATGTAAGCTGCCCACAAAAAGATAGCTTTATTGTACCCAAAAAACCATTGAGCTTACTAAAAAGCAGCTTGCCTGATAATGAAGATGAATTAACGGTTAGCTATAATAGCAATCACTTATTTGTTAAGCATGGCGGCACAGAGTTAGTGTGTAGGTTAATTGATGCTAGGTTCCCCGATTATAAAGTGGTAATACCAGTTGATAATCCATATAAAATGACGGTGAATAAAAATGATTTTCAAAATGCATTACGCCGTGTAAGTGTGTTTAGTAATAAAAGCACCAACCAAGTAGCCTTAAATATTACCGGTAGCGAATTGCAATTGGCAGCACAAGATGTTGACTTTAGTTTTGAAGGAAATGAACGAATGAAATGCCAATACGATGGAGAAGATTTACAAATTGCCTTTAATGCAAAATTTTTAATTGAAATGCTTAGTGGGGCAGATACTCCCGAAATAAACATGGAACTAAGCACACCCACAAAAGCAGGAATAATAAAACCAACTGAGCAAGATGAAAATGAAGAATTACTAATGTTAGTGATGCCGTTAATGTTGAATAACTAACCCAACACTATATATTGTAAACCTCTGCATTTTGCGGAGGTTTTTTTATTCTATCAATTTGTACATTGTTACCTTTGATAAAATAATTTTTTACAATTACCAATATGAAATTAGTAACCTACTTAAAAGACCATCATCCGCAATTAGCATTTTTAGTAAATGATGTTTTGTATGATGCCGATACGGTTAATAACGAATTGCCTAATACCATGGCAATGTTTTTAAATTTTTGGGATGATTATATGCCTATAGCCATATCGGCCGAAAAGCAAATTAAAGAAGGAATGTTAGGAAAAAGAGCAGCCACTATTAATTATAACGAAGCAGAGGTAATGGCGCCAGTGCCTTTCCCTACTAGTTGCAGAGATGGGTATGCTTTTAGGCAACATGTTGCCGCAGCTAGGCGTAATCGTAAGGTAGATATGATTGCAGAGTTTGACCAATACCCAATTTTTTATTTTACTAATCATAATAGCATACAAGGCCCAGGCAATATTGTTTGTATGCCCGATCATTTTAAAAAATTAGATTTTGAATTAGAGGCTGCCATTGTAGTTTGTAAAAGCGGACGAAATATAAAAGCTGCCGAAGCAGATGAATACATTGGCGGCTTAATGATAATGAACGATATGAGTGCAAGAACATTGCAAATGGAGGAAATGCTTTTAAACCTTGGTCCTGCAAAGGGAAAAGATTTTAGTACTGTAATTGGACCCATGCTGGTAACCTTAGATGAATTAGAACAATTTGAAGTGCCTTGCAAACCAAACCATATTGGTAAAGCATGGAATTTAAACATGAAATGCTGGGTAAATGGCATACAAGTTAGCCAAGGCAATGTAGCCGACATGGATTGGACGTTTGCCGAAATTATTGAACGAGCCAGTTATGGCACAAACGTATTTGCTGGTGATGTTATCGGAAGTGGAACGGTTGGTACTGGGTGCTTTTTAGAATTAAATGGCACAGGTAAATTAAGTGACCCTAATTATCAAGAGCAGTGGTTACAAGATGGCGATGTGGTAGAAATGGAAATTGATGAATTAGGAAAATTGAGCAATATAATCGTAAAAGATGAAAGTGATTTTTCAATATTGGATTTGAAGAAAATGTAGAATACCGATGGTTATGATATTTAAGACTAACGCAGATAAAAATCATAATAATTCTTAATCATCATAAAAATCTGCGTTCAATTAAATTATGATAATTAATCTTAAAGATTTAAAACCATTGGATGCTCAAAATTATTTGCAGCATGCTATTGCACCAAGGCCAATATGCTTTGCCTCTACAATTGATGCGGAGGGAAATATTAATTTAAGCCCATTTAGTTTTTTTAATTTGTTTAGCAACAATCCTCCAATTGTAATTTTTTCGCCAGCCCGAAGAGTACGAGATAATACCACTAAACACACTTTACAAAATGTTTTAGAAGTGCCAGAGGTGGTTATTAATATTGTTGACTATACAATAGTGCAGCAAACATCTTTAGCTAGTTGTGAGTTTGAAAAGGGTACAAACGAGTTTGAAAAAGCAGGGTTTACAATGGAGGCATCTACGCAAGTAAAACCTCCCATGGTAAAGGAAAGTAAAATAAAATTAGAATGTAAAGTAATTGAAGTAAAACCATTGGGTACACAAGGGGGTGCAGGGAATTTAGTTATTGCAGAGGTATTAGTAATGCATATTGATGATAGTATTTTAAATGCCGAAAATAAAATTGACCAAACAAAATTAAACTTAGTGGCAAGGCTTGGTGGCGATTGGTATTGTAAGGTTGATGAAAGCAATTTATTTAAAGTTGAAAAACCAAATACACAATTGGGAATTGGGGTAGATGCGTTGCCAACATCTATAAAAAATAGTAAAATACTTAGTGGTAATAATTTAGGACAGTTAGCAAACGTAAATCAAATGCCCTTTGTAGATGCAGCTTTTGAAGATGACAAACTAAAAAGTATAATTCAATACTATTCAATTAATCCAGATGATATGGAAGTTGAACTACATAAGTATGCTGCACAATTGCTGAATGTAAATAAAATTAATGAAGCCTGGCAAATATTACTTGCCACAACGGTTTAGCTAACACTTTTACTCAAAAACTTTTTTCAATGCAGCGCAGCCACTAAATAAAGTCAATATAAAAATTAGTATAAATATTTTTTTCATTTTAGTTGTTTGTTTTAAAGGTAAACAAGTTTCTTGCCAAACTCTAGTACTCAGACTAAGTTATTGAACATTGGGTTTCAAAAAGTATCTTTGCTAACGGGGAGTTACTAACTTAATAATTAATAGATTTTATGAGTACACAGCATTTATCTGAGCAAGAAATAATTAGAAGAGAAAAATTAGACGAACTTAAAAAATTAGGTATTGATGCATATCCTGCAGCACTGTATCCAGTAAACACAACCTCTACTTATATAAAAGAAAATTATAAAGGCGATGAAAACAAAGCTGACTTTGACGATGTATGCATTGCTGGAAGAGTAATGGGTGTTAGAGATATGGGAAAAGCAAACTTTGCTGTGTTGCAAGATGCAGTAGGCAAAATTCAATTTTATATTAAGCAAGATGATATTTGTCCAGGCGAGGATAAAACAATGTACCAAACTGTTTGGAAAAAATTAATTGATATTGGGGATATTATTGGCATAAAAGGATATGTGTTTACCACTAAAACCGGCGAAACATCCATACATGCAAAGGAGTTCACCATTCTTACAAAAGCACTACGCCCTTTACCTATAGTTAAAGAAAAAGATGGAGAAGCCTTTGACGAAGTAACGGATCCTGAATTTAGGTACCGCCAACGCTATGCCGATTTAATTGTAAACCCAAGTGTAAAAGAAACCTTTATAAAACGTAGTAAAATGGTAAATGCTATACGTGAGTTTTTAAACGAACGTGGGGCGTTAGAAGTTGATACGCCTGTATTGCAGAGTATACCTGGGGGTGCAGCCGCAAGGCCGTTTAGCACACACCATAATGCGTTGGATGTGCCTATGTATATGCGTATTGCTAATGAGTTGTATTTAAAAAGATTAATTGTAGGCGGCTTTGATTTTGTGTATGAGTTTAGCCGAAATTTTAGAAACGAAGGAATGGATAGAACCCATAACCCAGAGTTTACGGTACTAGAGTTTTATGCGGCCTATAAAGATTATGAGTGGATGATGGACACCACTGAGCAAATGTTAGAAAAGGCAGCCATTGCAACCAACGGAGTTTCCAAAGTAATAGTAGGCGATAAAGAAATAGATTTTAAAGCGCCTTATAAGCGTATAACCATGTATGATAGTATTAAAGAATTTACAGGGTTTGATATTAGCCAAATGAATGAAGATGGTATACGTAAGGTGTGCATGGAATTAAAAATACATGCAGATGAAAAATGGGGTAAAGGAAAATTAATTGACGAAATTTTTGGCAGCAAATGCGAAGGCAATTATATACAGCCTACGTTTATTACTGATTACCCAGTAGAAATGAGCCCACTAACTAAAAAACACCGCAGTAAAGCTGGGCTGGTAGAGCGTTTTGAGCTAATGTGTAATGGTAAAGAAATTGCTAATGCCTACAGTGAGCTTAACGACCCCATTGAGCAGCGGGAGCGTTTTGAGGAACAGGTAAAACTAATGGAACGTGGCGATGATGAAGCTATGTTTATTGACCATGATTTTTTACGTGCCTTAGAATATGGTATGCCACCAACCAGTGGTATTGGCTTTGGTATAGATAGAATTGCAATGCTGTTAACCAATCAACACAGCATACAAGATGTATTGTTTTTTCCAATGATGAGGCCAGAGAATGTGGAATAATCTTTAAAACTCTATAATAAACCCTAGCGTTGGTGTTACCTGTGGGTCATCATTACTTAATAATATTGGTATTGCGTTGCTGCCATTCATATTAATAGGTAAACCATTGGTTGTTAAAAAAGCTGTATTGTTTGCATTTCTCCTAAATGTATACGTTGGTATGGCAGGGTTTTTAGCAATGTACCAATTGGTAACATCCAAAAATAAATCAATAGTCATTTTTTTAAAATTCCATTTTTTATCTATACGCACATCACCACTATTAAAACCGCCAAGGCGCTGCGTATTTAGTCTGGCATAGTCTACTATGCCTTGCCCAAGCGATAAATAATTAGCTTTCGATGCAACATCATCAAACGGAGAATAAAGAGCACCACCTTGATAACGAAACTTTAAACCAAGCTCTATATTTCGTGGAAATTTATACCCCCATGTTACGGTTAATAAATGCCTATTATCCCAAGCACTTGCTATAAGTTTATTATCTAGTCCTGCATATTCACTTCTATAAAATGTATAAGAAAGTATGCCAAAAAATTTATTTGTTAATTTTTTTTGTGCAAAAAATTCAAAGCCATATGCTCTACCTTTTCCATTGGTTACTACAGCTTCGTTACCTAACACATTAAAATCGCCACCAAGGTTAGCCAAGGAAATACCTTTGCTAATAGATACCGGCACATTAGCATAATCTTTATAAAACCCCTCTGCTGTAAAACGTAAACCATCGTTTGGTAAATACTCTATGCCTGCCACATAATGATCGCTACGTTGGTATAAACTATTTTTATTTACTAAATTATTAGCATTATTGGCAAAGCCTAAAATAGTGTAAGGGGCTATTTTAAAATATCGCCCTATAGAGGCATTGGCTGTCCATTTATCGGCTAAAATATAACTTGCAGATATACGTGGGCTTAATGTTTTTAAACCATTATTACCTGTTGTGGTAAACGTATTCATATCGCTACGTAGGCCTGCACTAATACCTAGGCGGCTATTAAAAAATCGTTTGCTTACTTGTGCAAACGCACCATAGCGTAAAAAGCTGTTTAGCGGACTAGTAAAATTTACAGTAACAGCATTTTGTATAATATTGCCAAAACCATCTTTTAACTCTCTACGAATTACAGCAAAAGTTTTTGTATCATATTCCGATACTTGTGCTACGGTACCGTAGGCAATTTTCCAATCGTTTATATTTTTGTTTATATCTACACGCAATTTATTTTCTGTTTCTCTACTCCTATAAGTCAGTATTTTTTGTGCTTCTATTTGTGTGGTATTATCTTCATATTGATTTACGTCGTTATCAAAAGTATTTCTACTTAAGGCAATATTTACAAAACCATTCTTCACTAATCTTTTTAACGATAAACCTGCAGTATACGTCCATTGTTTAATAAAGGCATTGCTATTTAAAATATACAATTTTTCAGGGGTTGCTTTTTTTATTGCTGCAAACCTAAAGTCATCAATTGCTCCAATACCAATAAACGATAAGGTTGTTTTTTTATCAATTTGACGAGTAATTTTTGTTTGAAAATCCCAGTAGCTAGGTCGTATGGGCAAATCAATTGCGGTAAACAGCAATTGTAAATAGCTACGTCTTATCGAAGCTAAAAAAGTTGTTTTTTTATCTTTAGATAGCGGACCTTCAAGCGTACCAGATAGCTCTGTAGCACTTAAACGTATATTACCCTGCAATTTATTTATGTTACCTGTTTTTTGTTTAAATTGAAAAACTGAACTTAATGCGTTGTCGTACCTAGCATCAAAAGCAGAGCTAGATAATTTTACATCTTCAATAAAAGATACATTTAATATACCCTGTGGCCCTCCTGCACTTCCTTGTGTTTGAAAGTGATTAATAACAGGCATTTCTATACCATCTAAATAAAAAACATTTTCCGATGGTGCACCTCCGCGTATTATAATATCGTTTCTAAAACCACCACCTCCTGCGCCGCCACCTACACCAGGTAAGCTTTGTATTACTTTACTTATATCAAAATTTCCACCGGGATTACTTTTAATTTCTTCGGTGGTTAAGCGTTGCACACTTAATGGAGTTTCTAAAGTAGCTGCTCTTGCAGTACGCTTATTTGTTTTTACCAATACCTCAGTTAATGCACCGCCACTTTGTTCTAGCTCTATATTAAAATTATTTTCGTTACCTGCATTTATAACTACATTAAAAAGTATTTGCTTTTTATAGCCCACCAGCGAAAAAATTATATTATATGTTTTTAAGGGGATGCCTGTAATTCTAAAAATACCATTTGTATCTGCAATAACTCCTTTGGCAATACCTTCTATGCTTACACTTACGTTGGGTAATATTTTTTGTGTTAGCTTATCTACCACAACACCAGATAAACGACCATTATTTTGTGCTGTTGTAGTTAAAATACTAAGACTGAAAATGCTAAATACTACTATTTTTTTATAGAAATCAACTAAAGCCATTTTTATATTTTTAATTAGAATATATATGTTGAGGGAATAACATTATTTACAGCAAATAGTTTAATTTTTGATGTTATTTTTTGGACATTTAGGCATAGAGCTATGGATTATATTGTATAATTAAAAAAAACCTTTATTTTTTATGTAAATAACAAGAGTGCCAATATAGCAGAAAATACAAGCATCACTCTTTATAGAAAGTTTCTGCAGGAATAAATTATTTTTTCCATTCATCATTTCTCTTTCAATTTTTACACTAAAAAAACTAACTTGTAAATTCAATTAAAAAATTGCATATGATAGCTATTGTAAAAAAAGGAATTGCATTGAGTGCACTCACAATTTTATCCCTTATTTCTCAGGCCCAAAAAAAAGAATTAACAGATGAACAGTATCTTAAAGCAAATTTCAAAGGTATTACACAAGCCTTACCAAGCGCCGGCCCTTGGGTAGATGAAAGCCATGTGGTAATACGTAGAGAGGGTAAAAGCTTTTTGCTGGATTGTAAAACGGGGAAAGAAATAGACTATACAAACCCTGTGGCGAATAAAGGAAATATAGTAATGAAGCCAGAGATAATTACAAAGCAAAATGATTTATATGTTCGTAAAGGTATTGGCGATGAACAATTAACAAACGATAAAGACAAAGAAGTAAACCCCACCCTTAGCCCCGACGGTAATTATGTGGCGTATACAAAAAATAATAATTTATACACCGTAAACCTTACCACAAAAAAAGAAACAAAACTTACAACCGATGGTAGCGAACTAATTTTAAACGGTTATGCTAGTTGGGTTTATTTTGAAGAAATTTTAGGCAGACCAAGTCAATATAAAAGTTTTTGGTGGAGCCCCAATAGTAAAAATATTGCTTACTTCCGTAGCGATGATACAGAAGTCCCATTATTTACTATAACCAATGCAGATGGGCAACACGGCAAAATGGAAAGCCTACGCTACCCCAAAGTTGGTGATAAAAACCCCGAGGTAAAAGTAGGTATGGTTTCGCCAGATGGGGGAACTACAACTTGGGCAGATTTTAATGAAAAAGATGATCAATATTTTGGTATGCCTTACTGGAAACCAGATGGAAATACGTTATTGGTACAATGGATTAATCGATTACAAAATAATTTAATTATATACGAAGTAAACCCAACAACAGGTGGTAAGAAAGAATTTTATACCGAAACGCAAAAAACATGGATTGATTTAGATGATAATGATAGAATACAGTTTTTAAAAAATGGAAAAGGGTTTATTTTATTAAGTGATGCTACTGGTTGGAAGCATATATACTATCATGGTATGGATGGAAAAAGAATTAATGCAATAACAGAAGGCAAGTTTACTATAACAGATGTAAATTATGTAGATGAAAAAAATAGTATAGTTTATTTTACTGCACGTAGTAAAGAAAATTCTGCTACAAGAGATTACTATAAAGTCAATTTAAATGGAAAAAAATTACAACGATTAACTTTCGGAAATTTTAATCATAATTTTATCAATACATCTCCAAACAGCGAATACTTTATTACAACCTACGGCAATTCATCTACCCCCAATAAAATGACGTTAGTAAATAATAATGGAAAAATTATAAAAGAACTAGGAAATGCCAAAGGTGCTGAGTATGATAATTACAACGTAGCGAAAACCGAAATTATTAGAGTAAAAAGTGATGATGATTTGTACGATTTGCCCATGAAAATTACTTGGCCACTAACGATGGAAGCAGGTAAAAAGTATCCTGTTTTAATTAGTATTTATGGTGGACCAAATGCTGGCACAGTAAACGAAGGTTTTACACTTGGGGGAAACCAACAATGGTATGCTAAAGAGGGGTTAATACAAGTAGCGATGGATCACCGCGCTAGCGGGCATTTTGGTAAAGAAGGTGTAAATTATATGTACCATAATTTAGGCGATTGGGAGTTGAAGGATTATGCAACCATGGTAAAATGGTTAGTAGCAAATGGTAGTGCCGATGCAAAAAAGATTTGTATTACTGGTTTTAGCTATGGAGGTTATATGAGTTGCTTGGCACTTACAAAATATAGCGATGTATTTACACATGGTATGGCAGGGGGCAGCGTAACCGATTGGAGTTTATACGATAGTCATTATACCGAAAAATTTATGGGTACCCTAACTAATAATGCAGAGGGTTATAAAACAGGTAATGTAATGAACTATGTAAACCAATACAAAGGATTTTTACAAATTGTACATGGGGAGATTGATGAAAATGTACACTTACAAAATAGTTTACAGCTAATTGCAAAATTACAAGATGCTAAAAAAGATTTTGAATTTATGGTTTACCCAACTGGCAGACACGGTTGGGGAGGTAATAAAGGATTGCATTTTCAAAACTTAAAAACGCAATTTATTTATAAGCACTTGCTAGGTAAAGAAGTGCCTAAGCAAATGATAAAATAAATAGTAGAGATATTACAAAAGGGCTTGAAGAAATTCAAGCCCTTTTGTTTTTATTATAAGTTGGCAGTATAAATGAGTATAATTTTTTATTAAAAACTATACAAATAAATCGTTGTATAAAGTAGCACCAGGGACTACGGAGTATTTACTTAAATCTGTTATTCCTTCTGCGGCTAACACATCTTCATCAATAAAGGTATTGCCTGTACATTGTGTACTAGGTTTATTTAAAATAGAATAGGCAGCATCCGCAATAATATCTACCGTACGGCTCATTTTCATTAACATTTCGCCCCCTAATAAATTATTTACTGCAGCAGTAGCAATAGTTGTTTTTGGCCAAAGTGCATTTGCTGCAATATTGTATTGTTTTAACTCAGCCGATAAACCTAAAGCAATCATACTCATATTATATTTACTAATAGTGTAGGCTAAATGTTTTTGAAACCATTTTAAATCCATATTAATTGGTGGAGATAAATTTAGAATATGTGCATTTGTTCCTTTTTTTAAATACGGAATACAAGCCCTACTCATCATAAATGTACCACGTACATTAATATCATACATTAAATCAAAACGTTTAGGTTCTGTTTGCTCGGTTGGTAAAAGATTAATGGCACTAGCGTTATTAATTAAAATATCTATACCACCAAATTTGTCAGCAGCTTGTTGTACAACATTATCTATTTGATCTTCAAAACGAATATCACACTGAACAGCCAAAGCATTTCCGCCAGCAGCTTCCATTTCGGTAGCAGCACTAAAAATGGTGCCCCCAAGTTTAGGATTTTCTTCTATACTCTTACTAGCAATTACAATGTTTGCACCTTCGGCAGCAAGTTTTAAGCCAATGGCTTTTCCAATACCTCTCGAAGCACCAGTAATTAAAACGGTTTTGTTTTTAAATGACATGTTAGTTGTTTAAATTAAAATATTATTCATTTACATTAATAAAGCTTCGCAAGTAATAGTTGTATTATACAATTTAGATATTGGGCAATTTGTTTTTGCATCGGCAATAGCAGCATCAAATTGCTCTTTGTTAATAATTGGGATGGTTGCTTTTAAGGTAAGATGAGATGAAATAATTGCACCATCTTCTAAAGTAATAGTACATGTGGTTTCAAGTTCGGTTGCAGTAAAACCAGCGGCGGTTAATACAAAACTTAATTTCATGGTAAAGCACCCTGCATGTGCAGCGGCCACTAGCTCCTCTGGGTTAGTGCCTGTAGCATCGTTAAAACGACTACCAAATGAATAGGGCGCTTTGCTAAGGAAATTACTTTGTGTGGTTAAATGGCCAGTACCTTCTTTACCTGTGCCGTTCCAAACTGCTGTTGCGTTACGTTCCATAATTAAAAAGTTTCCCCAAACCCCTAAAGCGGCTTTATATTAGCGATTTGGGTTTATGATTTTATAAAAAAGCCCTTTTGTAATCAATTTCATTAAAGCCAATAATTAAACCATTTTTGTATTCAATTATAGGACGTTTTATTATACTGTTGTTTTCCTGCATTATTTTTATGGCAGCGGATAAATTTTTTATAGTATCCTGTTCTTCTTTTGTCAACGCTCTCCAGGAGGTGCTGCGTTTGTTAAAAAAACTATCCCAACCTACTTTAGCATTCCATGCTATTAATTTTTCTTTAGTAATACCTAGTTGTTTATAATTATGAAAAATAAAAATACTCTTATTTTTATTTAACCAATCTATTGCTTTTTTTGTAGCATCACAATTAGGTATTCCGTATAAAATTATTTCTTTCATGTAATTAAGGCAATTAATAATCGGGTAATACTGGTTTATTACTCATAATCTTTTCAATTTTTTCCATCACATCTGGCGTTAGTTTTTCTACTACTTCAATAGCTTTTAAATTAGCTAATAATTGTGTTTTTTTTGTAGCGCCTAAAATTGCTGTACTTACATTTGGGTTTTTAATACACCATGCAATGCTAATGGCAGCAGTAGTTTCGCCAAGTTTAGCAGCTAACTCAGTTAATTTTTTAACTTTTTTAACTTTATCGTCCATAACCCATCTATCTTTTAACCAATCAAAACCTTCTAAAGCAAAACGGCTGCCCTTTGGTATGCCATCATTATATTTACCGCTTAGTAAACCACTTGCTAGGGGACTCCAAATGGTGGTACCCATACCCACCGTTCTGAAAATATCTAAATATTCTTTATCAAGCTTTTCTCTTTCAAACATATTGTATTGCGGCTGCTCCATAGTAGGGCCAATTAATCTAAATTTTTCTGCAATACGATGAGCTTCCATAATTTCTACACCGCTCCACTCACTTGTACCCCAATACAATACTTTGCCTTGTTGTATTAAGTGATTCATAGCTAATACGGTTTCTTCTATAGGTGTGTTTTTATCAGGTCTATGACAAAAATACATATCTAAATAATCAACGCCTAAGCGTTGCAAAGCTTCGTTACATGCTTCTATTACATGTTTTCTGCTTAGTCCCAATTGGTTGGGCTTATTTTCTTTTCCACGCCAACCCCAAAATACTTTACTACTAACAGTGTATGATGTACGATCCCATTTTTTCTTTTTTAACACTCTGCCCATCATTTTTTCACTTTCGCCCAGCGCATATACTTCGGCATTATCAAAAAAGTTAATGCCTTTATCGTAGGCGATGCCCATTAATTCATCGGCAACTTTATCATTTATTTGTTTGCTAAAACTTACCCAGCTTCCAAATGATAGTACACTTACTTGTAAGCCTGATTTTCCGAGACGGCGATATTGCATTTTAGTTAAAAATTAAGATTATAAAAGAATATAAATGTACGAAAATATATGGCAGTATTTTTTGGGAAAAAGTAACTTTAAGGTAAAATTAATACGCTGGAAAACTAGTGGTAGGCACTCTAAAATAACTATTGGTGGTATTCTTAAACCATTTGTCCGTAAAATTTTGATTTACTTCAAAGCCAATACTGTTTATAATTTCTTTCTTAGTTTTAATAACAGTGGCCTTATCGGTATAAAATTGATAAGTTGGCCTATTTCTATCCCAAAATAATTCATCCGTATAAAGCGTATCTCCATTTTTAAGGCCAATAAACCGTACACTATCT
>CAILUU010000004.1 GCA_903837525.1 uncultured Bacteroidota bacterium | reverse complement strand
AGTTAGTATTTTATTAAATTTAGTAATATAGTATTTATACCTTTTATTAAATTTTGTTTTTTGGTCTATTTTAAGCGCTGGAATAAAAGTAGGGTATTTTAATATCGCTGCCTAAACTGGTCTTTTAAAAGCAATGTTAATTTCTAATGTAGTATTAAACTATAATACATTTATATAAACAACCTAATACTATTACGGCTGTGTATAAGTGTATATCTTATTTATAAACATTTTTTTATTAATAAAGTAAGAAGCCATTAATTATAATCAGAGATAATAGCAACAAGCATTTTAGCTTAAATTTTTTATAAAATTTCATTAATAAATGTATTCGTTTTAAAATAAATACACAGTTTATACACTGTTAATCAACGGGTATAAATTCACTCTATTCTTATCCTTAACACCCCAACCCTTAAAATCACACACAGTTATTATAAACTTATTAAGGTTTATTCATCTAAAAAGGACAGATTTCCACTAAATTTTAATTTATCCACCCTTGCTTTGTGTATTTTTTCTTTGATTTTTAAGTAAAAACAGGCCTAAAAACCAATCTATATCTATATTTAATTAAAATAAACCTTTATTTTTGCCACCCTATAATTATAGTATATATGTCAATCATTCAAAACATTAGAGAAAGAGGTAGTTGGATTCTTATTTGCATCGTAATTGCATTAATCGCTTTTATATTACAAGATGGCGTTGGCCGCAATAATGGTAATAATGATATTACTACACTAGGCGTCGTTAATGGATCGTCTATTAATAAAATTGATTTCGAACAAAAAGTTCAGAATACCCTTCAACAATATGCTGCTCAAGGCGCACAAAGAGGCCAGGTGATAAATGAATTATGGGATCAAGAAGTTAATGGTATTTTAATTAAACAAGAAGCCGAAAAAATTGGTTTAAGTATTGGGAATAAAGAACTAAATGATGTTATATCAGGTCCCCAATCACCTTTTAAACAATTTGAACGCTTTATTGACTCAACTACCGGGGAATTAAAAACAAACGAATTAAAAGCTGCCCTAGCACAATTAAAAAAATCCACCAAAAAGGAAGACGTTGAACAAAGAGAGCAGCTATATAAAAATTTAATTCTTCCCGCAATAGAACAAAGACTCTCAAGAAAGTATCAATTTTTATTATACAAGGGAATACAAACCCCAAAATGGTTGGTTGAAAAACAATATGCTGAAAGTAATGCGATTTCAAATATCCGCTACGTGAATGTGCCCTATACAACCATTCCAGACACCACTGTAAAAGTATCTAACGAAGATATTTCAGCGTATTTAAAAGAGAATAGTGCGGCATTCCAGGTGGAAGAAGCACAAAGAAACATTAGTTTCGTAGCTTTTAGCGCCGCCCCAACCACAGCCGATTCCGCGATAATAAGAAAAAACATCGAAGCCCTAAAAGATGGGTTTCAAAGCGCAACCGATGTTGCTGCTTTTTTAAATAAAACAACAACCAGCCCAGCGTTTAAGGATACATATCTAAACAAAAAAAACATATCTGCTCAAGATGTTGATACGGTCGCTAATTTACCGGTTGGCGCCCTGTATGGCCCCTATGTATATGGACCAAATTACGTATTTGCAAAAATGATAGGAAAGAAATCACTACCAGATACCGCAAGTGTTAGACATATACTAATTTTAACAAATGACCCACAAACACAACAACCGGTTAGAACAGATAGTGTTGCTAAAATATTAATTGATAGTATTAAATCTGCAATAGCGGGCGGTGTATCTTTTGAAAGTATGGTTGAAAAATATTCAGAGGACGGAAGTAAAACCAATGGTGGAAAAATTGAAAATTTTATTCAAGGAACAATGGTGAAGCCCTTTAATGATTTTTCTTTTGAAAATCCAACGGGCACAATGGGGGTTGTTAAATCAGAATTTGGTTTTCACTACATTGAAGTTTTAAAACAAACAGCACCGGCACCGGCATTTAATATTGCCTATTTAGCGCTACCGATTGTTGCTAGTAAAGAAACAACCACAACCGCCCAAACGGAAGCGGCAAAATTTGCCGCAGATAGTAAAAACCAAAAGTCTTTTAATGCGAATGCGCTTAGATTAAAAAAACAAACAGTTCCAGCAACCGGCATTAAAATATATGATTTTAATATTCAGGGTCTTGGAGAAACAAGAGAAATTGTAAGGTGGGCCTTTGAAAAAAAAGTAAACGATGTTTCTGAGCCCTTTGAAATAGGCGATGCTTATGTTGTTGCAACCATTACGGGTGAAGACAAGCCCGGCCTAATGAGCGCTGAAACAGCAAAGTCTAAAAACATTGATGTTATTATAAGAGACCAGAAAAAAGCAGAAAAAATTAAATCCAAACTAAAGGGTGCAACACTAGAGGCGATTGCAACAGCCGCAGGCGCCACGGTGCTTCAAGCAGATAGCTTAAACTACACTTCTACAAACATTACCGGTTTAGGAAACGAACCAAAAATAGTTGGGGCTTCTTTTAATAAAGCTTTATTAAATAAAGTTAGCGCACCTATTGCTGGTAATTCGGGTGTGTTTGTAATTTCTGTAAGTAACCTAGGAGCGATTACTAGTCAGGGAGATGTGGCAGCATTTAAAGAACAGTACCAGGGTAGATTAAGTAACTCTATCGTAAATTCAATAATTTTTTTAAAAAAGACGGCAAAAATCGAAGACAACAGAGCGAAATTGTATTAATCAAAGTATATCATTTATGAAAAGCCTCCAATTTGGGGGCTTTTTCTTTATCTAAAACAATGTATTTTTGTAGTATGGCTGAAACGTTTACCAATAAGGTGGCAGAAAGCGGCATAATAAGCTTAGACCTTGCTGCGCTCATGGGAAACCATGAAATTCATTTATTTGATATCAAGCCCTTTTTGTTCATGGAGCTTATATTAAAAGAAAAAGATTTTCGCGCCTCTTTATCGTCTTTCGATTGGTCTGTTTATCAAAACAAGGTGGTTGGTATCTACTGTTCAGTAGATGCGATCATTCCTATGTGGGCGAATATGCTTATTGTATCAGGATTACAGCCTTTTGCGCATGCAGTTTATTTTGGTGATGAAAGTAAAACAAGAGAACAGTTTTTATTAGATCAAATTGCATTAATAAATCCCAACGATTATGCGGATCAAAGGGTGGTGATCAAGGGTTGTGGAGAAACACCCATTAATGAAAGCGCCTATGTTTCCATTACGCACAAGCTTCGCCCCGTTGTTAAGAGTATTATGTATGGAGAGCCTTGTAGTACCGTTCCTGTTTATAAAAGGAAGGACTAAATAAAAACAGCGCCATTTTACGCGCTTGTTTAATGCGCTTCCAACCAGT
>CAILUU010000003.1 GCA_903837525.1 uncultured Bacteroidota bacterium | reverse complement strand
GCCTTACCCCAAGGAGCATGTAAATTGACAAAACTAATTATTTCATTTGACTCACTTTTTTTAAGCCACAAATTAAAAATGCCTGCTTCTTTAAAGTTTACCGGCTGTGCATTATTCGGTTTCATTGAATCTTGTTTCCATACTATTGCAAGTCCTGAACTCCAACACTCACCAAAGCTAATAGCATAGCCCAATTTAACAATGTACAATTCTAAATATTCTCGCCACATCATGTCAACTTCTTGTAAAAGCATCACATCTGGCATTAATTTAGTAATTTGAAGATAGAATCTTTCCGACCTTTTAGAGAAATCAACCAAGGCTACTTTGCCATACTTTCGATAGGGCTTTTCTGCAAGAAGATTAATTGTAATTACGTTTGTCATAAACTAATTCGATTTATTTAATTCCATATTCTCTTATATAATCAATTAGCTCTCTATCTTTTAAAAAATCAATTACTGCAATTTCATAACCACTTCCTCCTCCTCGAAGTGGTGTATTTTCACCCCATTCTTCTAAACAATTTTTATCAAGATATTCTTCATCTTTTTGGAAGGAATCTTGCGATCTGTATATTCCATATAATTTTTTATCCCCATCATACGGATCTTTATTCCATAACACGAATAAAAAATAATTTTTTTCCATTTTTGAATCATTTAATTTTCTAAATATAAGAATTATCTATTTTCTTGGTTGCATTCTCGTTTTTATGTTTTGTAAACTTGCCCATAACTTGTTTATACCCCTGATTTTATCAGGTATATCTACCCATTTTAGAGAGATAACCCTGATAGGAGTCAGGTTTATTTACTAAATGTACTTAATTCTTTCACATATTCAATTCATCATGGTGTTAAAAAAAATCACAAGTGCGAGAAAAACACTTCTTTTAATTTTGCGAAGGGTTGCTATTTTTTTCGTCCTAGAGAGATTAGATGAAATAGTAAAAAAGCTGCCTAAAGGAGGTTGGCTTTAATTTATTTACCCTAAGGTACGAAATTCGATAATTGGTTCCTTTCCTGAGGTACAGTGGAGGTACAAAAATTGAGAAAACAAGGTATAATCAAAGGAAATGAAAGGAAAATACAATCCGCTGAAACCCTTTACTGATAAGGGATTTACGTATAAAAAAAGCCCCAATAAAATTGGGGCTTAGTACCACGTACGGGAATCGAACCCGTCATTCCTCCGTGAAAGGGAGGCGTCTTAGCCGATTGACCAACGCGGCATTTCCCTTTAAAGGAGGACAAAGATAATAGCTATTACTTTTTTATCCAAATAAATTGAAAATTAACTAAAAAATTAAAGGTAAAGTCTTCTACAAAATGTACTTTTGCACAACAAATTTTTAATGTTTAATTTTTAATTTATTATGAGTACAGTTAAAGTAGCTATCAACGGTTTTGGACGAATAGGACGCTTAGTTTTTCGTCAAATTTATAACATGCAAGGCATTGATGTTGTTGCTATCAACGACCTAACCAGCCCCGAAGTGTTGGCTCACTTATTAAAATACGACAGTGCTCAAGGCCGTTTTGGACAAGAGGTTACCGCAGGCGAAAACTCAATATTTGTAAATGGGCACGAAATAAAAATTTATGCTCAAAAAGATCCTGCACAAATTCCTTGGGGAAGTCATGATGTAGATGTGGTCATAGAAAGCACAGGTTTTTTTACCGATAAAGACAAAGCTCAAGCACATATTACTGCTGGCGCAAAACGTGTAGTAATTTCTGCACCTGCAACAGGCGATTTAAAAACAGTGGTATTCAATGTAAATCATGCAATTTTAGATGGTAGCGAAACTATTATAAGTTGTGCAAGTTGTACAACCAACTGTTTGGCTCCAATGGCAAAAACGCTTAATGATAATTTTGGAATAATTACAGGTATTATGAGTACCATACATGCCTATACCAATGATCAAAATACATTGGATGCCCCACACCCTAAAAATGATTTACGCAGAGCAAGAGCTGCTGCAGCCAACATTGTACCAAACAGTACAGGTGCAGCAAAAGCAATTGGACTAGTATTACCAGAGTTAAAAGGTAAGCTAGATGGTGGTGCACAGAGGGTTCCTGTTATTACTGGTTCGGTTACTGAGCTTTATTCTATTTTAGAAAAAACCGTTACAGCCGATCAAGTTAATGCTGCAATGAAGGCCGCTAGCAACGAAAGTTTTGGCTATAACGAAGATGAAATTGTAAGTAGCGATATTATTGGAATTACGTTTGGGAGTTTATTTGATGCTACACAAACCAAAGTACAAACTATAGGCGATAAGCAATTGGTAAAAACGGTAAGTTGGTACGATAATGAAATGAGTTATGTAAGTCAGTTAGTACGTACAGTACATCATTTTGCAGGGCTGATAAAACAATAAATAATCAGTTGATTATGAGTAAATTTTCAGACTTTAATTTCTCGGGTCATAAAGCCCTTATTCGCGTAGATTTTAATGTTCCAATAGACATGGATTTCAATGTCACCGACAATACTAGAATAATAGCAACAATCCCTACTATTAAAAAAATACTGGCAGATGGGGGTAGCGTTATTTTGATGACTCACCTCGGTCGCCCAAAAGACGGGGCTGTAGATAAGTACTCAGTAAAACATTTGATTAACTCTCTTTATAAATTACTACATGTTGGTCATCCTAATTCTGATAACTACAATGAAAACACCAAGGTGTTGTTTGCTGATGATTGTATAGGTACACAAGCAGTACTTGCAGCATCTATATTGAAACCGGGAGAAGTTTTACTTTTGGAAAATCTACGTTTTTATAAAGAAGAAGAAAAAGGTGACGAGGCCTTTGCAGAAAAATTAAGTAAACTGGGCGATGTATATGTTAATGATGCATTTGGCACTGCACACCGGGCACATGCAAGCACAGCCGTAATTGCTAAATTTTTTGAAGCTAATAATAAAATGTTTGGTTTATTAATGGAAAGCGAAGTGTTGAGTGCCGAAAAAGTGTTACACCAAGCCAAAAAACCTTTTACCGCAATTATTGGAGGAGCAAAAGTGAGCGATAAAATTTTAATTATAGAAAATTTATTAGACAGAGCAACCGATATAATTATAGGAGGAGGTATGGCTTATACATTTATGAAAGCAAGAGGTGGAAAAATTGGTAACTCACTTTGTGAAGATGATAGACTAGAAACTGCAAAAGAAATTCTAGAAAAAGCTAAACAAAAAAATGTAAGTATTCATTTGCCAGAGGATAGTGTAATTGCAGATAAATTTGCTTCCGATGCTACTACAAAAAATTGCCCAAGCGATGCTATACCCGATGGTTGGATGGGCTTAGATATTGGCGGCAAGGCAATAGATATTTTTAGTGCAGTTATCAATAAATCAAAAACTATTTTGTGGAATGGACCAATGGGTGTTTTTGAAATGGAAAAATTTCAAAATGGCACAAAAGCAATTGCATTGGCTGTAGTAGAAAGTACAAAAAATGGAGCATTTAGTTTAGTAGGTGGTGGAGATAGTGTAGCAGCCATTAATCAATTTAACTTGGCAGATAAAGTTAGCTATGTAAGTACAGGCGGTGGGGCAATGTTGGAGTATTTTGAAGGAAAAGTGTTGCCTGGGATTGCGGCGGTGCAAGGATAATAAATTCAAATTAAAAATTTCAAAAAGCAAAACATTAACATTTACCAAAGGTTACTTTTGCCTTTTAAAATAATTAATAACAAAATTGTAAAAGAAAATATAATTTTGATATCTTAACACTTAAAACATAAAAAATGAAACGTTCAGGTTTAATTATTTTAGCAATAGTAGCAGGTTTAATTATTTGGGGCATAAGCTCCCAAAGAGGGTTAGTAGGGCAAGACGAGGGCGTAAAAAATGCTTGGAACAAAGTTCAATCTGCTTATCAACAACGTAGTGATTTAGTTGGCCAGTTAGTAAACACTGTAAAAGGTGTAGCAAACTTTGAGCAAAAAACATTAACAGATGTAATTGAAGCTAGATCAAAAGCTACTTCTATAACACTTGATGCTAAAGATTTAACGCCAGAAAATATGGCAAAATATCAAGCAGCACAGGAACAATTGAAAGGTTCGTTAAGTAGATTAATGTTAGTAGCTGAGCAATATCCACAATTAAAAGCAACAGAAAATTTTACCAAATTACAAGGCCAGTTAGAAAGCATTGAAAACGGTGTAAAAGCCGATAGAAATGTATTTAACGATGCTATAAAGGGGTACAATGTAAAAGTTCGTTCTTTCCCTGCTAGTGTAATTGCTGGTATTTTAGGGTTTAAATCTAAAGAAGGTTTTAAAGCAGACCCTGGCACAGAAAAAGCACCTGAAGTTAAGTTTTAAGTTACATGGCAAAAATAGCTAGAAAAAAATACGGGTTAGTAGCGTTAATTGTATTAGCGCTACTAACCATTTTTATTATTGTAACACGTAATGGATTTGTTCAAAAAGAAGAAAATGTTTCTAAAACGTGGAGTAATGTGCAAAACGATTACCAACGTAGATTAGATTTAATTCCCAATTTGGTTAACGCAGTAAAAGCAAGTGCAGATTACGAAAAAAATACTCTTGTAAAAGTTGTAGAGGAAAGAGCAAAAAGATCATCTGTTAATGTGGTTGGTAATAGCCCAACGTACGAGGAGTATAAAAAAATTGAAGCTGCAAATGGAGATTTAGTTAATAGCGCAAATCAATTAATTGCGGTAATTGAAAAATACCCCGATTTAAAAACAGCTAACAGCTTCGTTCGTTTACAAGATCAATTAGTAGGTACCGAAAGGCGAATAAAATTTTCACGTAACGATTTTAATAAGGCCATTCAAGGATACAATACATCCGTTCGTTCATTTCCATCAAGTCTTGTTGCCAGTATTTTTAGCTTTAAAGTAAAAGATGGTTTTAAGGCAGATATTGGTTCAGAAAAAGCACCTGAAATTACATTTACTAAATAAAAAATAACGTGGCAATCTTTCCTTTTTTTAAAAAGAAAAATTTATTATCTGCTTTGCAAGAAGAGGAGATTGTGAAAGCTATACGAGTTGCAGAAAAAAGTACCAGTGGAGAAGTACGTGTTTTTATAGAAAGTAAGTGCCGCTTTGTAAACCCCGTTGATAGGGCTATAGAAGTTTTTTATGGCTTAAAAATGGAACAAACAGACGAACATAGTGGGGTATTAGTATACGTTGCTTTAAAAGATAGGCAGCTAGCTATTTATGGCGATGATGAAATAAATAAACGAGTAGGAGAGGCTTACTGGAAAAATGCAGTTCAACAAATGTTAACACATTTTAATGCAGCAAATTATGTAGAAGGTATTTGTGCCGTAATAACAACAGTAGGGCAAACCTTAGCAAAAGAATTTCCTTATAAACCCAAGGATGATAAAAATGAATTACCAGATGAAATTGTGTTTGGTAAATAAAATTAAGTAATGAAATTTTTTAAAAATATATTTCTACTATTTTTTGTATTTGCATATGCAACTACATTTGGGCAATCTATACCCGATAGGCCAAACCCTCCAAAATTAGTAAACGATAAATTAGATTTACTAACACCCGATCAACAACAAGCTTTAGAGCAAAAATTAGTAAATTTTAATAAAACAACATCTACCCAAATCGCCATTGTAACTACCGATGATATTGCAGGTATGGATGCTGGAGATTACGCTGTGGAGTTAGGAAATAAATGGGGTGTAGGTGGGGTTAAAAATTTTAATAACGGAGTAGTTTTTTTAGTTTATAAAAGTAAAGACAATACCAAACGAAAAGTCTTTATTGCAAGTGGTAAAGGGTTAGAAGATGTTTTACCTGATTATACTTGCTCCGAAATTGTAAACAACGAAGTAATACCTAAGTTACGTGGTGGCGATTATTATCATGCAATTGATAATGGCACCACTGCAATTATTAATGCCACACAAGGAAAATATACAGCACCGGCAGGTTATGGAAAACGTAAAGCACCATCTTTATTTAGAATACTATTAATCATCTTTATTGTAGTAGTGTTGGGTATAATAAATAAAGGTGGCGGAGGTAAAGGTACCTATATGAGCCGTAAAGGTTACAGAGGTTACAATGGTCCAAGTATTTGGTGGCTAGGGGCTGCAGGCAGTGGCTGGGGTGGTGGTGGCAGCAGTGGCGGCGGCGGCGGAGGTTTTGGAGGCTTTGGCGGCGGTAGCTTTGGCGGCGGCGGAGCTGGTGGGGATTGGTAGAATGCCCAGTTAAAACTGTTAAACAAGCAGTTATGTTTTTTGCAAGTAGTTATACTGTTTATATCCAAACTACTACAAAGCAACTTTAGAGTTCCTCTGTATTAAAGATGCAAATCAAGAGAACAGACACCTCTATAATTATCAAGGGTATTGCCAAAGTTGGGGTAGGTTTAAATATTTCTGGGGTAATAATTAAAGAGAATTTTCAACAGGTTTACTATGCAAAAAGTAAAATGAATATCCATAATAAATGGTTTTTAGAAATAGATAAAATACCGAAGCAAATTTCCTCTAATGTTATTTATCAAAAAAGATGACTTCCTCAAATATCGATCTCCCTGAAGATCTACCATATAAGAGAATCTCCCCAAATTATTTGCTAATTGGTGTAATCTGTGGCAAACAAAAACGGCTTACATTTCTGCAAGCCGTCTATAAAAAAAGTCTATCTAAAAATTACTTCCATCCCTTCTTAATGTATTCCTCAATCTCAGCACCCTTAGCTTTAGCAATTTTATCTAATCCACCTTTAATACCTGGGTCAATAAAGCTTCTAAATTGCTCTGGTATTTGATTTCTAAAACTAATCATAGCATCAATCCCTTTTTTAATACTAGCAATATTTCCCACTTTTAATAAATAGGCGGTAAAAGCATCGGTTCCACTCACTTTTTCTTGGCTTAAAGGCATTTCGTTGTAGCGGTTGTAAATAAAATCAAAGTCAGCTTCGGTACCCTCACTCATTACAATAGTACTAACAACTTCGCCTAATCTACCTTTAGCATCGGCACTGTATTTTTTAGCTAAGGTGTATGCCTTTTCAGGTTCAAGAGCTGTTAAGCCGTTTAAAGCTTCACCACTTACAGTGTAGCTACTATCATTTACATTCTTCTCGTAAGTAGATAAATATTTAGCATCTTTAGTTTTTGCTAAAAAAGCAATAGCGGCAGCTTTTGTTTTTTTATCTGTCTCTTCATTAGCTAATTTTTCTATAGTACTAACTAAGCTTGGCACATCTTTCATTTTACCAGCACCAATTTTGCCTATTGTGTAGCGGCGTAGCGGAGCATATTTATCACTTAGTCCTCTTGCCAATTCACCCATATTGTTTTTAGCAAAATA
This sequence comes from uncultured Bacteroidota bacterium, assembly GCA_903837525.1. GTDB lineage: Bacteria > Bacteroidota > Bacteroidia > Chitinophagales > Chitinophagaceae > Ferruginibacter. The sequence goes on along the minus strand of CAILUU010000003.1, from coordinate 4,737 downwards.
ATCTAATGCTTCTCTTCTATCTAAATATAAAGAAGCATGTTTAATTTGGTGTACATAGTTTTCAGCAGTCTTATTATCTTTTTTAGTACATAATAAAATTTTATCTCCATCTACATTAATTAAATCTGGCTTTGTTGTATAGCTAAATGTAAAACTGTCAATTTTATTTTCCATCCATACATTGTGGCGTACTTTATTAGCACCAGTATATACATCTATTGCAAAGGGCAATTTAAATATTTTGCCACTTTTTTGTGTTTGCTCAATTACCACAGTAGCTTTACCAGCAGCATCGTTGTAAGTGTAATCAATCTTTAACTCTGGGTGGCCGCTACCATAATACCATTGGTTCCAATACCAGTTCATATCCTTACCAGTAACTTCCTCAAAAGCCAAACGCAATTGCCCAGCTTCACCAGCCTTAAATTTATTGGTAGTTAAATAATTGTTTAGCGATTTAAAAAATGCATCATCACCAACATAGTTACGTAGCATGTGCAAAATTCGTCCACCTTTGCTATAGCTTACCCCGTCAAACATATCTTCTTTATCAGCATAGTTAAAACGTACCAAATGTTTACTAGCATTTCCTGGGCTACCTAAATAACCTTGAAACCCTTGAAAATTTTCATCATCACCTGCATCCTTACCAAACTTATATTCTTCCCATAAGGTTTGACTATAATCAGCAAAACTTTCATTTACGGTTAAATTACTCCAACTTTCAGCGGTAACTAAATCGCCAAACCATTGATGAAATAATTCATGAGCTATTGTTCCTTCCCAACCAATGCCATCGGTAAGCTCTCTTGCATTTTGATAAGCAGCTTCTTGATGTAAAGTAGCAGTAGTATTTTCCATGGCACCACTTACATAATCTCTACCTACAATTTGAGCATATTTTTGCCAAGGATATTCTACACCTAATTTCTCTGAGAAAAATTTCATCATTTCAGGCGTATGCCCAAATATTTTTTTAGCAACACTTGCATATTCTTTTTCTACATAGTAGCTTACTTCTTTGCCCTTGTAGGTATCTTTTACAACTTCGTAATCACCCACTCCCATAAAAAATAAGTACGGTGCATGTGGCATATCCATATTCCAATAATCTGTTCTTGTGCCATCAGTATTTTTTTTCTGGCTTTTTAATAGTCCATTACTAAGCGTTACATACTTAGCAGGTACTGTCATATAAATTTCTTGTGTAGTTTTTTGGTTAGGCTTATCAATTGTAGGGCACCATACGCTTGTAGCCTCAGTTTCCCCTTGTGTCCATATTTGTATAGGTTTTTTAGGGTCTTCTCCTTTAGGATTTATAAAATATAATCCCTTAGCATCGGTAATAGCGGCACTACCTTTTACTTTAAGTTCGTTAGGTTTGCTTACATAATCAATGTATATAGTGTAGTTTTCGCCTCCTTTGTAGCTTTTATCTAACTTAATGTTTAACTCCATATCATTATAGTTGTATGCAAGTTTACTTTTAGCAGCACCTCTCATTATACTTACTTCATTAATTGCCATTCCCTTAGCATCCAGTCTAAGTGAGTCTGTTGCATAAAAATGAGGTTTCAATGTAATCCACGCCTTGCCATACATCCAAGCCTTTTCATAGTCAAACTTTACGTCCAATTTAGTATGCACCAAATCATTAATTTTTGTGTACGATGCTCTGTAAACCTTTTTCCAACTTGTATCTTTTGGTTCACCACCTGGTTGAGCCATTAATAGTATTGACCCACTCAATAAACCCAATACAAAAGCTATTTTTTTCATGATCATAATTTTAGCAACAAAAATAAGGCTACAAAAGCCAAACAAAAATCAATTTTTATATAAATGGTAATTATAAGTAATTTTGGTACCAGCTTTGTAGTTCAAAAAATGTAGGTAGATCAAATTTTTTCTTTTTACTATTTCAAATAAATGCAAAAAATATTCAACACGCTATAGACAGAAAAATTATTTAGCTTTATCTGCCTTTTGCATAATATATACTAACTAACAAAATGAAAAAATATATATTCTTTCTTTCTTTAATTTTCAGCCTTAAATCAATAGCACAACAAAATCGGTTTATTTATCTTCAAACCGAGGGCAAACAACCCTTTTATGTCAAATTAAATAAAAAAATTCTTAGTTCATCCTCGGCAGGTTATTTAATTATACCCAAACTTACAGAAGGTAATTATACATTATTATTAGGGTTCCCTAAAAATGAGTGGACAGAGCAGGAGCTTAATGTAACCATTCAAAAAAATGATTTAGGGTTCCTAGTAAAAAATTTTAATGAAAAAGGTTGGGGACTAGTAGATATGAATACCTACCAAGTAGTATATAATGCCAATAACGTTATTCAAACTCAAGCTGATAAAATCAATGAAAAGAGTCAGATCGAAATTGTAACAGCACAACCAAACGAAAATCCAATAGTAAAACAAAACACTTTAGATGTAGTAAAAGAAAATACAAAGCCAGTACAAAAAAATGAGGCCTCTTCAATAACAAAACTATTTACAAGTAAATCAAATAATAGTTTTGAATCTGTTTATGTAATAAAAAATATAAACTCAATTGATACAGTAAGAGTTTTCATTTCTTCGGAAGATGAAAAAAATCAAATAAATCAATCCACTCCTGCACAAGTTTCCACAATTCAAACAAAGGATCAAACTCAAACTACAACAATCCAACCAGAGGAACCCGTTATAAAAGAGGTAGATAAACCTATTGAACAAAAAAAGCAATTCGAAGAGGTAAAAAGCAATAAAAACGAAATAACTACATCCCCAAATGAGCAAATAATTTATCAATCAAATTGTAAAAGTTTAGCAAATGAAGATGACTATAAAAAGCTAAGAAAAAAAATGGCTTCAGCCGACTCCGATAATGAAATGCTTAGCAGCGCATACAGTTACTTTCAAAAAAAATGTTACACAACAGACCAGATAAAAACGTTAAGTTATCTATTCCTAAACGATGAGGGAAAATATAAATTTTTCGATACAGCCTATCCATATGTTTATGACATAGATAATTTTAATAAACTCTCGCAATTACTTTCAGAAGAATACTATATAAAACGTTTCAATGTAATGCTTAAAAATTAAGTAACAGAAGACATCAAGTATTAATAACTATGCCTCGATACCTATTAGAAGTTGCATACAAAGGAACGAACTACGCAGGCTTCCAAATTCAGCAAAATGCAAACACTATTCAAGCCGAAGTAGAAAAAGCATTAAGTATATATTATAAAGAAAAATTTGAACTTACTGGCTCATCTCGAACAGATTCAGGTGTGCATGCACTTCAAAATTTTTTTCATTTTAATACCTCCATACTTATATCCAATCAGGTCTATCATCTAAATGCAATTCTTCCCTTAGATATTGTGGTTAAAAATATTTCTCAAATTTCAGATGATTTTCACTGTCGCTTCAATGCTACATCAAGGCTCTATGAATATCATATCTACCAATCAAAAAATCCATTCCTAAAAGAAGTCGCATACTTCTACCCTTATAATTTAGATGTACAAAAAATGAATAAAGCCGCTGAGTTACTATTGCATAACAACGACTTTACAAGTTTTTCAAAAAAGAATACTCAAGCGTTCACTAATAATTGCTCAATTATTTCAAGTCAGTGGTATTTATTAAATGATCAACTTATTTATAGAGTTCAAGCCAACAGATTTCTTAGAGGAATGGTTAAATCTTTGGTAGCAACAATGCTTCAAGTGGGCACAAAAAAGATATCATTGGAAGCTTTTAATCAAATAATTTTATCAAAGAATCCTAACAAAGCAAATTTTTCGGCCCCATCACATGGTTTATTTTTAGTAGAAGTTAAGTATTAATCAAGTTTAATTTCCAATATTTTGGCTCAGCCACTCATTTTATCATTTTTTTTTATTATTTTTTTTATCTCTATAACTAAGCTGTAGTAAGCATTTCAAGAAAAAATAATAAATAGTCTTCATTTTTTTTCATTTATTTCAACTTTTATTTTGCTACCAAGCAATCTCTCTCTATCTTTGCCGTCCGCTTTTAAAAAAAAGCATTAGTTCTCAAAAAAAATCAATCAAATTTTTTTAATTTTTTAAAGAAAAAATTAAATAAAAATTTGGTTAGAATAATAAAGACTCTTACCTTTGCACTCCCAATTAAAAAAGCGGGTAAAAAGTAAAGTCAAAAGATCTTTGAAAGTTTGGAAACAGCAGCAAATAATCATTTGATTATCAAGGTAATATTAGCGAAAATAATAAACAGAATTTGACGTTAATTTCAATGAAATTACAAGTCACGTTCAAACAACTCATTTACAATGGAGAGTTTGATCCTGGCTCAGGATGAACGCTAGCGGCAGGCTTAATACATGCAAGTCGAGGGGTAACATGGGTAGCAATACCTGATGACGACCGGCAAACGGGTGCGGAACATGTACGCAACCTTCCCAAAACTGGTGAATAGCCCTCCGAAAGGAGGATTAATACACCGTAAGATAATGAAGAGGCATCTCTTTATTATTATAGCTCCGGCGGTTTTGGATGGGCGTGCACCTGATTAGGTAGTTGGTGAGGTAACGGCTCACCAAGCCTGCGATCAGTAACTGGTGTGAGAGCACGACCAGTCACACGGGCACTGAGACACGGGCCCGACTCCTACGGGAGGCAGCAGTAAGGAATATTGGTCAATGGACGAAAGTCTGAACCAGCCATGCCGCGTGAAG
>CAILUU010000002.1 GCA_903837525.1 uncultured Bacteroidota bacterium | reverse complement strand
GTACACTTTTTTTAAAACACTATCTTCGGTATAGTTTAAAGAATCTCTCGAATCGGCAACTGGAAAATGAACAGATACTAAAGAACGATTCGACTTTCTTTGCCCTGATATTTGCAAATAATACTCAATCAATGTTTCAGGTTTATTACCAGTAAAAGTATCCGATGAAAGTAATACTCTTTCAACCATTCTTCTACTCTTCATGATTTCAATAATATTATCGCCACCAAATATATCTTTGCTGCCTCCAACATTTAAACCAAATTGGCTAGCCAGACCCGATAAATCTCCACTATTTCCTCCACTGCCTCCGCCTCCTTCGTCTAAAGCAAATGTTAACTTACTTTCATACATTGTTTTTTGCATAGCTGCATAAAAATAACCAGCAAGGCCTCCTAATAAACCAACAATTATAAATATCAACCATTTTTTTTGTAGATAGGTAAATAAACTTTTAATATAGGAAAGGTCCAATATTAATTCATGTTCTGATGCTGTTGTATCTTTTTCGCTATAATTCATTGTTCTATAAATTTTGAAGAGATAACCCTTTATTTGATTGTGGCAATTATAACATTGGTAACAATCGCCAAAGTTGAAACGATGAGTGACATTTCAGCAAGCCCTATTTTGGACTTGGTTTTTATATTGTTTGGCACCCAAATTTCAGAACTTGGTGTAATAGCGGGATAGCTTTTGAACCATAGAAATGATTTTACCGACTTTGCTTTGCCATCTGGATAAATTACCACTACTCCTTTTTTACGCGCTGATGGCAAAAAACCCCCAGCCTTATCAATATAATATTTAGCATTTTTTTTGATATTGATGGGAATAATTGTTGGATAATATACTTGACCCGAAATTTTTATAAGGGTAGAATTTTTATTAATACTTATGATATCCCCATCTTGCAATAGCAAGTCTTTAGTGCTACCCGGTTCGTTTAAAGCATCTGTGAGATTTATACTTATTAAATCGTATTTTTTGAAAGCATCATTTCTTAATTGGGCGTTAGAGACAACGCTGTCGAGGTTTATATTCAATAATCTTTGATAAAGTGCTTCTCTTTCTTCTATACTTAGGTTAGATGAATTTGATCTTCTTATAAAGATAAAACTACTATCTGCAGAAGACCTAAAACCTCCTACCCTTGGAATGATATCAGAAATTTTATCTCCGCTATTTTTTAAACTATATCGTCCTGGTACTTTCACTTCTCCAAGTACTATAACATTTCGTTGAGCAACAGCGCCTGATAATTTTTTTACGGAAATTAAATCAAACGGACGTAAGAGGATATTTTTTGAAGATGTATTTTGGTTAGAGATGTTCACCACAATAATTTCTATTTCTTTATAATTGATGGAACTTACATTCGCATCTTTAATTCTTCTAGAAATTTCAATCGAAGTAGAATCCCCTGTTTCATCAACACCTCCTGCAGCAAGCAGTACATCCTGCAATGATATATTTTCTCTCCATTGAACAAGGCCTGGCTTACGAATATTTCCTTCAATGTTTACGTATTGTTTGTCTTTAAAATCGAATATTGAATTGATGGAAATAGTATCATCTTTTTGTAAAGTGATATCTGCCTTATTTAATATAAGAGAATCTAGATTAATTGATAAAAGCGAAGGGATTTTATTTTTGTTATACCTAAAAAATGTAATCCTTTCTGAAAAAGCATCTACGGTAAGCCCTCCAGATTTTTCTATTAATTGTAGAAGAGTTAAACTATCATTTAATTCATAATTTCCAGGCCTGAATACAGACCCTGTAATTGAGACCCTGTTGGAGAATTCATCCAGTAATCTTCGAACTGAATACTCATCTCCTGCATTTGAAATAAATTGAGCATACTTAGACGCATCCAGATCAACTATTTTTTTTGCTTTGTCTGTAATCCTTACAACTGTTACCGCAGATTTGTATGCCACTTCATTGAACCCCCCAGAATATTCTAGTAAATTATTAAAGGTTTCGTTTTCCAGCAATTCATATTTACCTGTTCTTTTTACCTGCCCTTCTAACTTTACCATTATTTTGTAGTATGGAATTCTTATAACATCCCCTTCTTGCAATAAAATATTATTTTTCTGATTCCCCTCTACTAAAAAAGAATACAAGTCCGCAATTCTTTTTACTTCATTTCCTCTAATTATTTCAATACTTCTAAAACTACCCTTAGAATTTGGACCTCCGCATAAATATAAGAGATTATATAAAGTGGTAAGCGAAGAAACAGTATAAGTTCCCGGCTTGTTTGCCTGTCCAATCACAGTAACTCTAATACTCCTGATTTTACTCAATGACACCTGAACTTTAGTTTGACCAGAATTAATAGCACGGTAAATAGTAGCCGCCAATTTTGCTTTTATTTTTTGAGTAGCTTCTACAATTGATAAGCCGCTTACAAATAAAGGTCCTACATTTGGTATATAAATTTCGCCCTCTTCATTCACTAATAGTTTATACTTCTGCTCGCTAAAACCGTAAACACTTATTATAATCTCATCATCGGGTCCAAGAAAATAAGAAGCGGGTGTGGCAATACGAAGATTTGGCTCAAATACAAGACTGTTTTTTAAAAACAGTTCAGACCCAAATATAGAAAGATCTCTGTCTATATTAACCATTGGCGCCGACACGTTAGTATTATCATAAATCCGTTCAATTTTAGGAACAGCTACGTTAGTATCACTTTGTTTACTAGTTTTATTTTTTTGGGATAAAACAATAGGACCCATCCTAGTCCTTAATTTTACAATTTCACTTTCTGGAAGCCCTTTTTCTTTCAATAAGCTATATGCCTTCTCCTCGGAGATGTTTAAAGAAGTAATTTTAAAGTAAAAGGATACGAGCTCCTCTTCCGAATATGAATCTATAGTTATATTGCTTAAATCGTTTATTTCTATTAAAGTTGCTTGAGAAAAAGATTTTATAGCACAGATGCAAATAAGAAATAGCATTATAAAGACTGTCTTGAAAATTTTCATTGATTTTAACTTTAAAATCCAATAATTAGTGTAAATATGGTGGCGAAGGTAATGTATTTTAATATTTTTTACTCTATAAATATATTAAGATAATGTTGTTGTTTTTTTAAAATTGACAACAACGGGTCTTAGAAATTCCTCAACACATAGCTATAAATTTAGAAAAAGAGTAATGCTGAGTTCAACTGATAAATGCAACGCTTACCTCCTTTGCTATAAGAACTTCATTTGCAGATAAATGTCCAAATTTTCTTACTGACCTGTTATTAATTTCGAATTCCACCCGTCTAATTTCATTTTCATCGATTAGTCTAAAGTCTGTTTTTTTAGGATCAAATATTGGAATTAGACCAATTTATTTTAGAAAATTAGTTTTACTAAGTAAAATAATTATTTGCAGGAGAACCTGCAACGTAAAATTTAGGACCAACTATTAATACTTTTTGCCTTGCATAAAATCAATCTATTTAAGCAACCCTTTTTTCTTCATTTCTTCAATACTATCCTCAAACTTACTTTCTGCAATAGTTTGTGTAGTTACCCATTGTGCAAATTTGGTAATGCCTTCTTCAAAAGAAACAATTGGTGTAAAACCTAACGCCTTTTTTATTTTGGTACCGTCGGCATAGTTATGGCGAATATCGCCTAAGCGGTAATTACCTGTTATTGTTATAGGCACATGTTTCCCATATTTTTCTAGTAATGTTTTTGCTACTGTACTCACATCGGTTGCTACACCTGCACCTACATTAAATACATCATTGTGTATGGTATCATTTTCTATACCTAAAATTGTAGCGGCTACAACATCATCTATAAAAACAAAATCTCTGCTTTCTTTACCATCTTCAAAAATATTAATGGGTTTGCCATTTAATATTAAGCTAGAAAAAATAGATAAAATACCCGTGTATGGATTGCTTAACGATTGCCCTGGCCCATACACATTTTGATAACGAAAGGCAATGGCTTTTATGCCTATTGCTTTGCACACACAAAGTACCATTTGCTCTTGATTTTGTTTGGTAATGCCATAAACAGAGGATGGATGAATTTTTGATTCTTCATCGGTTGGCATTAATTGTAACGCTGTTTTTTCATTAGGATAATGCACATCAAAATCGCCGTTTTGCATGGCAGCATCAGTTCTATGATTTGGATAAACAATACCTAACTCTTGGGAAAAATATTTACCCTCGCCATATATTGAACGGGAAGATGCTACGATAACTTTTTTTACTTGCAACGTTTTATCGTTAGCCAATAAATCTAGGAGTATACCTGTGCCGCCAACATTTACAGTAGTGTACCGTTCTATTTCGTACATGGATTGGCCAGTGCCTGTTTCAGCAGCATAGTGCACAAGTACATCTACCCCTATTAAAGCTTTTTGCCAATGTTCCCTATTGGTAACATCTCCTTTAATAAAGGTTACGCTATTTTTTATACTTGTATATAATGGAGAGGTTTCTTCAGCATTTATTCCATGTATTTGTGTAGATAAATTATCTAACACTACAATGCTATGCCCTTTTTTTAGTAAGGCTAATGCTAAATTTGAGCCTATAAAACCTGCACCACCTGTTATTAAAATTTTCATTTGTTGTTATATAAAAGTTCCGTCTGCATTAGTTTTTTTCCAACTATTGGTATCAAAACAATAACGCTTAATAATTTTTGCAGGGTTGCCTGCGGCTACACAATAATCGGGAATATTTTTTGTTACTACAGCATTTGCACCTATTACACATTGCTTGCCTATACTACATCCTATAATACAAACATTTTCGCCAATCCAGCTTCCTCTACCAATAACTACTGTATTTTTTTGTACAATGGATTGTAAATTAATAGGCGTATTTACATCTTCGTAGCCATGTAAGTTATCCGAAATATAAACTTTGTCTGCCGTTAATACATAATCTTCTAATACAATTTTTTGTGTAGCGTAAATGTGGTTAAAGTTTCCAATAGCACAATTATTACCAATACTTAATTCGCAACTACTTTTACCTGTATGCGGCACAGCAGCTAACCAACCTTTATAACCAATAGCTGTTGATTGGCCAATACTAATATTTTTTGTGCCATTTAAACTTAACGGATTACGTATACTACTACCGTAACCAAAATACTTAAACTTAGTTTTATAATAGATATACTTAACCTTATGATAAAATTTTTTAATCATTTGTAGTTTGTTTTATAGGCGTTACTAATTTTAGTTGTAGTGCTGGCAATATTAACTCTACTTTATTTTTAAAAATTTTATTGATAATTGCTTTTTGCCCTTTAAATACGCCTTCTTCAATATCAATAAATTGACCTGCTGTATAACTAAATTTTTCTACAAAAATGATTTCATTTTTTTCTACAAAATTTTTTATAGCTTCTATTTCAACTGCTTTTATTTGTGCAGGCTTACCCAACCAATACACAAAATTTACCACCCCTGCTGTTTCCCTTATTTGTTGTTGTTGATCTATTGTAATTTTTACAAAAAGGTACGAGGTAAAAAGGGGTTGCTTAATTTTTTTAACTCTATCGGTCCATTGCTTTTTTACAATTGTTGTAGGGCAATAACTTTCAATACCCTTTTGTAAAAGGGTAGTGTGTACTTTTTTTTCGCAACGACTTTTAGTATAAATAGCGTACCAATTCATGTACAATTTTTAAGTTAAATTACTAACGATTAAGCATAGCTTCGCCCCCTCAGTCACATGAGTTTTTTTTAAACAGACTAGGTCTAAATCAATTATAATCAGTACTGTTAAGTGTTATGCCAGATTGAGCCTTTCGAAACCAGTTTAAAAAAATAATACCGCCTTCGACAGGCTCAGGCTGACAACTCTTACCTTTTACAGTCTAAGTATAACAATTTAATTACTTACTCCAAATCAATAATTTTTTATTGTTTGCAGAAGTATTTATGGTTGCATATTCGGTTGAAGAATACACTACATACCTAATTTTTCTTTTTATCATTGGCTCGGCTTTTTCAACCAAATTGGCTAAATAATTTATATTGATGTTGCCTACTAATTCTAAATCGATTATGTTGTTGTTGTTAATACCGTTTGCAATATCACCTGTTATATAAACTTTATCTACCTCTCCCAATTGGTTTATTACATTTTCTACAATAGTATCTATACCTATGTATTTTTTAATAATGTTATGTATATCGGAAAAAAGAGGGTGTTTGGTATTTGCTTTAAAATATTTTTTGTTGCCTTCAACATCGCTGGTAATCATACCTACGTTTTCAAATCTATTTAACTCAAGTCGAATTGCGTTGGAGCTTTCGCCAAACTCTTCCTCTAGGCCACGTAAATAGCCTTTGTTACTGCTATTTAAAAAAAATTTTAGCAGCAGTTTTATTCTTGTTTTGGAAGATATTAGCGTTTCTATCATAAGGAATGAGTAATAAAACTACTCAAAGATAAATAATTAATTTATTTAAGCACTTTTTATCCCACTTATATTGCCTAGCTGTTTTTGATAACACAAAACTTTTTTATTTTATCTAAAGCTTCGTAACTATTTTATTTTCAAGGTGATATCTTTCTTTACTATGTTCACAAAGGGCAAAACCACTTACATCAAACTGTAGTTTTTGCCCAAATTCACTCATCCAACCTGTTTGAATTGCCGGATTACCTGTTACCAAAGCATAAGGGGGTACATTTTTGGTTATTACTGCTCCAGCACCTACAAAGGCATATTCGCCAATAGTGTTGCCGCAAACTACAGTAGCATTTGCACCAATGGTAGCTCCTTTTTTTATTAAAGTAGGCTTATATTCTTCTTTTCGTAAAACCGCACTTCGTGGATTACTTACGTTTGTAAACACTACACTTGGCCCTATAAACACATCATCTTGGCAAACCACTCCATCGTACAAGCTTACATTGTTTTGTACTTTTACATGGTTGCCCAGTAACACGTTAGATGCTACAAAAACATTTTGCCCCAACACACAATTTTTACCAATAGTGGCATTTGGCATAATGTGGCTGAAATGCCAAACCTTTGTGCCGTCGCCAATAATAGCACCCTCATCAACCACAGCGGTAGTATGTATATGTGTTTGCATTATTGTACAATTTTAAACAGATACTCCCCGTATCCACTTTTCTTTAAACCCTCGGCCAAAGCGGTTAATTGTTCTTTAGTTATAAAGCCCATCCGGTATGCAATTTCCTCGGGACAGCCAATTTTTAAGCCTTGTCTTTTTTCTATTACTCGTACATATTCCGTTGCATCGCTTAGGCTATCAAATGTGCCTGTATCTAACCAGGCAAAACCTCTATCTAAAACAGCTACTTTTAATTTTTTGATTTGTAAGTAATGATCGTTTACAGTTGTAATTTCATATTCCCCTCTTGCACTAGGCTGTATATTTTTGGCAATTTCTACAACATCATTATTATAAAAATATAAACCGGGTACTGCATAATTACTTTTTGGTTTGGTTGGTTTTTCTTCTATACTTACTGCATTATTTTGTTCATCAAATTCTACTACGCCATATCTTTCTGGATCGCTTACTGGATAAGCAAAAACTACAGCGCCGTCTGTATGTACACTGCTTTGTAATAGTTTACTAAAACCGCTACCGTAAAAAATATTATCGCCTAAAACTAATGCAACACTATCTTTTCCAATAAACTCTTCGCCAATTACAAAGGCTTGCGCCAATCCATTAGGTACCTCTTGCTTTGCATATTGTATGTTGCAACCCCATTGACTACCATCTTTTAATAAGCGTTTAAACTGCTCTTGATCTTCGGGTGTTGTAATTACCAAAATATCTTTTATACCTGCAAGCATTAATGTGCTTAGCGGATAATAAATCATTGGTTTATCGTAAATGGGCATTAACTGTTTACTTATGCCCATTGTTATTGGGTAAAGCCTTGTGCCAGAGCCGCCTGCTAGGATTATTCCTTTCATTTAGTTTAGGGGTTTATGTGTTTAGGGGTTTAGATTTTACTTGTTGCGATTTTCTTAACCCTGCTATTAACAAAGTCTGTCGCTCAATCAATTCTCTCCCTTCTAAATATACTTTTTCTTTTAAAAATTTTAAATCTGTTGATATTATTAAATCATTTAGTAATTCTATAGTACTACTATATGCAATTGTACTAAAATGTGATTAGTCTTTATATGTTTTACGAGATGTGCCTTCGGCAATATTTGAAGCTATAGAAATTGCAGCTCTATGCATTTGAGATACTAACCCAAATTTTTCTTCCGTAGGAAAAGATTGTGTACTTGCAAATACCCATACTGCCAATCTACGGGCATGTTGCCAACACTCTAACTTTTCAAATGAATAAATTTTCATAATGCTAAAAATTGCAAACTAAACATTCTAAACTCCTAAACTTTCTAAACCCACTAAACTTCTAACCCCTACACCCCATATTGCTTACTATAATACTGCTGATAATTACCGCTTGTTACATGCTGCAACCATTGTGCATTTGCAAGATACCAATCAATAGTTTTAGAAATCCCTTCTTCAAACTGCAAACTTGGCAACCAACCTAATTCGTTTTTGAGTTTTGTTGCGTCTATTGCATACCGCAAATCATGCCCAGCCCTGTCTGTAACGTAGGTAATTAATTTTTCAGAGGAGCCCTTTTCTCTTCCCAATTTTTCATCCATTTGTTTGCACAATTCTTTCACTAAATCAATATTCGTCCATTCGTTGTGGCCACCAATATTGTATGTTTCGCCAATTTTTCCGTTATGAAAAATAGTATCAATTGCTCTTACATGATCTTCTACATACAACCAATCTCTTACATTTTCGCCTTTTCCGTAAATGGGTAAGGGTTTATTGTTGAGGATATTATGAATACAAAGGGGTATTAATTTTTCTGGAAAATGATAAGGCCCATAATTATTACTACAATTACTTATTTTAATTGGGAAATGATAGGTGTGATAAAATGCTCGTACTATATGATCGCTACTTGCCTTGGATGCCGAGTATGGGCTACGAGGATCGTAAGCCGTAGTTTCGTAAAAGAAACCTTCGGCACCTAACGAACCATACACTTCATCGGTACTTATGTGGTAAAATGTTTTATTATCGTAATTACCGTTCCAGTTTTCTTTTGCTGCTTGTAGTAAAGATGCTGTCCCTAAAACATTCGTGTGTATAAAAGCTAAAGGGTCGGTAATGCTTCTATCTACATGGCTTTCGGCAGCACAATGCAATACCCCTGTAAAATTATATGTAGCAAATAGTTCTCTTAAAAAAGCTAAATCAGTAATATCTCCTTTTACAAACGTATAGTTAGGGTCATTTTCTACATCTTTTAAATTCTCTAAATTACCTGCGTAGGTAAGTTTATCTAAATTTACTATGTTGTAATTAGGGTATTTTATTACAAATAAACGGGTAAGATGTGAGCCTATAAAACCAGCCCCGCCTGTTATTAAAATGGTATGCATAAAAAGATTTGTGTAAAGCTAGTAAATATTAACAGGTGTCATAAAAATAATTAATTACTTTAGGGTATTTTTAATTAATTAAATATTGCTACTTGTGGTTCGCAACGTTTTATAACGTTTTTTTAAAGTCACTTATGCAGTACATTATATAAAGTTGTTGGATAAATGGTAGTACACATTTTTTTATTTATTCTTTTTTTTTCTTTGCTAATTTGGCATAATAAACATAATACATTTTTTATAAATAGTGGTTTAACAATAAAGCAAATTTTTTTTCTTTTTGTTTTAAAAGTAACCATTGGTATACTATATATATATATTGACCAAAACTTTATTTATAGGGGCGATTTGGATACATTTTATACTGAAAGTATATATGAAACTAACTTACTTTTAAGTGACCCAAAAGAGTTTTTTACCTCTTTTTTTATATCGGACATAGGCTATAGTAATTTTTTTTATACAGATTCGTTTTGGAACAATTTTAGAAACGTTTTTTTGTACAAACTATTGGCTGTTTTTAATTTACTTTCTTTTAAAAACATTTATATTAATTCTTTGCTTTATAATTACCTAATTTTTTATGGCCACGTATTGCTTTTTAAGGTTTTTTGTATGGTATGGCCTACAAAAAAAACAGCTATTTTAATGGGTTGTTTTTTACTACCAAGCAGTTTGTTTTACTTAAGTGGCATTAATAAGGATAGTATTTTCTTTTTGGGTATGGCTATTACCCTTTACTCCATTTGCTTACTTTTTGTGTTGAAAAAAAAATCGGTTAACGTATTTATTTTACTCATCCTGGGGCTTACCCTTACGGTTATTATTCGTAATTTTTTCTTTGTCTTATTTTTACCTACTACTATTGCATTAATTTTTTCAATAAAATACAAAGCATATTCGTACAAAA
Source organism: uncultured Bacteroidota bacterium (assembly GCA_903837525.1). Classification (GTDB taxonomy): domain Bacteria; phylum Bacteroidota; class Bacteroidia; order Chitinophagales; family Chitinophagaceae; genus Ferruginibacter. Next base: position 62,883 of record CAILUU010000002.1, on the reverse strand, counting down.
TAGTTGCAGTTATTTTTGGGGTTTGCATCCTCATATTTTTATGTAGCCCTTTGCTTATGCAAATTGTAAGCACTAGGCAGCATGATTTTTTAGCGCTGGGCTGGGCAAAAAGTGCCCTAAAAGTTGACGTGTTGCAGCCAACATTTACAAGCTTTATCACGTATTTTCCTACAGCATTAAACATTGCTTTTTTTAGACCCTATATTTGGGATAGTTATAGTATTTTTTATTTTGCTGGGGCGTTGGAAACACTGTTACTTCTTATATTTATTTTGCTTACCTTATTTTATGCAAAATCTACTCGTATTTTTATCCAATTAAAATCTCCAATCATTCTATTTTGTATCTTTTATGGCGTTGCTGCTATATTAATTATAGGCTACTCCATTCCTATTTTGGGTGCATCCGTTAGATACAAAACTGCTTTTTTACCCTTATTATTTACCCCACTATTATGTATTTTTCCTTTTTACAAAATTACATGGCTATACAAAATTTATACTACGTATAAAAAATATTTGGTTACATAAAGTTGCGTATAGCCGTTACCTTTGCCGCCATGCATTACGCTTCAATAGAAAATATAAGCAAATCGTTTGGTATAAGAACCCTTTTTAAAAATATCTCTTTTTATGTAGAAGAGGGTGATAAAATTGCCTTTGTAGCCCGCAATGGTAGCGGAAAAACTACGTTGTTAAAAATTATTGCTGGGCTAGACACTACCGATACGGGTACTACTTGGGTACATAAAGATATTAAAGTAATAATGCTACAACAAGACACCCCTTTTGAGGAAAATAAAAGCATTTGGGATAATGTATTGCGAATGGACAACCCTGTAGTAAAAGTGGTAAAAGCCTACGAACAATGTTTAGAAGAAGATGCGGATAATATTGAGAAGCTAACCGACTTAATGGCACAAGTAGATGAACACAATGCTTGGAATTTTGAAAGCGAATTGCAACAAATTTTAGGCAAATTAAATTTACATCATTTAAACGAACCCGTAAAAAACCTTAGCGGTGGCCAACGCAAAAGAGTAGCACTAGCACAAGCATTAATTGAAATGCAATTGCATGAAGGAAGATGTTTATTGATATTAGATGAGCCAACCAACCATTTAGATGTAAGCATGATTGAGTGGTTAGAAGATTATTTAAGTGCTAAAAAAGTAACCTTGCTTTTAGTAACGCATGACCGCTATTTTTTAGATGCTGTTTGTAATGAGATATTAGAAATGGATGAAGAAAAAATATTTACCTATAAAGGCGATTATGATAATTTTTTAGAGCAAAAAAGTCTGCGACAAGAGGTACAAGCCAGCGAACTACAAAAAGATAAAAATATTTTTAGAAAAGAATTAGAGTGGATGCGTAAGCAACCAAAAGCAAGAACAACAAAAAGTAAAAGCCGACAAGATGCTTTTGTAGAGGTAGAAGAAAGAGTAAGCCAAAAAAAGGAAGATTTAGAAGTTAGCCTTCAAGTAAAAATGACACGACTAGGGGGTAAGATTTTGGAGATGAAAAAAATCAACAAAAGCTATGGCGATAAAGTATTGATTAAAGGTTTTGACTACACCTTTAAACGTGGCGAAAGAGTTGGGATTGTTGGAAAAAACGGAGTAGGTAAATCTACTTTTTTAAAAATTGCTTTACACCAAGAGCAGCCCGATAGCGGAAAAATAAACCATGGCGATACAGTAGTGTTTGGCAATTTTGACCAAGAAGGATTAAAATATAAAGTTGATAAAAGAGCTATTGAATATGTAAAAGATTTTGCAGAATATTTTCCGTTGGCAGATGGCACCAAACTTAGTGCTAGCATGTTTATGGAAAAATTTGGCTTTAGTGCAGAGCAGCAATACACTCCATTAAGTAAATTAAGTGGTGGAGAAAAACGTCGTTTGCATTTATTAAGTGTACTTTTTGTAAATCCTAATTTTTTAATATTAGATGAGCCTACCAATGATTTAGATTTACAAACCTTACGTACGTTAGAAGAGTTTTTATTAGACTACCCTGGCTGTATTTTAATTGTAAGCCACGATAGATATTTTATGGATAGAATGGTAGATCATTTATTTGCTTTTGAAGGCGATGGCGTAATAAGAGATTACCCTGGTAACTACAGCCAATACAGAGAGGCATTAGCTAATAATTTATTAACAGATGAACGACAACTAATAAAAGAAGTACCTAAGCCTACAAAAGAAATTTCTGCACAAGCAACAACTACCGAAGGTAAGAAGGGTCTTACCTTTAATGAAAAAAGAGAATTAGAAACAATAGATGCAGCACTACCCCTACTACAAAAAGAAAAAGCCGATTTAGAAGCAACATTAAGTACGAGTAAATTAGCTTTTGAAGATTTACAAAAAGCTGCAGAACGTATTGGTGTTATTACTGACCTTATAGACGAAAAAGAAATGCGTTGGCTGGAGTTGAGTGAGAAACAGTGAGTGGTGAATGGTGAGTTTTGAAAAAATATGTACCTTTCATTTATGTAGTTAGCCGCCTAATTATAAACCTGCTTGTATGAACCAACGCTTTTACTCACTCGATGTTTTTAGAGGGGCTACGGTTGCCTTAATGATATTGGTAAATAACCCCGGTAGTTGGGGGCATATTTTTGCACCACTTGAGCATGCAAGTTGGCATGGCTGCACACCCACTGATTTAGTTTTTCCGTTTTTTTTATTTGCTGTAGGTAATGCTATGGCATTTGTACTACCACGTTTAGAGGAAAAAAATATTTTTTGGCAAAAAGTAATAAAACGTACGTTACTTATTTTGTTAATAGGCTTATTATTAAATTGGTTTCCGTTTATAAAATATAACGATGCTGGTAGTATTATTATGAAACCGTTTGCTAATCTTCGTTTTTTTGGGGTATTACAACGTATAGCTTTATGTTATTTTTGTGCTGCCGTTATTATTCATTTTTTTAAAGTAAGAGGGGCTTTTGTAGTAAGCTGCAGTATACTTTTAGTGTACTGGCTTTTATGTGTTGCTACAAATCCATTAGACTCTTTTTCAATTAAAGGTTGGTATGGCACTCTTTTAGATATAAAACTATTTGGCACAAAACATATTTACAGTGGCGAAGGTGTGCCTTTTGACCCAGAAAGTTTGTTTAGTATTTTTGCTGCCATTAGCCAGGTAATTTTTGGTTACTTAATTGGCAATTATATTGTAACAAAAGGCAAAACACACGAAATGCTCAACGGATTATTTATTGCCGGTTGTGTATTTATTTTCGCAGGCTTTTGTTGGGATATGGTTTTTCCTATCAACAAAAAAATATGGACAAGCAGCTACACCATTTACACCACAGGCTTAGCTTTAATAGTACTTTCGGTTTTAATTTATTTAATTGAATTTAAAAATAACCGTGGGGGCTGGACGAAATTTTTTGATGTGTTTGGGAAAAACGCATTATTTATTTTTGTACTCAGCGGTGCTTTACCTCGTTTGCTTGGTTTAATACGCATTAGTAATGGCTTTACGCCTGAAGGTAAAGCTAAATATTTATCGCCTTTTAGTTGGTTTTACGAAAACGTTTGTAAACTTATTTTTCCATCCGACCCTAGGATTGGTTCGTTTTTTTATGCCCTTTGCTTTATTGGGATGATGTGGTTTTTTGCTTGGGTGCTAAATAAAAAGAAAATTTATATAAAAGTGTAGTTATTTTACTGGAACCTCTTCATTTTTACTTTCTTCCACATATTCATTCATATAAATTTTAAATAACACCAAGGTGTAGTTGATAATTAATGGTCCAAATATCAACCCAATAAAACCAAATAAATTAAAGCCAACAATAACACCTAAAATGGTAATAATGGGGTGCACATCTCCCATTTTTTTCATAATAGTAATTCGTGCTATATAGTCTATATTACCTGTAACAATTATACTGTAAAGCAGTAAGCCAATAGCCATATTATTTTGCCCAATGGCAAATAAGTAGATAACTAAGGGTATCCAAATTATCATTGTACCAACCACAGGTATAAATGCACAAACGCCTGTTAAAAAACCCCACAATCCCCAATCGGGTACACCAAAAATTATATACCCAATGGTTGCTGTAATGCCTTGTATAATAGCAATTATAGGAAGCCCTAAAGCATTGGCTTTTACAACTTTTTTGCCTTCTCTTGCTAATAAATCTACATTTTCATCTTTTAACGGAATGGCTTTGTAAAGTGTAAGCTCCATTTTTTTAGCATTTACCAACATGTGATACAGTAAGAATAACATAATAGCTAAGTTGGTAACTAAGTTTGCTGTACTATTTAAAAACCCTGGCAGTGTGTTAGCAACTCTTGAAAGTGCCGCTGCAATATTTTTTTCGGAAATAAAAGTATAGCCTACTTTTTGTTGCACTACAATGGCTATGTTTTTTAACGCATCAATAGTAGCTGTAGGGTTACTAAGAGCAGCTTCAATTTTTGGACTAAGTAATGTAACAGCAAGATAAATGGGTATTCCAAATAATAATAGGTAAATTAAAATATAAAAAAAAGCCGCTAAGCTAGGCTTCCACTTTTGTTTGTATAATAATTTAAAATAGTTTTCTCTGCTTAATATATATAAGGTGACTGCGCCTAAAATACCCGGTATAAAAACGTGTAAACTTTTTACAATTACTAAAACTAAGGCTATTAAAATAACTAAGGTTAGCAGTTGCTTTATACGATTGTTAAACGTGATGGTCATTTTATTTTGTAAATATTTTATTAAAGATACCTTTTGCTTTGTAATATATTTGTGCTACTAATAAAATATGATTCTATTGTATTAAAAGTAATAAACTAATATGAAAAAACTACTCCTTTTTTTATTAATTATTTCAAGCAAAAGTTTTGCGCAAAAAAAATACGAAATAGCTCAAATAAAAACACCCTATGGCGAAATACTAGTATGGCTGTATAATGAAACACCCAAACACAAAGCCAGTTTTATACAGTTAGCAAAAACTGGTTATTGGGATAGCTTAACCTTTAACCGTGTAATACCCAACTTTGTAATACAAGGTGGCTGCCCAGATACTGAACAGGGTTTTAAAGACACCACCTATTTACTTGCCCCCGAATTTGTGCCTACCCTAAAACATGAGTACGGCACATTTGCTGCTGGCAGAGATGATAACCCAGGTAAAGTAAGCGCAAGATGCCAATTTTATATTGTACAAAATAAAAAAGGGCTAGCTAGGCTTAATAACGATTACACCGTTTATGGTAAAGTTATAAAAGGTATGGATATTGTTGATGCTATTGCTAATGCACCTAAAGATAAAACCGACACCCCCCTTAAAGCTATAACACTTGATGTAAATATTATGAAAGTAAAAGCAAAAAAATTAAACCAATATGGTTTTAAAATACCTAGAAGTTACTAGTAATAGCTGTACAATTATTATGTTTGCAAAAAATAGTAAAGTAAAATGAAAAAAAGTATCCTTACTATCAGTCTTGTTTTTTTATTAAATAGCCTGATTGCACAAACAAAAATTTTTATTGATTCTGTTACTCAGTATATAGGAAAATCTGTAGCGGTTTGCAGCCAAGTATTTGGCATAAAAGCTACTGATAAAGTTGTACTAATTAATTTAGGTGCCGCTTATCCAGCATCGCCACTTACTATTGCAATACTGGCAAAAGATTTTGCCAATTTTACTACACCACCTGCAGAATTTTACAAAAATAAAAAACTTTGTGTTACAGGTATTGTTGAATTGTTTAAAAACAAACCACAAATTGTAATTACAAAACCAGAAGAAATAAGCCTAGTTGAGTAATTACAAAATTGCATTTGAAATCAACTAAGTAAAGAGATTATAGTTTAGTTTTCATTACCCCAACCAATATTAACGTGTAGTGGATTACGGCAATGCCTTAAACTTATGTTTACCCTTTACTTAGGTATTTGCTCTTTTATCCCACACTCTAAAATTTACTGTAAAGTCTTCCAAGCCAGAATCAGCTTTTGTTATTATTGCACTAAGATTTAAGATTTTTGTTTTACTCGCAGGAAAACCCTAGGGTAGACCTGGGAGTTTTTAAATAGTTTTTTGCAGCTCCCAAAACTAGACTAATGGTTCATTCGCTTTTTCATCTAAATTGTTGTTTATATTTTTCAACCACAACTTTCGTTTGTTAATCTCCCATTAATACAGGAAATTTGCATTGCCTGCCCATTATTTAAAATCAAAAAAGTAGTTTAAAATGAGTTACATCGCCTCCATTCATGCCCGTCAAATATTAGATAGCCGTGGCAACCCAACTGTAGAAGTAGATATTTTAACCGAAAACGAGCATTTAGGTAGGGCAGCCGTACCTAGCGGTGCTAGTACTGGCGTACATGAAGCTGTAGAGTTAAGAGATGGTAAAAAGGATTATTATGGAGGCAAATCGGTTTTAAAAGCAATAAAAAATGTAAACACTACAATTGCTGATGTTTTACTTGGTTGGGATGTTGCCGACCAAACGGGTATTGATGCAATGATGATTGCGTTAGACAAAACAGCTAACAAAAGTAAACTAGGTGCAAATGCAATGTTGGCGGTGAGTATGGCAGTAGCAAAGGCTGCAGCTTTAGAGGCAAACTTGCCTTTATACAGATATATTGGTGGTACAAATGCAAAAATTTTACCAATACCAATGATGAATATATTAAACGGCGGTGCACATGCCGATAATAAAATAGATTTTCAAGAATTTATGGTAATGCCCGTTGGCGCAACCAGCTTTAGCGAAGGCCTACGATGGGGTGTAGATATTTTTCATGCTTTAAAAACAGTACTAAAGAAAAAAGGCTTTAGTACAAATGTTGGTGACGAGGGTGGCTTTGCGCCAAATATTCAAAGCAATGAAGAGGCCATAGAAACCGTACTTACAGCCATACAAGCAGCAGGTTACAAAACAGGTAGTCAAATAATGATTGCTATGGATGCTGCCAATAGCGAACTATGGAATGCTAAAGAAAAAAAATACATTTTTCATAAAAGCGATGGAAAAAAAATGACAAGTGAGCAACTGGTTGCTTATTGGGCAAGTTGGGTAAAACAATATCCAATATGTAGTATTGAAGATGGTATGGCAGAGGATGATTGGAAAGGTTGGAAAATGCTTACCGAAGCAGTTGGGAAAAAATGCCAATTGGTTGGTGATGATTTGTTTGTGACTAATGTAACCCGTTTAGAAAGAGGCATTAATGAAGGAATAGCAAATGCATTATTGGTAAAAGTTAACCAAATTGGTACCATTACCGAAACTATTAATGCGGTAAGTATGGCACAACAAGCTGGTTTTAATACCATTATGAGCCATAGAAGTGGCGAAACAGAAGATACTACTATTGCTGATTTATCTGTAGCGTTAAATTGTGGGCAAATTAAAACAGGCTCTGCATCAAGATCAGATAGAATGGCTAAATACAACCAATTAATTCGTATTGAAGAAATATTAGCAGACAGTGCCATATATCCAAATGGAAAGATTAAATTTGGTAAATAAAATTTAGTCCATCTACATTACGTTTAAATATGAAATTATTAGCACATATACCAAATTGGATTAAAAACAAGTATTTTTTAACCGGCAGCTTTTTTTTAATTTGGATGCTCTTTTTTGCAGAGAAAGACATTTTTAGCGGAATTAAGCAGTATAAAAAATTAAACAGTTTGCAAAAAAGTGAGAAGTATCAGGTAAAAACTATTACAGAAGCTCATAAAGAGTTAGACTTATTAAAAACAAATGCTCAAACTATTGAAAAATATGCAAGAGAAAAATATTTAATGAAAAAAGACAATGAAGATATTTTTGTAATAAGTAATCAAGTAGATATTAGGTAAAATATAAGGTAACACAATATTAATATCTAGTTATCGTTTATAATGGCGGATAAAAGATATTTAATTCTTAACAGCAATTTATTAAAATGCACAATTTTACATTAGAGGATTTAGTTCAATACTATTACAATGAAACGTCCTTGCAAAAAACAGCCGAAATTAAGGACGCTTTAGAAAAAGACTGGGCTTTACGTGAAAAATTAGGGGTAATTACCTCAGCTCAAAAAAGATTAGAAGTTCTTAAACTTTCGCCACGCAAAAAAACAATTGAGAATATTTTAAATTATGCCAAAAAAGAGGTTAAAGAATTTTCTGCTTAGGTTTACTTTAATTTAAATTAATTTAGATCCTCCGACTATAAATCAGAGGATTTTTTATGACAAGAAAAGAAAAATACCAATTTGTACTAGATTATTTTAACCTAACCGCACCTAATGCCGAAACAGAGTTATTGTACAATAACCCCTATCAATTATTGGTTGCAGTAATTTTAAGTGCCCAATGTACTGATAAACGTGTAAACCTTACTACTCCATCTATTTTTGAAAAATTTCCAGGCCCACTTGAATTAAGTAAGGCAAGTTTTGAAGAAGTTTTTTCTTTAATTAAAAGTATATCGTACCCAAATAATAAAACAAAACATTTAATAGGTATGGCACAAATGTTGCAATGTACTTATAACGGCAACGTTCCTATGACGGTAGATGAACTGGTACAACTACCTGGTGTGGGTCGTAAAACCGCTAACGTAATTACATCGGTAATAGATAAACAACCCAATATGGCAGTGGATACACATGTATATAGGGTAAGTAAGCGAATAGGCTTGGTATCAAAAACTGCCAAAACACCTTTAGCTGTAGAAAAATACTTGATAAAAAACATACCTGAAGCTTTAATTTTTAAAGCGCATCATTGGTTAATTTTACATGGTAGGTATATTTGTTTAGCAAGAAAACCTAAATGCGAAAGTTGCGATTTAGTAACTATTTGCACATTCTTTAAGGATACCACAAAATGGTAATTTAGAAATATAGTTTTTTTCTGTATTTTGTGCTTTCGTTTAAGTGGCATTCTTATTTACTTAAATTTTAAAAAAAATTGTTCATTATATCTAACACATGAAAAAAATAATCGTTAGTTTAGGATTTGTTAGTCTATTGCTTAGCACTACAAAAAAGGCTGAAGCACAGTATTATTTTTATGACGAGAATACATACGATAATCCTGTAACATTTGAGTTTGGCGCATCATTGGGTTTTATGAACAGCCTTACAGACCTTGGTGGAAGAAAGGGAATTGGTAAAAAGTTTATTAAGGATGTAAATTTCGACAAAACTACTATTGCTGGTAGTGTTTATTTACATGCGTTATACAAGTATCAATTTGGATTAAGGGCTGAAGCCACTTTTGGGCAAATAAAAGCGGATGATAAAGTATTGGAAAAAGTTAAAACCACAACCTTTGGTAGATACGAACGTAATTTAAATTTTAGAAGTAAAATAACAGAGTTTTCATTAATTGCTGAGGCACATCCTTTATTTATATTTTTTAATTATGATGATGAATACGATAAAGCACCTCCTCGTTTTTCGCCCTACTTATTAGGCGGTGTGGGTTTCTTTTCTTTTAAACCCCAAACACAACTTGGCGGACAATGGGTAGACTTACAACCATTAAGTACAGAAGGGCAAGGGTTTTTAGAATACCCAGATAGACAACAGTATAAATTAAATCAACTAAATATCCCTTTAGGCTTAGGTGTTAAATACGAATTAAATTCTCAATTTAATGTACGAGCAGAGTTTATTTACCGTAAGTTGAATACAGATTATTTAGATGATGTAAGCACAGAATATGTTGACCCTACCATTTATGCAAATTATTTTACAGGTGCTAAACTTACCAACGCCTTATTACTTAACGATCGTCAATACGAATTAAATCCAGGCCACGTTACTACCCCTGGCGATCAACGTGGAAACGCATCAAATAATGATGCCTATTTTACGTTTAATTTAAAAATAGGTTATGTATTTGGAAGAGAAAAAATAAAATAATACCTCATAATTTTTATACACATTTTTAAAATACAAGGTTTACATTTAATGTCTAAAAACTTTTAAAATGTACAACAATAAGCCAACTTTTTCATTGTATTAGATATAAAGTAAATGCACACATTTGTTGGTAGGTAATCAAGGGTGTTTACTATTCCTTTAGCAAAGACAAAAAATATGATTTAAAATTAAATACCTACAAGGCAAAATTAACTCAACCCAAAAATTAAGAGCACGCCAAGTATCCATCAAAGTTTTACGCTTAAAACTATTGCTACTGCTGTTAATTGAATTAAGCTAATAATACTAAAAAGCGTAAACTATTTTCTTCTTAGTATTTTTTAAATCTAAGTCACAGGTTAGATTTTATAAGTACTTTCGTAGCTCTTCTATTAGCTCCCCTTTTGTTATAGGTACACCCATTATTTTATTGTAAGGTTTGGCATCTACAAAATACACATCTCTAATAATTTTTACTAGTTGCCCATTATTTATTTCGGGTATAACAACCGTATCAAAATTTTTAATGATATCGCCTAAGTTTTTAGGAAAAGGCCGTATATAACGTAAATGAGCATGCGATACCTCTTCACCTTCTTTTTGCAACTCGTTACAAGCACTTTTTATTGCACCAAAGGTACTGCCCCAGCCTAATACCAATACTTTACCTTTATTGGCGCCGCTATCTAATATCTGCTCTGGTATATAGTTAGCAATTAAATCAACTTTAGCTTGCCTTGTTTTTACCATGTGTTGATGGTTTTCCGAGTCGTAACTAATGTTACCTGTAATATCTTGTTTTTCTAAGCCACCCACTCTATTCTCTAATCCTTTTGTGCCTGGTATAGCCCATGGCCTAGCTAATTTTTCATCTCGTTGGTAGGGCATAAATTTTTCTCCTTCAGCCAAAGTATTTTCTGCAAACGAAATTTTTATTTCTGGTAAATCGTCGCTTTTGGGAAATTTCCAAGGTTCGGCTCCATTAGCAATATATCCATCGCTAAGTAATATTACTGGCGTCATGTGTTGTGTGGCAATTCGTATGGCTTCGTAGGCAGCACTAAAACAATCGCTTGGTGTGCTTGCGCTAATTATTGGCATTGGGCACTCCCCGTTTCTACCATAGTAAGCTTGCATTAAATCGCTTTGTTCTGTTTTGGTGGGCAAGCCTGTACTTGGACCTCCACGTTGTATATTAATTATTAGTAATGGAATTTCTAGCATTACAGCTAAGCCCATTGCTTCACCTTTTAACGCTATGCCTGGTCCGCTACTTGTGGTTATGCCTATATTACCTCCATAACTGGCTCCAATAGCCGAAGTAATGGCTGCAATTTCATCCTCGGCCTGAAACGTTTTTATACCGAAATTTTTATACTTACTCAACTCATGCAAAATATCGCTTGCTGGAGTAATAGGGTAACTACCTAAAAATAAGGACAACCCACTTTTTTGCGATGCAGCAATTAAACCATACGATAGGGCTTGATTACCCATTATAGATCGATAGGTGCCACTTTCCATTTTTGCTTTTGCTACAGAATATCGGGTGGTAAAAGTTTCGGTAGTATCGGCATAATTATATCCTGCTTGTAATGCTTTTACATTACTCTCAAAAATTTCGGGCTTTTTACCAAATTTATCTTTTATAAATGATATGGTATTGTCCATATCTCTATTATACATCCAATATAAAAAGCCCAGTACAAACATATTTTTTGCTCTGTCTTTTTCCTTTACACCCATGGTAATATCCTTTAAAGCCTCTCTAGTCATTTTGGTAACATCCATTTTTATTACCTCGTAATTACCAAGGCTATCATTTTCTAAAGGGTTTTCACCTTCGGGGTAATTGGCTAGGCGTAAATTTTTTGCATCAAATCCATCTACATTGGCAATTATTTTACCCCCAATTTTTAACCCTTTTAAATTTGTTTTTAGTGCCGCCGCATTCATTGCTACCAATACATCGCAAGCATCGCCTGGGGTAAAAACTCTATCGCTACTAAACCGCAATTGATAGCCGCTTACTCCAGGCAGGGTGCCTATAGGGGCTCTTATCTCTGCAGGAAAATCGGGGAAAGTAGCTAAATCTATGCCTAACATTGCAGTATTATTGGTAAACTGACTACCGGTAAGCTGCATTCCATCGCCACTATCTCCAGCAAATTTTATTACTACGTCTTGTAAAATTTCTTCTTTTGTATTCATAGTATAAAGATAAATTTTATTTTTTGTTTTGCCACAGATAACACAAATTATCGCAGATTGTTAAAACCTTTGGTTTTTATATTTTTAGAGATTGATTAGTGATGAAATTTATTTGTGTTAATTGGTGTAATTTGTGGCAAAAAGTTTTGATGAACGATTTATACGATTTTTTGGAGCCTATAAATAAAGCAGAAATTAATGATGATGAAGGCTATAACGATGGACAATTAGCCAATTTTATCTCTATTTACGAAACTAATTTACCAGAAATTTCGGATGCAGCTATTGTTTTCATTGGTGTACCAGAAGTAAGAGGTAGTGGTAATAAAAATGATACTCATGCCCCCAATGCTATTCGTAAACAGTTATATCGGTTACATTATTGGCATTCCAATATTAAAATTGTCGATATGGGCAATATTAAATTAGGTGCTACTTTAAACGATAGTTATGCTGCTATTAAAACCGTGTTGGCAGAACTAATTCGCAATAAAAAAACAGTTGTTATTTTAGGTGGCTCACACGATGTTACGTTAGCTCAATATTTTGCTTACAAAGAATTAGAACAAGTAATTGAAGCTACTTGTATAGATGCTACTATAGATTTAATAAGCGAAAGCCCCATAGCTAGCGAAAACTTTTTAATGGAAATGCTTACTAGTGAACCAAATTTAGTAAAGCACTATAACCATATTGGTTTTCAAAGTTATTTTGTGCACCCTCGTATGCTAGAAACAATGGATAAACTACGCTTTGATTGTTTTAGAGTAGGTACTGCAAAAGAAAATATTGAGGAAATGGAGCCCGTAATTCGTAATACGCATTTATTAAGTTTTGATATAAACGCTATAAAATATAGCGATGCCCCAAGCGCTCATCAAAGCCCTAATGGTTTTACTGGTGAAGAAGCATGTATACTTACACGTTATGCCGGTATGAGTAATAACGTAAGCAGTTTTGGACTATATGGTTACAACCCACTGCTAGATGAAAGTGATTTAACCGCTAAGCAAATTTCGCAAATGCTTTGGTACTTTATTGATGGCAAAAATAAAAGTAAACAAGAGGCTGCAATTGAAGATAGGCAATACTTTAACGAATACCATTGTACATTTACAGAAGTCGAAACCGTTTTTTTACAAAGTAAAAAAACGGGAAGATGGTGGATGCAATTACCGAATAAAAAATTTATTGCTTGTAGCTATAAAGATTATGTACAGGCTAGCCAAAACGAAATACCAGAGAGGTGGCTGAGGGCACAAGAGAGGTAATGTGATAATATTGCTAATTTACTAATACTTTAGATTCAAACTAAATGAGAAGATTAAGTGTTTCATTTTTTAATACCTCAATTTGTTTATTGCTAATTGCCTACTGCCTATTGGCAACTTCTTGCTCTGTAACAAAACAAATAAGTAAACAAGCCAATGCTATTTTGTTAAACGATAGTGCCATACGTACTGGCCACATAGGTATTAGTATTTACGAACCTGCAACGAATAAATATTTATACAACCATAACGCAACACAGTATTTTATCCCTGCTAGTAATACCAAATTATTTACGCTTTATGCTGGAATGAAGTATTTGGGAGATAGTTTGGTGGGGGCAAAGGTTTTTGAAAACTCAGATACTCTGTATTTTGAACCAACGGGTGATCCAACTTTTTTACACCCAGATTTTAAAAAACATCCTATACTCAAGTATTTTTCTAACAATAATAATACAATAACTTATTTAATTCCAGTTAAACAAGATTTTAAAAAGTATGGATTTGGTTGGGCATGGGATGATCAAGGAGAGGCTTATATGGCTGAACGGTCAACCTTTCCATTGTATGGAAATGTATTTACTTTTTATTTAAATGATAATACCCTTAGGTCAAACCCACCAGACAGAGTAAGCAAGAAATATTTTGAAGAGCCTATGATGGCTCTATCTTCAAAAAGGGGCAATTATACAATTACAAGAAACGAATCTCATCCTATATTTAATTTCAGAAAATCAGATAAAAGATTTAGCTATCAACAAATACCATTCCCTACCGATAGGCTCTATCATGATCAACTTCTTTTACTTAGCGATACATTGAATATTAGCAAAGATAAATTTTCTATGGGGTTTAACTCTAACATAACATGGCAAAAATTGTATTCCCAACCCACTGACTCTTTATTTAAACCCATGATGCACCGCAGCGATAATTTCTTTGCAGAGCAAACCTTGCTTATGGCAAGTAATGAATTTATTGGCTATATGAGTGATGAGAAAATAATTGACACTTTACTAAAAACTTCTTTATCCGATTTGCCACAACGCCCCAAATGGGTTGATGGTAGTGGGCTTAGCAGATATAATTTAGCCACCCCACAATCATTTGTTTATCTACTTAACAAAACAAAAAATGAATTTGGTTTAAACAGATTAAAAAACATTTTACCAACTGGAGGCACTGGTACACTATCTAATTATTACAAAAAATACGCTGGTAGTATTTTTGCGAAAACAGGTACGCTTAGTAACAACTGTGCACTAAGTGGTTATCTAATCACCAATAAAGGAAAATTACTTATTTTTTCTATTTTAAATAATAACTACATAACAGGTGCACCCCCTGTACGTAAAGCGGTAGAAAAATTTTTAGTGGATATAATTGAGAAGTATTAACGCCCAAACATCTTGTTCAACTCATCTTTTTTAAACTCTAAATAAGTAGGTTTACCATTGGCAGTAACGTTTGGTGTAATGCAGTTAAATAAATCCTCTACCAAATTTTTTATTTCTTTTTCGGTTAAGTGTGTACCCGGTTTTATGGCTTGCTGTAATGCTAAGGAGCGTATTAATTTTTCTCGTTTACTATATTTTAAGTCGTTACTAAAATGCTTGTATTGCTCCAACATTTTTTCTATGGATGCTTTTTCGTTGCCTTCGGCAATATCGGCAGGTGTACCTTGTAGTACAAAAGTGTTGTTACCAAAAGGTTCTATGGTATAACCTAAGTGTTGCAAATCGGGTAAAAGCTCGTTAAGTAAAACAGCATCTGCCATTGCTAAATCAATAGTTACAGGGAAAAGGCTTTGCTGTGTTGCCATAGGTTTACCATCTACCGCTAACAAAAACCGTTCGTATAAAACACGTTCATGTGCATTTTGTTGGTTAACTAAATAGTAACCATTTTGTGTTGGTAAAATAATAAACGTATTATGTAGTTGAGTGAGTGGTGAATGGTGAGAAGTGAATGGTGAGGGTTGAGGATTAAGAGGTGTAAAAATTTCATTGCCTTGCTTATTTTGCAGGTTATTACTGACTGCTGACTGTTCACCACTTACCCCCTTTGGTTCCCCGTACAAATCTTTCCAATGCCTTAACTCACTTTTACTTTCTACAAAATGTGCCTGATTTTTTTTTGTAAATGTGCTGTATAAAGAAGATGATGTTGCAGTAGATTTTTTTTCGTCGGTAAAGGGTTTGCTTACCGCATCTAAGTGCTGAATAGATGCATCCAATTCAAAATCTAACGTAGGAGTAATGCTAAACTGTGCTAGCGCATGCTTTACTGCACTTTGCACAAAAGCGTATACAATTTTTTCATCCTCAAATTTTATTTCTTGCTTGGTTGGGTGTACATTAATATCTAATTGAGCTGGATCTAAATCTATAAACAAAGCATACATGGGGAAGCTATCTTTTGCAATCATGCTATCAAACGCATTCATTACAGCATGGTTTAAGTAAGCACTTTTAATAAACCTATTGTTTACAAAAAAGTATTGATCTCCTCTAGTTTTTTTAGCCGTTTCTGGTTTACCTACAAAACCATAAATATTCATGTAATCTGTTTCCTCCTGCACACTTACCACTTTTGCGTTATAGTTATTACCTAATAGTTGCACAATACGTTGCTTAAGTGTACCAGCATCTAAATGAAATACTTGTTGCCCATTGCTTGTTAACGAAAAAAATAATTCCGGAAAAGCCATAGCCACTCTTATAAACTCATCTACAATATGCCTTAACTCGGCAGGGTTACTTTTTAAAAAATTTCGTCGAGCAGGTACATTAAAAAACAAGTTTTTCATGGCAATGCTTGTACCTATAGCAGAGGCAATAGGCTCTTGTTTTTTTACAATGCTATTTTCTATTTCTAACAGAATGCCTGTTTCGTCTTCTAGTCGTTTGGTTTTAAGTTCTACTTGAGCAACAGCAGCAATACTTGCTAAGGCTTCTCCTCTAAAACCCATCGTTTTAATTTTAAACAAGTCGTCTATATTGCTAATTTTAGATGTGGCATGGCGTTCAAAGGCCATTCTAGCATCTGTTTCACTCATCCCCTTACCATTATCAATAACTTGTATCAGCGATTTACCTGCGTCGTTTATAATTAATTTTATTTCGGTAGCCCCAGCATCTACAGCATTTTCCATTAATTCCTTTACAGCACTAGCTGGTCGTTGTATAACCTCCCCTGCTGCTATCTGATTAGCAATGTTATCGGGTAATAAATGTATAATATCTGGCAAAATTAAAATTTGTTTATTCTGCTGCAAAAGTCGTTAAAATAGTTAAGAATAATAAATGATAATTTTAGCAAAAATTTCTACTATTAATCAGTACTTTTATAGCTATGATTAAAAAAATTGTTTTGGTTTTTATATGCTGTATAGCTACAAGTTTTTTATGGGCACAAAATAGCCCAGCACAAAAATGGGTAGATAGTGTTTTTGCATCTCTAACCCCCGACCAACGTATTGCACAATTAATGGTGGTACGCCTTAGCGAACGAACGTCAACAGGCATTTTATTCTACGATAAAAAAGTTACCGAGTTAGTAAAAAAGTATAATATTGGAGGTGTATGTCTATTTCAGGGCAGTCCTACTTTGCAAGCGGCTACAGTTAATAGCCTACAAGCTATTGCCAAAACACCCATTATGATGTGTATTGATGGTGAAAATGGATTGGGTATGCGGTTTGACAGTATTATTCCATTAAATAGGCAAATGATGATGGGTGCTGTACAAGACGAAACTATAATTTATAATTACGGAAAATTAGTTGGAGAGCAATGCAAAAGAGCTGGTATTCACGTAAATTATGCACCAGTGGTAGATGTTAATAATAACCCAAATAACCCTGTAATTAATGATAGAAGTTTTGGAGAAGATAAATACAAAGTAGCCTCATACGGTATTGCTTACATGAAAGGTATGCAAGATGTTGGCGTAATAGCTTGTGCTAAACATTTTCCTGGCCATGGGGATGTAGATGTTGATAGCCATAAAGATTTACCCGTAATAAATAAAACGATTGCCCAATTAGATTCGTTGGAATTTTATCCATTTAAACAAATTTTTAAAGCTGGTATTGGCAGTGTAATGATTGCCCACCTTTCCATACCAGCCATTGATAATACACCCAATAAACCTACCTCTATAAGCTACAAAAACGTTACCGAATTAATGCGTAACAAAATGGGCTACCAAGGGTTAACCTTTACCGATGCGTTAGAAATGCAAGGTGTAAAAAAGTTTTATCCTGATGGAGAAGCAAGTGTAGAAAGTATTATAGCCGGTAATGATATGCTTTGCTTACCTGGCGATGTACCTATGAGTATTATAAAAATTAAAGAAGCGATTAAAAAGAAAAAGCTAAGTTGGGCAGATATAGAAACTCATTGCAGAAAAGTATTAGTAGCAAAATATCAATATGGTATGGCTAATTTACAGCCTGTAAATTTAACCAATATTACTGCCGATATTAATAGCAACGTAAATGCTATGAAAAAAGTAATTGCAGAAAATGCGCTTACCCTTTTAAATAAAACGGACGATGTTTTTTTCCCTCTAAAACCTAATGACGCACTAACAAAAATTGCTTACGTAAGTTTGGGTACAAGCACCGACAACGAATTTTCAAAAAAATTGCGTAGCGAATATAAGGCCGACGTTTTTTATATTAATTACAAACATGATGCCGGTAGGGTTTTATCGTTAGTAGAACTTATTAAAAAACGATATAAAAAAGTAATTATTGGTGTGCACAATTATGCAAGAGTGCCTTTAAATAATTTTGGTATTAGCTCATCGGCTGTAGATTTAGTTACTCAATTACAAAATCAAACAAATGCAATAACTTTTGTTTTTGGAAATCCGTATGCAATAAAAAATTGGTGTAATGCAAAAAATTTAGTGGCCTGTTATGAGGATGATACAATAACACAAAATACTGCTTTTGAGTTTCTGCAAGGCAAAATACAAGCCAAAGGTAAACTTCCGGTTACCGTCTGCGACAAGTATAAATTTGGAAGTGGATTAGTTTCCTCGGTTTTTTTTTACCCTTGGCAAAAACCGATGGTATTGGGCTTGACCCCGTTAAGCTCCAAAGCATTGATTCGATTGCCAACGATGCCATAGCAAAAGGTGCAACACCGGGCTGTGTTGTACTGGTTATTAAGGATGAAAAAATAGCGTACTACAAAGCGTTTGGGCATTTGTCGTATACAGCTAACCAAGCCGTTACTACAGAAACAGTTTATGATATGGCAAGTGTTACAAAAATTTGTGCCACTACACTATCAATTATGAAATTGTACGACGAAGGGAAAATTGATTTAAACAAAACCCTAGGGGATTATTTACCTTGGGTAAAGGGCTCCAATAAAGAAAAATTAACTATTGAAAATATATTATTACATCAAGCAGGGCTTGTTTCCTACATACCCTTTTACAAAGAATTAATGGATAGTACGGGCAAACCTAAAAAAGGTTTTTTTGCTACTGCCCCATCTGATTCGTTTAGTATTTCTGTAGCACAAGATATGTATATGCGTACAAGCTGGAGAGATACAATGTACAAACGAATTATTGAAAGCCCATTAGGAAAAAAAAGCAATTACATATATAGTGATAATGATTTTATTTTTTTAGGTAAATTAGTAGAAAACATATCTGGCTTAACTTTGAATGACTATGTAAAAAAAGAATTTTACACCCCATTAGGCTTAAACACTGCAACATTTTTGCCAAAAAACAGTTTGCCTACTAACAGAATTGCACCTACAGAAGAAGAAAAATATTTTAGATTACAATTACTAAGCGGCACTGTACACGACCCTGGTGCTGCAATGTTTGGCGGTGTAGCTGGCCATGCAGGTTTATTTAGTAATGCCTACGACATAGCAGTACTTATGCAAATGCTATTAAATGGAGGAACGTTTAATGGAAAAAAATATTTAAATAAAGAAACCATTAATTTATTTACTACTTATCAAAGTACAATTAGTAGAAGAGGATATGGTTTTGATAAGCCAGAAAAAGATAACGCTACCAAATTAGAGCCTTATCCATGCCTATCAGCATCTGCTAAAACCTTTGGTCATACTGGTTTTACGGGTACTTGCACTTGGGCCGATCCAGAAAAAAAGTTAATTTATGTTTTTTTAAGTAATAGAGTAAATGCCGAGGGGGGAGATAATAAAAAATTATTAAATATGAATGTACGATCTAAAATTCATGAGGCTATTTATAAGGCGTTGGAGAATTAAAAAAGAAAATTTATCAACGCCATATAGTTTGGGTAATGTAAGTAATAGTCTATATTAAAAATTACTCCACCATTAACTAAGTTTAAATAACGTATTAATAATAACAAAGGAATGAATTAGGTTATTTAATTATTAAAGATTTAATAAAAATGTTAGAAGTTACACTTTACATAAAAAATATAAAACAATGGCTTACCCTTTTCAAATTACTTCCTTAAACCAATACCACATCGATTACAAAAAAAGTATAGAGCAGCCAGAAGAATTTTGGGCAACCATAGCCGATACTTTTTATTGGCGAAAAAAATGGGATAACGTTTTAGAATGGAATTTTAATGAGCCAAAAATAGAATGGTTTAAAGGGGCTAAATTAAATATTACCGAAAACTGTATTGATAGGCATTTAGAAAAACTTGGAAATAAACCAGCCATTATTTGGGAGCCTAACAATCCGGAGGAAAAAGTACGTGTTGTAACCTATAACCGCCTACACAAAAGAGTGTGCCAAGTAGCTCAAATGCTAAAAAACAATGGTGTAAAAAAAGGCGATAGAGTGTGTATTTATATGGGGATGATTCCAGAGTTAACCTATGCTATTTTAGGTTGTGCAAGAATTGGTGCTATACACTCCGTAATTTTTGGTGGCTTTAGTGCACAAAGCATTGCAGATAGATTAGAGGATGCTAATGCCGAATTTATTATTACATGCGATGGTGCTTATAGAGGCGCAAAAGACATCCCACTGAAAGCAGTAATTGATGATGCCTTGATTGGTAATAAAACAGTAAAAAAGGTTATTGTATATAATCGTACTCGTACGCCGGTAAGTATGGTAAAAGGTAGAGATATTTGGTGGGAAGATGAAATGGAATTTGCTGAACATCAAATAGAAAATGAGGGTAACGTACATTTTGAAGCAGAAGAAATGGATGCTGAAGACCCTTTGTTTATTTTATATACAAGTGGTAGTACTGGTAAGCCCAAGGGTGTGGTGCATACGTGTGCTGGTTATATGGTTTGGACTACGTATACTTTTGTAAATGTTTTTCAATACAACCCAGGCGATATTCATTTTTGTACTGCCGATATTGGATGGATTACAGGACATAGTTATATTGTATACGGCCCACTCAGTGCTGGTGCAACCTCGGTAATGTTTGAGGGTATTCCAACCTTTCCAACTGCCGGACGCTTTTGGGATATTGTTGACAAGCACAAAGTAAATATTTTATATACCGCACCTACGGCTATACGAAGTTTAATGAGCTTTGGAACAGAACCAATACATAATAAAAATTTATCCTCATTAAAAATATTAGGTACAGTTGGCGAACCTATAAATGAAGAGGCCTGGCATTGGTACAATGAAAATATTGGGCTGCAAAAATGCCCCATAGTTGATACGTGGTGGCAAACAGAAACTGGCGGTTGTTTAATTAGTAACCTTGCTGGTATTACACCTTCAAAGCCAAGTTGGGCAACATTACCATTACCCGGTGTACAACCTGTATTAGTCGATGAAACAGGTAATGAAATAACGGAAAAAGATGAAACAGGTTTAATAAAAGGTAACCTTTGTATAAAAGCCCCATGGCCCGGAATTTTACGAACTACTTGGAGTGATCATGAACGCTGTAGAGTAAATTATTTTGCCACATATCCTTCTTTATATTTTACTGGCGATGGTGCATTAAAAGATGGCGATGGTAATTACCGAATTACTGGAAGGGTTGATGATGTATTAAATATAAGTGGGCATAGAATAGGAACTGCCGAAGTAGAAAATGCTATTAATATGCATAGTGGTGTAGTTGAAAGTGCTGTTGTTGGCTATCCACATAATATAAAAGGACAAGGCATATATGCTTTTGTAATTTACAATGGTACAGATGGCGATGAAAATTTAAGAAAGCAAGATATTAGCGCAACTGTTTCAAAAATTATTGGGGCTATTGCTAAGCCAGATAAAATACAATTTGTGACTGGCTTGCCAAAAACACGTAGTGGAAAAATAATGCGTAGAATTTTACGCAAAATTGCAGAGGGAGAAACTAGCAATTTAGGTGATACCACAACTTTACTTGACCCTGGAGTGGTGGATGAAATTGTACAAAGCAAGTTGTAAATACCGTTTATAGGGTAGTTAAACATATATAGTATTAATGTACCTTACTTAAATTATGAAACATTACTTTATTGCTTTTTCTCTTTTATTTGCTGCAAATATCTGCCAAAGCCAGTCTGTAAAAGATTTAGGTTTAAAAGCTCCGTTTGTAAATAACTGTACACCAATTAAAGACCAAGCCATGAGTGGCACTTATTGAAGTTTTGCAAGTTTGAGTTTTTTGGAAAGCGAATTTTTAAAAAATACGGGTAACCAAATTGATTTAAGTGAAATGTTTATTGCCCGTTATTCATACGTAAGAAAAATAGAAAAGCACTTACAACAAAAAGGGGAAATTTATTTTACACCATGTGGTCAATTTCATGATGTAATTTGGGTGCTAAATAATTATGGAATTGTACCAGAAAGTAAATATACAGGTAAAGTAAATGGAGAATTTAGGCACAACCATGCCAATTTAGATACAGCTTACAAATTATATTTTTTAACTAGCTAAAACTCATACTTCAAGCCAATTTCATGTGCATTAAAGCCGCCATCAAATGTGCTTAACGGTGTTTGATAAGCATCAAATGAATAGCCTATTCTAAATTTATCTTTTACTATTACTCCGGCATTTAACATATAGCTTTGTTTTAACCTTGCTCCTACTCCCCACCAAAAACTGTTATTGTGCTCTATTATTACTCCGCCTTGCAACTCCATTGGGGCATTGGGTAAATACGTAACCAATACATTGGGGATGATTTTTGTAGCATTATCTACCTGCCAGTTGTAATTGCTATGTAAATAATAATGACGATACAATCTTGCCTCTGCACTTCTGTTTAAATTACCTCCATAAAACTGTAGCTTAGATTGTACCAATTGTGATACCGATGCTCCAACCTGAAACTTATCGCTTACATAGGCTACTCCAAAGCCTGCATCAAATTTGATTTTTTTTGTGTTATTTGCTAAAACGGGGTCTGTTATAAAATCGGTTGAAAACTTTGATCTATCTAATGCATACTGTTGCAATTTTAACTCTATGCCTAATGATATTTTAGCTTTGTCATTTACTTTTACATGCTTGGCTATATCAAAGGCTATTCCCCTTCTTGATGTAGGGCCTGTTACATCATTAAATATATAACCACCTACCCCAGCTCCCATTTTTTCAATGTTGAATGAACCATAAACTGTGGCGGTTTTTGGCCCCCCATTTACGCCACTCCATTGGCTTCTATAGGTTGCTGCTACCATATCTTTCTGAGTACCCACCATAGCAGGATTGTGCAAAAAGCCTTGTAAATCGTAAAATGATGATAAATGTAGTTGCTGTGCCATGGAGGTGGCACTTAACAATAGTGTAAATCCTAGTATATATTGCTTTTTCATTTTTTTCTTTTTTAAAATAATTATCTAAGTATGGTTACATCGCCTTTTACCATTTGACCTGTGCCGTTAAGCAAACGGTAATTTACTACGTAGTAATAAGTGCCATCGGGTAATGCATTTCCTTTATAGGTACCATCCCAATTATTTTGATAATTAGTATTGCGATATACAGCATTGCCATATCGGTTATATACTGCCACATCAATACTGCTAGTACAATTTCCATTGGTAATTACCCATCTATCGTTAATCCCATCTGCATTTGGCGAAAAAGCATTTTTAATTTTTATACAATAGGGAATAACCGTTATTTTAACATCATCAGTATTTGTACATCCACCAACACTTGTAATACGCAAAGTGTAAATAGTTGTTGTATCTGGTTTTGCTAAAGGATTAAGTATAGTTGTGCTATTTAAACCTCTAGTTGGTGTCCAGTTATATGTACCTGCACTACCGCTTGCATTTAAGCGTAAGGTATCTCCTTGAAAAATAGTGGCATCATTTCCAGCAAATACTGTTACTCCTTGAAAAACATTGAGTGTAAATGTTCTACTAATTGTGCAATTACCCAAAGTGCCTGTAACAGTGTATGGTGTAGCAATTGTAGGCGATAGTATCGGATTTAGTATAGATGGATTGCTTACACCAGATGTTGGCGTCCAAGAGTATGAAGTAGCATTACTAGTAAAGCTAGGTGTAAAGTTAGCGCCACTACAAATATTTGTATTTGCTTGTGAAGACATTGTAGGCGTAGTAACTGTTGCTGTAAAATTTCGTGTTGCTGTACAAGTTCCTAAAGTTGCAGTAAGTACATATGGTGTAGTTGCTGTTGGCGATAATGTTGGATTTAGTACGGCAGGATTACTAACACCAGATGTTGGCGACCAAGAAAAAGTACTAGCATTACTTGTAAAATTAGGAATAAATGATGCTCCTGAACAAATGGTTGTATCTGCCCTATTACTAACTGATAAATTATTTGTAGTGCCAATAGTTACATTTTGAGTAGTAACACACCCAACGCCATCTGTAATAGTAGCTATATAATTTCCAGCGGTAAGGTTGCTTGCAGTTGTGCCTGTTTGTACTGGTAGAGTATTCCAGCTTACGCTATAAGGTGTAGATGAGCCAGCAATTGTTAATGACACTGATCCCAAAGTATTACAAGTAACGTTTGTGGTAGTTGCATTTACTGTTGTAGCGGTACTTGCCTTGCCAGATAGTGCCATTATAACAACATTAGGAAATGGGGCATTAGTACCAGCAGTGGTAACATTAGCAACATTTATTTTTTGTAAAACTTTATTTTTATTCACACAAGAAACTGGTATATCTATAAAGTAAAAACTTGGGTTTGTAGGAAATGCATCAGCACCAGAGGCTGGTGTTGCTCTAGTGCATCTACCAAAGCCTTGTAGCACAACATTTGTACCACCATTAAACCAATCTGATAAGCTTTGATTAGTTAACGCTTGTGTTTGTGTACCATCTGTAAAAAACAAAGTAACATTTAACAGGCTTGAGCCCTCTGTAGAAAAAGCCAACAAACGTAAATTACTATAAGATACCGATGTAGTAAGAGTAATATCTTTATTTATATTACGTGGTATCAAAGTGGCATTATTAGCTGTATAAGGTGCTAGCTGATATGTACCAGCAGCATCAGTAATAGTTCCATTATCGGGCAGCCCTCCACCGCCAAATCCATTAGCCGTTCTAAAAGCTAGTGTGTATATTACTTTATTTGACAAGGCACCATCAAGCCTTGTGGTAGTTGTGGTTAAAGAGCTTGTTCCACTTTCTGCTACCACATCATCTCCTAACCCAGTTAAGTTTATGGGTATAAAAGGTTGTGCTTTTAATACAAATTGAAAAATAAATATGAATAGAATTGTGCTGATACATTTCATTGAAGTTGCTGTTTAGTTTTGGTAAAATAGGCTATTAAGCAGTAAGTACGTAAGATACAAAAAAAATTATGCAATATTATTAATTTGAATAAATATTTTGGCTTTATAAAATATACTCTACTAGTTATAATAACCTTTTACATAATCAGGGTAATAACTAAATCATTGAAAATCAAAAAAAAATTTTAACCCCAAAATGAAAATATTTATTTCATTCCTTTTTTATCTCCTTTACTAACTTATCACAAGGTGTAATTTGCATTTCACCTTCTCTATAAATTACTTTTTTATCATCAGCATCTTCGTACTCAGTTTTATACTTATAAATGCCAGATGATATTTCAAATAAGCTCTCTTGG
The DNA here is from genome assembly GCA_903837525.1 of uncultured Bacteroidota bacterium. GTDB lineage: Bacteria > Bacteroidota > Bacteroidia > Chitinophagales > Chitinophagaceae > Ferruginibacter. The sequence goes on along the minus strand of CAILUU010000002.1, from coordinate 37,435 downwards.
CTATTATTACCAATACGTAAAGTAAGTGACGTAGCTGCATATAAAGCTCCATTGCGTTTATACAAACTTACTTCCATTGTTTTACCCGATGTGTTTTTGTATGTAATATCTGCCAGACCTTTGCTATAGCAGCTATCAACTCCCGAAGCTGTAGTATGCTTTGTTGCAGGTATTTGCACCATGTTTACTTTTGGTGTTTTAAATACTCGAACTAAATCAACCAACGTTCTTCCTCCTTCAATAATACTTGTTATTAAATTGCTTTGTGCTAGTGCTAATAAACTACCATTCATCAACAGTACTAAAATTAATTTTCTCATAATATACCTCCTTGTTTAGTATTACTAGATGCTTTTGTTTTTATAATTACATAAACTGTATTTTTGCAGCTATGAAAAAAGCGATAAGATTTTTATTGAAAACAGTTGCTATTTTATTTATTATAGTAAATAGTATCATAGCATTTCATGCCTATAAGTTTACACATTTTTACGATGTTGGTGAAGTAACGATTAAACAACAAAAAGATAAAACCAAATGGGATATTACTAAAGAAATGCTGTTGGGTATAAATGCTCAAAAGCAACAAAATACCATTGCAGATAGCGCTACAAAAATTATTAAACTAACCACAAAAGATAATATTGAATTAGAGGCCTGGTATAAAACAGTAGATAGCGCAAAAGGAACTATTTGTATGTTTCATGGGCATGGTGGTAAAAAAAGCGGTACCAATAAAGAAGCGGAAGAATTTAGAAAAATGGGTTATAACACTTTTCAACTAGATTTTAGAGCACATGGGAGTAGTAAAGGAAATTCCTGCACTATTGGTGTAGATGAAGCCGAAGATGTTAAACTAGCTTATGATTTTGTTAAAGCAAAAGGCGAAAAAAATATTATACTTTGGGGAATATCAATGGGGGCAAGTGCTATTACCACTTCTGTTAAAGATTATAAGGAGTTAACGCCACAAAAAATTATTTTAGAGATGCCATTTGGAACACTAATGGAAGCTGTTGAAGGTAGAATAAAAATGATGAAATTGCCTCCACAACCTATATCTACCTTAATTACATTTTGGGGTGGTATACAGTATGGTAATTGGGCTTTTAATATGAAACCACAAGAGTTTGCTAAAAAAATTACCTGCCCCACGTTATTACAGTGGGGAGCTAATGACCCTAGAGTTTCTAGAAAAGAAGAAGAAACTTTATTTGCAAATTTGGGTACCACTAATAAAAAGTTTGTAGTGTATCAAAACAGTGCACATGAAAGTTTATGTACTAATGAAACAACAAAATGGGTTAATGAAGTAAGCAGTTTTTTAAAATGATTGATGTAAAAAATATTTCTATAGCCAACTTTACATATCATTTACCTAATGATAAAATTGCCTTACATCCTTTACAAAATAGAGATGAAAGTAAATTGCTTATTTATAAAGATGGTGTAATTAAAGAAGATGTTTATAAAAACATACACCAACATTTACCAAAAAAAAGTTTACTAATTTTTAATGATACAAAAGTTATTAAGGCAAGGTTAGTTTATACAAAACCAACTGGTGGAAGTATAGAAATATTTTTGTTAGAGCCTTTTAACGCTGATTATACATCTACCTTAACTTCTACAAAAACATGCAAGTGGAAATGCTTAATTGGAGGAGCTAGTAAGTGGAAGCAAAATAATCTGCAATGGACAATAAGCAACGGGCTAGTAGAGTTAATGTTAATTGAAAAATTAGATGATGCCTATGTTGTAGAATTTAGTTGGACTAACGAAATTTCCTTTGCAGAAGTTTTAGAACAAATTGGTAACATTCCATTACCGCCCTATATAAAACGTAAACCAGATGAGAATGATACGAATCGTTACCAAACCATATTTGCTCAACACAACGGCTCAGTAGCTGCCCCTACGGCAGGTTTACATTTTACGCCAGCTATTTTTCAAAACTTATCCTCTTGCCAAATAAAAAAAGATTTTATAACTCTACACGTGGGTGCTAGTACATTTAAACCTGTAAAGGTCGCAATAATGCAAGGGCACCAAATGCATACCGAATGGATTGATGTATCTATAGAAACTATAAAAAATATTATTGAAAATATAAACGAACCAATTATTGCTGTTGGCACTACAAGCTTACGCACCCTAGAAAGTTTATATTGGTTAGGGATAAAAGCACACTTAAATAATGCTATAAAAACGTTAGACTTACAACAATGGGATGTATATGAAGAAGATTTAAAAAACACAACCCTAACAGCTAAAGAAGCATTAACTGTTCTAATAAATTGGTTACAAAAAAATAAGAGAACAAGTTTATTTACTAGCACTCAACTATTAATTGCACCAGGATATACATTTAAAATTGTACATGCACTTGTTACTAATTTTCATCAGCCAAAATCAACCTTGTTATTATTAGTGGCTGCAGCAATAGGAGATAGTTGGGAAACGGTTTATAATTATGCCCTACAAAATAATTTTCGTTTTTTAAGCTATGGAGATGGAAGTATTTTATACATGAGAAAATAGGTAAAATTTATAATAGAAACTAAAAATTTTAAAGGTAAAGTTCCCCTTCTGGGTGTGGAGGGGATTTTTTATTGTTGGATAGTTACAGAGGTGCCCACAGGTATGTAACTAAATAAATCTTTCATCTCGGTATATTTTACACTAACACAACCATCAGTCCAATTATAAAATTTATCAATTGTCCATTCTTCGCTTGGCCGTGTAGCATGTATTGCAATACCATTTCCAATTTTAGCAGTTTTAACTAATACACCTTTAGCTTTTCTATCATTAAATTTTTGAAAACTTATATCGTTTGGATAATCTAGCAAAAGCTCTGGGCCCCATTTAGGATGTATTTTTTTAAGAATTACTTTAAAATTACCATCAGGTGTAAGCTTATCTCCTTCTTTCATTTTATCGCTTAAATCTTTGCTTCCAAACACTATTGGGTAGGTAGCATACCAACCCTCTTCGTCATATACCTTTAATTCATAATCGCTTTTATCTACAATAATGTAATACGAATTGTAAATAGTATCTGCTGTAGTAATTACTTGTACAGGCTTAATTTTTACTACTTTTTTTGTAGCCATTTTTTTTGGGCTTTTTTTCTTTTTCCCTTTATCAAAAGTGAACGAAACAATGCTAAGTGATAAAAAGCTAAGTACAATAGAACGAATTATAAAACGACTCATATAAAATACTATTTGGTCTTTAAAGGCAAACGCTATGCCGCTCATAATTATTGTAATTCAAAAATAAACATTAACAAAAAATAAGCAAAAAATAATACCTGTAGAAGGTGGTGAAAGGTGTTAATTTTTTACTAACACTACATTACTTTTATAACCTAAGGTATATTTATTTTAGTTGGTAAATTTCCACTCCGTTTTCTTTTAATAGATAGAGTTTGCCATTCATTACTTCTATAAATTGGTAGTCTTTTATAAAGCTAGGCAGTGCATATTCCTTTTGTTCGGTTGTTAGTATATTATAACTATACAGTTTATGTTGATTAAAGCCGAATAGGTAGTCGCCACTTATTTCTACAAATTGCCAATGTAAAAAAGATAGTTTTGTTTTAAATGCGCCATAATAATCAAAAATATAAAAGCCTTTTGCCGTATCATACAAATACACAAAATTATTTCTATCCATTATTTTTATAGGAGAGGGTACGGTATCAAAAAACGTACGCCAATCAACGGTTTCTACTAATGTTTTGCCATTTTCATCTACTTTTTTTAATATATAATTTTGTTCATCAAAAATCCAAATATTATTATCGTAGCTAGCAGCAATACTAGTTGCTAAAAAAATATTTTGCTTTCTAAAATTAATAGTGTTTCGAACGTTAAAAAAACGATCTAATACAACAGTGGTGCTAAATTTATTATAGTAAAGCAGTACTTTTAATGGATTACTAACATCTATATAAGATGGGTTTCCAAACCTTTTTACGTCATTAAAAATTGCTAAGGAATCGCCGTTAGCATTTATTTTTTTTAGCTGATTTGTTTGAGTAATTACATAGATATTATCTAAATTATCTACGTTTAAATAACTAAACTTAGCTTTTATTTTTTTTATTAGTCTAAAGGAAGTATCGCTTTGTGCAAAACAAGGAGCTATTATTACCGCAGAGGCGGAGAGGCAAAGAGAAAATACTATGATTTTTATCTTAATCATTATTGTTTGTAATACTTCAACTCCAACTTTTCGCCATCAAATACTCCATAGCTATCATACTTTATCCAGTCACCCAAATTTACATAAAGGCTGCTTGCAGATAAGTTAAAGTTTATGGGTAAATGCCTGTGGCCAAAAATAAAATAATCGTACTGGGTTGTTTTTAAAATTTCTTTACAATAAATGATTAGCCATTCTTTCTCTTCGCCTAAAAAAGTTTCATCTGTTTGTCCTGTTTGGGCTCTGCTTTTTTGGCTAAAGAAATTTGCCATGCTCATGCCCATATAGGGTGGTAAAATACCAAAGAAAAACTGACTTATTTTACTTCTAAAAATCTTTTTTATAAACTTATATCCATAATCGCCAGGACCTAATCCATCGCCATGGCCAATTAAAAATGTTTTATTATTAAATGTAAAAGGGTGAGGCTCAAAATAAACAGGAATATTTAATTCAGTTTTAAAATAATCCTTCATCCACATATCATGATTGCCAACAAAAAAATGGATTGGGATGCCGCTATCGGTTATCTCTGCAAGTTTACCTAAAATACGTACATAACCTTTAGGTACTACTTTTTTATACTCGTACCAAAAATCGAAAAGATCGCCTACAATAAAAATTTGTTCGGCATCTTTTTTTATTTCATCTAAAAATTTAATAATTTTTTTTTTCTCTAATTAAACTGGCTTGTGCATTAGGTGCACCCAAATGAAAATCGGAAAGAAAGTAGATTTTTTTATTCATTAAACCACCCTATTTTTTACTATTTAAATACTCCATTAAATCGCCACTGGCAATTTCGAGTAAGTTGTTTACATCTTTATTATACCAATAAACCCAGGCTTCAATTTTTTGATGCTCACAGGTTACAATAGCTTTTTCTCTTTTATACATAGGTGTTTCACCTGGCTCTACATTTAAACCCTCATAATCGTCTAATTGTTCTATGGCCCAATTAAATTCATTGATATTGTTTATAGCATAAAGCTCTCCTACTAAATATTTTTCATCGGTAGTGGTTGAAGCAACTGGGTATTCCCCCGTATCATATAATTTACCTTTTACATACCCTTGCCCAAATAATGTAAAATATTTAGATAGATAGGCATAGGCCTGATTACGAAAACCACTTCGTAAGGAGCCATAAACAAAAAGGTGTGTAATAGTATTCATTGCGTATAAAGTTAAGACGAATAAAGTTAACTATCCTTCTACTAAAAAACAATATACTTCTTTAGGGCCATGTACACCTGTAACTAATGTTTTTTCAATATCGGCAGTGCGACTTGGGCCTGTGGCAAAAGTAATTTGAGATGGTATCTTACCTTGATATTTTTCTTTAATAGCCAATAGTGCGTCTTTAACATCAAACATTAACTGATGGGTGTATGCAATACAAATATGTACAGGGGCATACACACTTACAGTACGGCCACTTTGGTTGGCGGTGCTTAACACAATACTACCTGTTCTTGCAACTAGGCTTTCGCAGCTTGTAATTGACACATCGCAGCTTTCTAAATTAATGGTATTGCTATAGGTAGCGTTCCATTTATCTTCGCTACAATAAATTTTTGTCCACTGCTTTTCTGTAATTAATTGTTGTAGTTGTAAATGTAAATCTTGCTCATTTTCACAAAAGGCAAATTTGCCTTGTAGGCTAGTAAACTCTTGTGCAAATAACACTTCAAGTTCTTCATTTGGTGGTGCAAATAATGAAGAAGCTCCCTCGCTGCCCGGAAAAGGTAAAGGCACTGGATTACTCAGTGCCTGCCTAACTCGTTTTAAAATATTTTCTTTAGCTGAAGTAGCCATTCGTTCAATTAAATTTGATTAATTGTGTTTGGGTCAATAATGTCTGGCAAAATATTTGTTGTTTTTTCGCTTACAGCATCTTCTGGCTTTACTACCTCTTCTTTGATATCCAATACCTTTTTTTCTTCAAAGGGTCTTTTTCCAATTAAAGCTTCAACATCACTCTTAAATAAAACTTCTTTTTTCAATAGTTCCTTAGCTAGTTTTTCAACATCGCCTTTTTTATCGGTCAATAGATTTTTGGTAAGTGTGTATGCATTATCAATTAACTTTCGAACTTCTTCATCAATCATTTTACCTGTTTCTTCGCTGTAAGGTTTGGTAAAATAATTTTCTTGTTGAGGATCATAAAAACTAACATTACCCACTTTGTCATTCATACCATAAACGGTAATCATACTGTAAGCAATTTTAGTAATTTGTTGTAAATCGTTACTGGCTCCTGTACTTATTTTTCCAAAGAAAATATCTTCGCTAGCTCTACCACCAAGTGTCATACAAATTTGATCCATTAATTGATCGGTATTGTATAAATATTGTTCTTTAGGTGTGTATTGTGCATAGCCCAAAGCTGCACTACCTCTTGGCACAACCGTAACTTTTAATAATGGGTAAGCATGCTCTAAATACCAACCGCATATAGCATGACCAGCCTCGTGGTAAGCAATAATTTCTTTTTCTTCGGGAGAGATTATTTTGTTACGTTTTTCTAACCCGCCAATTATTCTATCAATAGCATCTTGAAAATCTTGCATATCAACAGCTTCTTTATTTTTTCGGGCAGCAATTAATGCCGCTTCATTACATACATTCGCAATATCGGCACCTGCAAAACCAGATGTTTGCTCAGCTAATTTAAAAATATCTAAATTGTCCGATTTTTTTATTGGCCCAAGGTGAACCTTAAAAATAGCCTCTCTTCCAACTAAATCTGGCTTATCAATGGTTATTTGTCTATCAAAACGGCCTGGGCGTAAAAGTGCAGTATCTAATACATCGGGCCTGTTGGTTGCGGCTAAAATTATAATGCCCAAATCAGTACCAAAACCATCCATTTCTACTAATAATTGATTCAAGGTATTTTCTCTTTCATCGTTACTCATCATTGCATTCTTACCTCTTGCTCTACCTATGGCATCAATTTCATCAATAAAAATTATACACGGTGCTTTTTCTCTAGCTTGCTTAAATAAATCTCTTACACGGCTTGCTCCTACACCTACAAACATCTCTACAAAATCACTTCCGCTTAGGCTAAAAAATGGCACCTGAGCTTCGCCAGCAACTGCTTTTGCCAATAATGTTTTACCTGTGCCTGGTGGGCCAACAAGCAAGGCGCCTTTGGGTATTTTACCTCCTAATGCTGTATATTTTTTTGGATTTTTTAAGAAGTCAACAATTTCCATTACCTCTACTTTGGCTTCATCTAACCCTGCTACATCGTTAAAGTTTATGTTTACTTTTGTGCCTTTTTCAAACAAGGTTGCTTTAGATTTTCCGATATTGAAAATACCACCTGGGCCACCACCACCAGAAGGCCCAACTTTACGCATCATTAAGAAAAATAAAAAGCCTATTAAAAGTATGGGTAATAAGGTACTTATTAGTTGGCTTATTCCTTCGCCTTCATCACCAAAAGATGCTTTAATTTTTTTATCGGGGTTTGCTTTAAAAAAATCAGCTTCTTGCTTATCGTAAAAATCATTTAGTTGCTCTTCAAATGCTTCGGCTTTTGCAATTTCAAAATATAGTTGTGGCTTATCCGCTTTTTTCAACACATCTAACGCTTTTGCATCTAAAATAGATTTATAGAAAGCATCTCTTTTTACTAAACTATCTTTCTTCAAATATATTCGTACAATGGCTTTATTTTTTATAACTAAAATACCACTGCTAGATGGATCTTCTGACAAACTAGCCAACACATCCCCATTTTTAAGCATTTGCGTAAAAAATTGTTGATTAATTTTAATACCAGCTGTATTTACTGTTCTAAATAAATTGTATCCTACGATAGCTACAAAAATTAATCCGTATATCCAATATACATTAAACTTAGGCTTCTTTTTATCATCTCCAACAGGAGGGATATTATTGGGGTCAAATTTTTTATTTGGCTTTTGCTGACTCATTATTTTATTATTTCTTTTATCTATACTTATAACGAAATTTTAAACGCATTGTTGCAAAAATTAATCATTGTGTTCAAGCACACTTCCATCGCTCCACATTTCCTCTAACTGATAAAATTTACGTGTATCGGGTAGCATTACATGTACTACCACATTTACATAATCTATCAATATCCATTGTTGTGCTTGTCGGCCCTCATGTTTGTAAGCAGGTTCGTCACATTTTTCTTTTACCTCAAATTCAATAAAATCTGCAATGGCCTTTATTTGTGTAGTGCTATTACCTTGGCAAATAATAAAAAAGTCGGAAACAGCCTCATCAATTTTTCTTAAATCGAGGCTAATAATATTTTCACCTTTTTTTTCTTGAATGGCGTTTATGATTGTTTTAAAAAGTTTGCTATTTCTTGTTAATTTAACTGCAGTGTTTTTTTTACGAGTAGTTAAGGAATTTAAATGATTCAAATGCTAGTATTTTTTATTAAACGAATTAAATTTTAATGTTGATATTTGTTTCTAATTATTGCAGATAAAGTACCTATTTGCAACCAAAATCTGCTCAAAAGTACTATCTTATTTTCTTGTTTATGCTAAACAACCATTTTTTTGATCTTTTAGATAGTGTGGATAGTACCAACAACTATGCCATGGCACAAATAAATACAGGTTTTGCTAAAGATGGCACGGCTTACTTTACCAAGTTACAAACCAAGGGCAAGGGGCAACAAGGCAAGTTTTGGCAATCGGCAGTAGAGAAAAATATACTTTTAAGTGTAGTTTTTGAAATGGAAAGCCTAAAACTAGCTAATGCTTTTGAATTTAATATGTTAGTAGCCATAACTACAAGGGCTTTTTTTCAAAAATATGTTGAAGAAAAGGTAACTATTAAATGGCCAAATGATATTTTTTGGTGTGACAGAAAGGCAGGGGGAATTTTAATAGAAAATGTTTTTAGTGGCACTACCTGGAAATGGGCTGTGGTAGGTATTGGTATTAATATAAACCAAACAGATTTTGAGGCCGAACTTAAAAACCCAATATCTCTCCAATTAATTACGAAAAAAGAATATGAGGTTATTGATTTAGCCAAACAATTACACCAACAATTATTAGCCAACATAACGGCTTACAAAAAAGGCGAACTGGCCAATATTGTGCAGCAATACAATAACTTTTTATTTAAAAAAGAGAAAAAAGTAAAACTTAAAAAAGGCACTATTGCTTTTGAAACAACTATCAAGCATGTAGATGAAAAAGGTATGTTGCATTGCGAAGATGTAATGGAAAGGGAGTTTAGATTTGGAGAGGTTGAATGGGTGTTATAATTGTTCCTCCACCCACCTAGCCTCAACTTCAAACTTATTTTTATACTACCCTACTTTAATGCTTTCCCATAAATATTTTAGTACAAAATCAATTAAGCCATACTTTTTGAATCGCATAATATGACAAATCTCATGTTTTACCCATTTAGTATTGCATTAAAAATGCTTGGGTGGGTACTCCGTATAAATGAATAGTGTTACCTAAACCATTACCACCTTATCGGTGCTTAATTTCCATGTAGCAATTTTTGCTAAAAAAGAGTTTTCGTTAATAGTAAAAGCAATGTTATTTATGTTACATTTTTCCAAGCTTCTATAATTTCCTCGGCATGTTGCTTGCTTTTGGGCTTTAAAAATAGGTGTTTAATTATTCCTTTTTCATCAAGTAAAAATGTCGTACGGTGTAGGCCCATATAGGCCCTGCCGTATAATTTCTTTTCGCCCCAAACACCATAATTGCCAATTATTTTAAGTTTGTCATCTGCTATTAAAGTAAATGGTAAATTATATTTTGTTTCAAATTTTTTGTGCTTTGCTTCAGCATCTGGGCTTATACCAATTATGGTAAACCCTTCTTTTTTTAAGAGGGCATAATTGTCTCTTAAGTTGCATGCTTGTACGGTACAAGTTGGTGTATCATCTTGCGGATAAAAATAGATCACTACTTTTTTACCCAAATAATCTTTTAATGAAATGGCTTTCCCGTTTTGGTCTTTACCTGTAAATGCAGGGGCTTTTTGCCCTATTGTTAATTGTGTCATGAATCCCCAAAGGGACTTTTTAGTTAAAAATATTGTTCGCTCTTTTCATCTTAATTTTCGCCATTAGTAGAGAGGGTTTATCTTGAAAATCTATAAATCTTCTCACTCAAATTCCCCACCATATCCTTCACCAAAATCTTAAGCTCATGCTCTCCAACACCACATTTTTCATCAAAAGTATAAATAAATATTTTTCTTTTATCGTTGCTAAAGCTTAGCCAATTACCATCAAGCATAGCTGTAAACTCTAGATCTTCTGTGTTATCAAGTACAACAAATTTTATAGCGGTTTGTTTACTATAATTTACACCATTTTTAAATCCTGCTAGTGGATTAATCGTTGGTAGTATAGTATCAAGAATCAATTGAAAATTTCCAAAATCTCTAAACATTGATGTGTGCCATCCATTATTAAAAACAGTTTTTTTATAATCAATTTTATCCTTGTAAAATCTTTGCATTACCATTTTATTGGGTATAGGTGAAGCTGATTTTATGCTAACAGGGAAATATGTTTGTATTGGCACAACTGCAGTGTGCAATTGATAAATAGTATTGCCTGTATTGGATTGTATCTCTGCATATCTAAATCGTAAGCTATCATATAAAGCATTTTCGGGTAAATAAAATTTACAATTTGTACTTTCAAAAATATTCACATACCCAGGAATAAATAATTTTTTTTGCTGCAAAGCAAAGCTTTCAATTGATTTTTGTACTCCATTTAATTTACGTTGTACGTCTATTTTTAGAGTAGATGTGTTACCATTTGCATCTTTAATTAATATTTTTATATGGTGTACACTATCATCTTCTAAATTAATAACCCCATCGCCATTTACCATTTTGTACATACCCTCTGGATAGCCAGGCAACATAGATAAATGTTGTAGATACGGCCCCCCACTAGCTTTTACTTTATAGTCTATATGTGCATTTAGGTATCTTGTTTCATCGTAACTAATACTATCTAATTGAAACCCCACAATTGGTTTTTCATCATCTAATAAAATAGCTTCGTAAATACCATTTTGGTTTGAGCTCCCCGTATATCTATCATGAGCTGTTACCGCAAAGCTTACTTTATCCGTATTTATAGTGGTAAAAGCAGCTTGATAAACACCATTTACTTTTTGTATAGCAATATACTTTGGTGTTTGTTCGTAAGTACTAAAACATCTATCGTAAATGGCTAGTCGTAAAATAGTTGGCGCTACATTATCTATAATAGGAAATCCAAACAAAAGTGGATTTAAAACATTATCTGTTTTTGTATCTCTTATTTCAAAATGAAGGTGTGGGCCTTGGCTGCCACCTGTATTACCGCTTTTAGCAATTTCTCTACCTTGTGCAACATCAAACGTATGTGGTGGAATATCTAAAAAAACGTTCGAGCTTTTTTGTTTGTACTGCTGCTCTTTAATATAATTTTCTAAATCGGTATAAAAGGCATTTAAGTGGGCATATAAGGTAGTAGTGCCATTAGCATGGTTAATGTAAATAGCTCGTCCAAAACCCCAAGGCTCAATTTTTACTTTAGCAATGTACCCATCGGCTGCAGCTATTATGGGTAAGTTTTGCTTTTTTTCGGTTTTACAATCTAACCCCATATGGTAGTGGTTGGGGCGTAGCTCCCCAAAGTTAGCGGCCAATGCTGGAGTGGCTTTTACAGGCCAAATAAAATAATTTTTGGAGTAGTTTTTTGTAGGAAAAACTTGGGCACTTATACCTTGGTTAATCAAATTTAACAAAACCAATACAACTACTTTGCACAAATTCATATCTTTAATTTAGAGTACAAAAGTATATTAAGTAAACAATAAAAAATATTAAAATGAGTTTAAATAACAAACACATTGCAACTTTTTTATTAGGCGCTGCTGCTGGTATTGCCGCAATGAAGTATATGGGCATGAGCCAGGAGGAAAAAGACAAATTAGCAAAAGACTTAAAAGACAAAGCTAACAAAGTAAAAGACGAAGCCGAAAAGGTAATGGATAAAGCTAGAGGTTACTTTGATGAGTTAAAGACAAAAGGTAGCGAAGCATTTAAAGAGCATTTTGATAATGCTGAAAAAACTATGAGTGATTTATTTGGTAAAAAAGAAGAGCCAAAGACAACGTAGCACAAATTTATCTAATTCGTGTAATCGAAAATGGATACATCTAACATTAACTTCAAGTCTAACTTATTTTTTGCATTTTAATGGATACAGTTGGGTATTTTACATATGCCTTGCCAGCCTTTGGTGAGTTTGGCGATATTGTTTGGGCTCCTCTTTCTGCCTTTATTTTTTACAAAACCTTTGACGGTACTAAAGGTTTAATTGGAGATATTTTAAATGGTATTGAAGAAATTTTACCTTTTACCGACTTTATTCCCTCGTTTTGTATTATGTATTTTTTGCAAAACAAAAACAAATAGTCAATTTCAGTTTTGCGTTCTCCTTTTTTGCCATTAATTTTGCCCGCCTACAACAACCACATTAAGTGGTAATGGCAAAACTTCTTATGCCAAAAAATAACTCCATAACATCAGTATTAATTATAGGTAGTGGCCCCATTGTTATTGGGCAAGCCTGTGAGTTTGATTATAGCGGTACACAAGCTGCTCGTAGTTTAAGAGAAGAGGGGATTAAAGTTATTTTAATTAATAGTAACCCTGCTACTATTATGACAGACCCTATGATGGCAGACAGGGTTTATCTACTTCCCCTAACAGCTGAAAGCATTGAGCAAATTTTAGAAGAAAATGAAATTGATGCTGTGCTACCAACAATGGGTGGACAAACCGCATTGAATTTATGTAAAGAAGTAGATGAATTGGGCATTTGGGAAAAACACAACGTACAATTAATTGGTGTTGATATAAAAGCAATTGACAAAGCAGAGGACAGAGAAAAATTTAGACTTTGGATGATTGAAATGGGTATTATGGTATGCCCTGCAAAAATTGCTAATAGTTTTTTAGAAGGAAAAGAATTTGCACAAGAAATAGGTTTCCCATTAGTATTGCGTCCATCCTTTACATTAGGTGGTAGTGGCGGTAGCATTGTATTTAAAAAAGAAGAATTAGATAGTGCACTAAACAATGCACTTACGGCCAGCCCTATACACGAAGTATTGGTAGAAAAAGCTGTATTAGGTTGGAAAGAATATGAATTAGAACTGTTGAGAGATAACGCAGATAATGTTGCCATTATTTGTACAGTAGAAAACTTTGACCCCATGGGGGTACATACAGGCGATAGCATAACCGTTGCGCCTGCTATGACACTTAGCGACACTGCGTTTCAAGCAATGCGTAACACCGCTATACGCATGATGAGGGCATTAGGCAATTTTGCTGGAGGCTGTAATGTACAGTTTGCCTTAAACCCAGAAACTGAAGAATTAATTGTGGTAGAAATTAACCCTAGAGTAAGTCGTTCATCTGCATTAGCAAGTAAAGCTACTGGTTACCCTATTGCAAAAATTGCTGCTAAATTGGCTATTGGATATAATTTAGATGAGTTAAAAAATCAAATTACCGAAAGCACTTCCGCTTATTTTGAACCTGCTTTGGATTATGTAATTGTAAAAATTCCCCGTTGGAATTTTGATAAATTTAAAGGGGCAGATGATACCTTAGGGTTTCAAATGAAAAGTGTTGGAGAGGTAATGGCTATTGGCAGAAGTTTTTGCGAAGCCATACAAAAAGCTTGTCAGAGTTTAGAAAATGAAGCAGTAGGGTTAGGGTATTACGGTAAAAGTATGCTACATGCCGAAGAAATTTTAGAGCACATTAAAATACCTAAGTGGGATAGAGTTTTTAGAATCAAAGATGCGTTGATGTTGGGGGTTAGCGTAAATACCATTGCAAAAGCTACAGGGATAGATAAATGGTTTTTACACCAAATTGCAAAAATTTGCGATTGCGAAAAAGAAATTAGTAAATACGATGATATAACTATTTTACCTGATGAGTTATTAATTAACGCAAAATTTTTGGGCTTTAGCGATGAGCAAATTTGTCGAATAATGAAAGACGGAACAGATGATGAATTATACGAAAGAAGAAAAAAAATGGGCCTAACAAGAGTATTTAAAATGGTAGATACTTGTGCAGCAGAGTTTGAAGCTAAAACACCCTACTTCTATTCTACTTTTGAAAGAAAGGCAGAAGCAAGTAATTTATTAAGTAACGAATCTATACAAACAGCTAAAAAGAAAGTAGTTGTATTAGGTAGTGGCCCAAATAGAATTGGTCAAGGTATTGAGTTTGATTACTGTTGCGTACATGGTTTACTAGCTATTAAAGAGTGTGGTTACGAAGCCATAATGGTAAACTGTAATCCAGAAACGGTGAGTACAGATTTTGATATGGCTGATAAACTTTATTTTGAGCCTGTGTTTTGGGAGCACCTTTGGGAAATTGTAGAGCATGAAAAACCAGAAGGGGTAATAGTACAATTAGGCGGACAAACCGCATTAAAACTAGCCAAGCGCTTACATGAAAAAGGCATAAAAATAATTGGTACCAGTTTCGATAATATGGATATTGCCGAAGATAGAGGACGCTTTAGCGATATGCTGAAAGAATTAGGTATCCCCTACCCAAATTATGGAACTGCCTTTACAACCGATGATGCTATTGCTGTTGCCAAAGAAGTTGGCTACCCTGTTTTAGTTCGTCCTAGTTATGTTTTAGGCGGACAAAGAATGCGAATAGTAATTAATGACGAAGAATTAGAAAGAGGAGTTTTAAGTTTATTAAAACATTTACCTAATAATAAAATATTAATTGATCACTTTTTAGATAGATGCCAAGAGGCAGAAATTGATGGAATATTTGATGGTACTGATTTTCATGTAATGGGTGTAATGGAACATATTGAGCCAGCTGGTATACATAGCGGAGATAGTAATGCGGTGTTGCCCCAATTTAATCTTACGCCATTAGTAGTAACCACAATGGAGCACTATGCCGAAAAAATTGCCCGAGCCCTAAATATTAAAGGCTTAATAAATATACAATTTGCTATTAAAGATGGAAATGTATTTGTGATAGAAGCAAACCCAAGAGCTAGCCGCACAACACCATTTATTGCTAAAGCATACCAAATACCTTACTTAAATATTGCTACTAAAGTAATGCTTGGCGAAGCCATGGTAAAAGATTTTACTTACGAAAAAAAGCTAACTGGTTTTGCTATAAAAGAGCCCGTTTTCTCCTTCAATAAATTCCCTGGTGTAAATAAGGAGCTTGGTCCCGAAATGAAAAGTACTGGCGAAGCCATTCGTTTTATAAAAGATTTAAAAGATCCTTATTTTAGACAATTGTATAAGGAGAGAAGTATGCATTTGAGTAAGTAAATTATAGTTCAAATAATTTTTCCAAATAATGTTCTTTAATGCCAAAAAATTCTTTGGCATTTTTTATTTTTAGTAACGCATCTTCGTTTTTGTGGTTACTTATTTTTTCACCAACAATCATAATGTTTTTTGGGGTATGAGCATCGGTAATAAAGTCAAATACTTTTGTTTTGTACCCAAAATATTCAAGTACTAAAGCTCTAATAGCATCGGTTACCATTTCTGCTTGGCGTTCTAAAAAAATTCCGTGTTGCGTTATAAAGCTAACATCGTTTTGTTTTTTGTTTAATGTTATTTGCTTTCGTATTTGTTTATGGCAACAAGGTGCAACCACAATTAAATATGCATTAGCTTTTATGCCTTTTGCAATAGCATCATCGGTTGCAGTATCGCAAGCATGCAACGCAATTAAAACATCAATAGTAGTTGTAGTAAAGTTTTCAATAGTACCTTCTTCAAAAAATAAGTTACTAAAATTGCTTTTTTTTGAAATGCTGTTACAAAGAGTAACCATATCTTTTCTAAATTCAACCCCAGTTATTTTTGTTTTTACATTTAATACATTAGTTAAATAATCGTATAAGGCAAACGTTAAATAACCTTTACCACTACCCATATCAACAACATTTAATATCTCCCTTTGAGGTAAATTTTTCAACAGCGAACTTAAAATTTCTATATAATGATTAATTTGTTTGTATTTATCCTGAGTGGCTTTAAATACATTCCCTTTATCATCTGTAATGCGTAATTCAGTTAAGTAGGTTTTATTTTTTGTAGAGATGAGATGATTTTTTTTATTGTTATGCTCCAACGACGGTAGTAAATTTTTTGATGCAATACTTTTCTTTATAGTGAAATTATTTTTATTTTGCTCAAGTGATAAATCATATTCAATAGTAAATAAATTAGCAAATTTAAACCCCCCCTTTAAATGATTTTCAATTTCATTTATAGCTTCTTTAGCTGTAAAGTTTTTTATAATATCATTCGTTTTATATCTGTAGGTAAAACTTAATTTTTCTTCCCCTTTACTACTTATTTTTTTTATATAGATATTTTTTAGCTGCTCAATTATTCCTTTGTAATTGCCCAGCGTTATTGATACAAAAATATTAGCAACAATGCTTTCATTAATTGATTTTAAGAAGGTGTCTACTTTTTGTTTCATTATTAAATTTATAAATTAAGGTAAATTTACCACAAATAAAAAAAGAGTGAGTCAAAAATATTTTTTGCAAATGACTGACATTAAATACTTTGTTACTACCTTAGGGTATGCCCAAGTTTAATACCGCCCCAATTTGGAAACTAGCCCCGTTTGTACGGTTGTTACTTCCGTTTAGTGTGGGCATTTTAATACAATGGTATATTGGTATCGCACTCTATTTAATTGTCACTCTTTTATTAATAGTTTTAGTTTTTGTTATTGGGTTTACATTTATTTCTATAAAAAATAAATATAGACTGCAAACCTTAGAAGCTATACTATTTTTTATAGCCATGATAGTGCTAGGGCTATTTCTCACACATAAAAATGATGAAAGCAAAAATACAAATTGGTATGGTAAGGCCTATAAGCCAAATGATTTTATTTTAGTACGAATAGATGAGCCTATAATAGAGAAAAATAAATCGTACAAGGCTAATGCTTATCTAGAAGGTATTATTAAAAATGATTCGTTAATAAAAACACAAGGTAAAATAATAGTATACTTTGCTAAAGATTCTGCTGCAGGCTTGTTAAATTATGGCGATAAAATTTTAATACATAAGAACATACAAACCATAAAAAACTCGGGCAATCCTGGTAGTTTTAATTACCAACGATATGCTTCGTTTCAACAACTCTTTCATACTATATTTTTAAAAGAAAAAGATTGGGTCAAAACTAACGAAAGACAAGTATCTTGGTTTAAACAATTTATTTTTTCTGCCAGAGAAAAAATACTTGACATACTTAAAAAAAATGTAGGAGATAATAAAGATGAATTAGGAATTGCCGAAGCCTTACTAATAGGCTACACTAACGATTTAGATAACGATTTAGTGCAAGCCTACAGCAATACAGGTGTGGTACATGTTATTGCCATTAGCGGTATGCACTTAGGGTTAATATATGTAATGCTAGTATGGGTATTTGGCAAACTTCCATTTATTAAAAAATCAAAAATTATACAGGTTGTTTTAATACTTAGCTGTTTATGGCTTTTTTCGTTACTTACAGGTGCATCAGCATCGGTACTTCGTTCCGCAGTAATGTTTAGTTGTATTGCAATTGGTAAAAACTTTTTTAAACAAGCCTCTATTTTTAATTCGTTAGCAGCGTCTGTATTTATTTTACTTTGCTACAACCCTTATTATTTATGGGATGTCGGTTTTCAGTTAAGTTACTTAGCTGTTATAGGTATTATTATTTTTCAAAACCCAATTTACAATACTATTTACATAAAAAATAAATACGTTAATGAAGTATGGAAGTTAGTGGCTATTTCAATTGCTGCTCAATTACTAACATTTCCTATTTGTATTTATTATTTTCATCAATTTCCTAATTTATTTATTCTAACTAATATCATTGCAGTACCCTTATCTAGCCTTATTTTATATCTAGAAATTGCTATGATTTCCCTAAGTTGGATTCCCTTCATTGGCACTTGGCTTGGTAAGTTAACACAGTGGTTGGTTTGGTTAATGAATAAAATTATTTTATTTGTAAATGATTTTCCATTTGCTGTTTGGGATAACTTACTTGCTAGTATTTTAACGACCTTGTTATTATATGTTGTTGTAGTTACTTGTTGCATTTGGCTAATAAAAAAGAAAAAAGAGTACTTAAAATTTTCTTTACTTACATTATTATGTTTTGTTTTGTTACAATCCTTCATGCAATGGCAAATAAAAAATCAACAAAAATTAATTGTGTATAATGTACCCCAACACCAAGCAATAGATTTCGTAAGTGGCAATACCTATAAATTTATAGGCGATAGTATTTTATTAGTTGATGGTATTTTACAAAACTTCCATTTAAAACCAGGGCGAATAAAACTTCAATTAAACCAACGAGTAGATAGTTTGAGCAACTGTTTTGCAAAAACAAATTTTTATCAGTTTAATACTAAAAAAATAATGTTGATAGATAAGCCGGTTGCTTTCGATAGTCTTACTACCAAAATAAATGTTGATATTATCCTAATTTCAAAAAATCCTAAACTTTACATCCCTCAACTGGCAAGTGTTTTCAACTGTAAAACAATAGTTTTTGACGCTAGTAACAGCTTGTGGAAAATTGATCAATGGAAAGAAGATTGCGATAAGCTAAATTTGCAGTATTATTCAGTTCCAGATAACGGAGCTTATGTTTTAGACCTTTAACTGCTTTTTTCAATGACAAAAAAAATTAAGTCTGCTTTAATTTCCGTTTTTTATAAAGATGGACTAGAAAACATTATAAAACTATTACATAAGAACAATGTAGTAATCTATTCTACAGGTGGTACACAAAAATTTATAGAAGATTTACAGGTACCTTGTATACCTGTTGAAAGCTTAACAACTTACCCATCAATTTTAGGCGGTAGAGTTAAAACGTTACACCCAACAGTATTTGGAGGTATTTTAGGTAAAAGAGATGATGTCCAACATATTGCCGAAATGCAACAATATAATATTCCCGAAATAGATTTGGTAATTGTTGATTTGTACCCCTTTGAAGAAACTGTTACTGCAACAAACGACGAAACATTAATTATTGAAAAAATAGACATTGGTGGGCCAAGCATGATACGTGGTGCTGCAAAAAACCACAAAGATGTTGTGGTAATTGCCGCAAAAAAAGACTACGGAATAGTAGAGCAATTACTAGAAACACAACATGGCGAAACAACATTGGAGCAACGCCGAATGTTTGCGATTAAAGCTTTTGATGTATGTACAGGTTATGATATTGCGATTAGTAATTACTTTAATAAAACCCAATTTATTAATCCATTTAATAAAGATAAAAGCATATTACGCTATGGAGAAAACCCACACCAACAAGGCGTTTTCTATGGCAATTTAAAGGAGTTATTTACTCAACTAAATGGTAAAGAATTATCCTATAATAATCTGGTGGATGTTGATGCAGCTATGCAACTAAAAGCTGATTTTTTAGATGAGGCAGATGCCTTATTTGCTATTATAAAACACACCAATGTATGTGGTGTAGCCACATCAACTACCGTTTTTGGTGCTTGGCAAAAAGCCCTAGCAGGCGATCCTGAAAGTGCATTTGGAGGCGTATTAGTTTGCAATAAGACTATTGATGTTGACACAGCAAATGCTATCAATGAAATATTTTTTGAAGTATTAATTGCCCCATCTTTTACCGAAGAGGCATTAACCATGTTAAAAACAAAAAAGAATAGAATATTGCTTCAACTCAGTATTCACCACTCACTACTCACCCACCAAACAAAGTCAATTCTAAATGGTATTTTAACACAGCAAAATGATGAAGGTAATTTTATCGAGTGGAAAGAAGTTGGAGGCAGAGAAACATCTACACAAGAAAAAGAAGATTTAACTTTTGCAAATATTATTGCTAAACATTTAAAAAGCAATAGCATTGTACTAGTAAAAAACAAACAACTTATTGGTAAGGGTTGTGGGCAAACAAGCCGAATAGACTCTTTGCGCCAAAGTATTGAAAAAGCAAAGCAATTTAATTTTGATTTAAATGAAGCAACATTAGCTAGCGATGCTTTTTTTCCATTTGATGATTGTGTTAAAATTGCACATGCCGCAGGTATTACAGCCTTTATACAGCCCGGTGGCAGCATACGAGATAAGGACAGTGTTGACTATTGTGTTCAAAATAAGTTAGCAATGGTTATTACTGGACTAAGACATTTTAAACATTAAATAACCCGCATAAACAGAGAAGCCCTGAGAAAATTATTTTGTTTTAAACACTCTGCGTTTCTCCAAGCTTAGAAAAAAAATAAGATTAAAACAAAAGGATACATAGCTTTAGCAATTACCAGTATTTTATGGGGCACCACTTGGGTAGCCAGTAAACTAGGTGTACAACAAATACCTGCCTTACAAATGGCTGCTATAAGGCAATTTATAGGAGGAGCCTGTTTTTTACTTTTTTTTATTGGCTATAAAAAATTACCGTTACCTACAGCAAAACAATTTGGTTGGATTATTTTATTAGCCCTACTAATGTTTGTAGGTGCAAATGGGTTAAGCACCTGGAGTTTAAATTATATACCAACTGGTTTGAGTGCATTAATTGGTGCATTGTATCCATTAAGTGTTGTGCTAATAGAGATAATTTTTTATAAGAAAAATAATGCAACCCCACTAACTTTTTTGGGTATGGCACTAGGTATTGTTGGCGTGGGGTTTGTTTTTTACGAAAATGCTTTTCAAGCACACGCTAAGGGTTTTGGTTACGGATTAGCTTTATCCATAATAGCAATGCTCTGCTGGAGTTTTGCAACCATTTTTATAAGCCGTAGTAAAATGAAATTAAATGCCTACTACAGCATAGGCTTACAAATGTTTGTAGGGAGTTTTTTACTGTATTTTTTTGCAGTTATGACAAAACAAACAGTTGCCATTAGTAGCATTTCTTCAAAGGCTTGGTGGGTAATTGCTTATTTAGTTATCGCAGGCTCTATTATTGCATTTGTTGCTTTTATTTATTCGTTAAAAACATTGCCGCCAGCTATTTCATCTTTATATGCATATTTAAACCCTTTAATAGCAATGGTTGTAGCCTATTTTGTAGTAGATGAAAAACTCACTTGGAATATTTTATGGGGTGCAATTATTACATTAGCTGGTGTATACTTAGTCAACTATAGCATAAAGCGAAACGATAAAAAGGTAATAGAGCAAAACGAAATGTAACGTTTTTAACAAAGCTTAATTTAATTTTTAGAGGTTGTCATTTATTTGTGCTAAAAACTGCTCATACATACTGCTCCAACCTTCAAATTCTTTACTTGTACCTAAAAAATTATTATGAAAAATAGTAATTAACGTACCCCCAACTGCTGCACAAATTTTATAATACTGCATTACTTCATCAAAACTTTGTTGTGCTGTTTGTTTTTGTTCGTAATGGCTATTTGCATCCATAAAACAAAAAGGATGAATGCATAAATTGGTTTCTTCATTTGTCTCTAAATTAAACCAATTAAAAGAGGACGCAACCGATGCTCTAAAACCATTTATACTGCCATAGCCCATGCTGTAATCATCTGTAATATCAGCTTCAATTAATTGTGTATAGCCTTGGGGTAAATTAAATTTTATAAAATGCTGACGAGATGCTGAGATCGATAACTCACTCATCGCTTCAAGATAACTTTTTTCTTTTTTCACCATAGAAAGGTTATTGGCACTTTGCCAACTAGGGTGTATGCCTATACTATATTTTTTTGCATGTAATTTTATTAATCGCCACATCGCATTTTTATGTAAGGCAATATTTTTATCGTACTTGCTTATTTTTTCTGCTAGTAAAAAAAAGTACAAGGCACTTAAATTATATTTGGTGTGTAATGCATTCATCCAATCATAACTATCAAAAGGGTCTTTTTGCAAACCCATTAAAACCTTTATTCGTTCTAACGAAGGCTTTTTAAAAAATCCTCCAACATTTCTTACAACACCTTTGTGGTTGTACTTATAGGCAATATCAATATCGTAAGTAGGTAAAAATTTGAATTTCGAATTTTCGAATTTCGAATTTTCAAATTTATTTTTAAGGGTTTCCATAAAATTAGTTACCCAAATATTTATTAAAGGAAGATGCAAAAAATTTTCGTTAAAAGCTAAACTTTCTTTATGATTATATCTGCCATATAAATCTTTTTTATGAGGTAAATACTCTTCGTATCTACTTAGCAAATAAAAACAAGCTGCAAAAATATCAAAATCAATATCGCTATTTTCTATTTTAAAAAAAGCTTTGTAGTTGGTGTAGGTAAAGCATTGTATTTGCTGGGGTAAAATACTTTGTTCAAAAAGTAAATTAACATTTTCAATTTTTAATTCTTCTTTTTTAATTGGTTTATTACTATAATTTATACAAACCCCATCATAATTTTTAAACTCTTCGGAGTCTATCGTAATGGCAAAATTTACATTTAAAAGCTGCTTGAATATAAAAGTACAAATATATTGTAGCCTTGCAGTTGTAGTATGGGTGTAAATTAATACCATTGTTGCACAAAATAAAAAAGTTCCACCAAAGTGAAACTTTTTATTATTTTAAAAAGGGCTAAGTCTTATTTCTTAAACTGGTCTTTCCACATTTCATTAAATGTTTTGGGACTGAAAATTAACTCACTTCTATTTTCCTTCCAGCCTTTAAACAATCCGTTAATTACTTTATTTTTTAAATTTCCATTTCCCATATTCATTAGTCCACGTTTTAGAGAAGCTATCTTCCACATTTTCCAAGCCATTCTTTCGCTAAAGGGCGCCAATCCTTCTTGTACACTTTCTTTTCGGTTGTCTAACAATAACTCATGTAAATTTATTTTTACTGCACACACTTCGGTGCAATTACCACAAAGCGATGAGGCAAAACTTAAGTGTTTAAAATCCTCCATTCCTTGCATATTGGGTGTAATTACGCTACCAATAGGTCCGCTGTACGTAGCGCCATACGCATGCCCCCCAATATTCTTATAAATTGGGCATGCATTAAGGCAAGCACCGCACCGTATGCAATACAAACTTTCTCTTTGCTTGGGGTTTTGTAAAATAGTTGTACGTCCATTATCTAATAATATCACAACCATTTCTTCTGGTCCATCGGTTTCATTCTCTTGCCTTGGCCCTGTAATAATAGTGTTGTAAACCGTCATTTTTTGCCCGGTACCAAAGGTGGATAGTAATGGCCAAAACAAGTGTAAATCGGTAAGGCTTGGTATCATTTTTTCTATGCCAACCACTACAATATGTGTTTTAGGAAAGGCGCAACTTAGCCTGGCATTACCTTCGTTTTCGGTAAGGGCAATTCCACCCATATCGCTAATTATAAAATTGGCACCTGTAACACCTACCTCAGCTGCGGTATATTTTTCTCTTAAAATTTCTCTAGCCTTTAGGGTAAGTTGTGTTGGTGTAAAATCAATAGGCGTACCTAATTTTTCATTAAATAATTTTGCAACATCTTCTTTGCTTTTGTGCATAGCAGGTGTTACAATATGATAAGGGGCTTCGCCATCTAACTGTTGTATGTATTCACCTAAATCTGTTTCTACGCTCTCAATTCCATTGGCCTCCATAGCTTGATTTAAATGAATTTCTTCGGTAACCATGCTTTTACTTTTTACCAAAGATTTGCAATTTTTTGCTTTGCAAATTTTTACAATTTCATCAATAGCTTGTTGAGCGTTTTCTGCCCAAATAACTTTGCCCCCACGCTTAGTAAATTGAAGTTCAAACTCTTCTAATTGTTGATCAAGGGTTTCAATAGCTTTCCATTTAATATTTTTGGCTCGTTCTCTTGCTAAATGTACATCGGCAAATTGTTGCTTGCCCTGCGGCACTTTTTCGTTGTACTTGCCAATATTAAAATTAATTTTTCGCCTATGCTCTAAATCGCCTGCTTTAGTTTTACTTTTTTCAAGAAATAGTTGTGAATTTTCGCTCATACATATTTTTGTTTACTCACCATTTGCCAAAAGCATCAGTAGTTGGTAATACCTTGTTCAACAAAAGTAATTATTATCCTCATTTACAGCATTAAAGATACGTGTTTACTGTAGGCTTAGCAACCATTCAAAGGCAACCAACCCTTGTTTTAAAACGATCAATCTATTTAAGTTTTGTAAGCACGCCCACTCGATAACTACCCATTTTATAACTATCTACAAAGGGTACATCTTCTGTTCCTTTACCACTTTGTTTTTTATCGGTTAACTTAATACTAAAAAATTCAACATTCATTTTATTGCCAACAACGGTGTAATTGTCTACAATGGTATTGCCTTGTACTGTAAATGCACCTTTAATACTATTACCATGTACATAACTATCTAACATTATTCCATCTCGTTCGTCAACAATCCAATGCCCTTTAGCCGTATCAATAGGCTTTAAAATATAGGGTCGGTTATCTTTTCCGGCATCGCCATAAATAATTTGCCAAGTGTATTGGTTAGCTGTATCAGTTGGTAAAACATTTAACTGCATGGTAAATGTTTGTGTGGGCTTGCCGGCTACCATCCATTGTAACTTACCTTTCCATTTACCAATAAATGATTGAGGAAAATTTACAGGTTTGTTAAGTTGAGCATTGCCTATTTTAACTAGAGTAAATAAAATAAAAAATATAAGCACTATCTTTTTCATAGTATAAAGATACCCAATACACTGCAGAGATTTTATAAGTAATAATCTACTTTTATCATAAAAAATTAAATGTTAAAAATAGTTTTAGTATTATTTGTTACTAATTTAAAACACTTTAAATAAAATCTATTTCAATACTATTTCCCTTATGTATTTAAACCTTTTGTTATTAAATTACTTTAACACCCTTAACTCTTTTCCTACTTTTACAAAAGCGTCAATTGCTTTGTCTAAATGCGTTTGCTCATGTGCTGCACTAAGCTGCACCCTTATTCTTGCTAAACCCTTTGCTACCACAGGAAAAAAGAAGCCGATTACATAAATACCTTCTTCTAATAATTTACTTGCAAAATTTTGTGCTACAACAGCGTCGTATAACATAATGGGTACTATAGGATGATCCCCGGGCTTAATATCAAAACCGGCGATTGTCATTTTTTCTCTAAAATATGTTGTGTTATATTCTAATTTATCTCTAAGGGCTGTGGTTTCACAGATCATATCTAATACGGCAATACTTGCACCCACAATACTTGGCGCCAGTGTGTTACTAAATAAATAAGGCCTACTACGTTGACGTAACATTTCTATAACTTCTTTTTTGCCACTTGTAAAACCACCACTTGCGCCACCCAATGCTTTACCTAAAGTGCCAGTAATTATATCTATTCGTCCCATTACATTTCTGTACTCGTGGGTACCTCTTCCTGTTTTACCCAAAAAGCCAGATGAATGACATTCATCAATCATTACAATAGCATCATATTTATCGGCTAAGTCGCAAATTTTATCAAGCTGTGCAATTGTACCATCCATACTAAACGTGCCATCAGTAACTATTATACGGCTTCTTAACACCTTACTCTCAATTAGCTTAGCTTCTAAATCGTCCATATTATTATGCTCATAACGGTAACGTTGTGCCTTACATAAGCGTACTCCATCTATAATACTTGCATGGTTTAAGGCATCACTAATAATAGCATCTTGCTCATTAAACAAAGGCTCAAAAACACCACCGTTTGCATCAAAAGCTGCGGCATATAAAATCGTATCTTCTGTACCCAAAAAATCAGCAATTTTTTTTTCTAATTCTTTGTGAATGTCTTGTGTGCCACAAATAAAACGTACACTACTCATACCAAAACCACGTAAATCAATATACTTTTTTGCAGCTTCTACTACCTTAGGATGGCTACTTAAACCCAAATAATTATTAGCACAAAAATTTAAAACGCTTTTTCCTCCAACAATAATTTCTGCACCTTGCTCACTTGTAATAACTCGTTCTTTTTTTAATAAACCTGCAGTTTCTATTTCGGTTAATTCGGTTGCAATTCGGTTTGCAAAAAGTTGATTCATATAGCAATTGTTTAAGAAAGCAAATTTAAGCTTAAATTTAATAACATATCAATAGGCTAAATTTTTAGCCAATTTGTATTAATTATTTTTAAAGAAAAAGAAGCATAAAACCTTGGCAATATTTTTTTTTAAAAAGTACACCTATTTTTTTACCTTAATAAACTTTTATGTTAAACTATTTACTACTATTTTTTTACTGTCTTTTTCATCTTCCCTTTTTGCTCAAACAGATACTGTTGATGAAATTAAAATTGTTTTTTAAATAAAAGTGTAGATACTCCATAGTGGATAATACTAATTAACCAATATGGATTTTTTATTATTTATTATACCCTAAAATAGTAGCTGCTTTTTGGTTATAGTGTATTTAAAATTTGGGCTAGCTCTTTATCCCAATTACCTGTTTTTCCATATTCAACTACTCTACCTTTTTCTATTCCATCTTTCATAATAATAATAGTAGGTACATTTTTTATATTAAATGCTTCTGCAATACTAGCAAGCGTTTTTTTTTCTCTATTAACCCCAAAAAAACTAATGGTATTATCTGGCACTCCACTTTTTTCTTGTAAAGCAAAAAATTTGGGGAGTATATTTTGAGTATCCTCACACCAAGTGCCACCAAATACTATAAACTGAACTTTGCCTTTATTACGCTCAAATGCATTAACCGTTGCTGTATCTGGCTTATAGCCAACTTTAGCACTTCGCATCCAAGTAAATGTATTTTCGTTTTCAATTAAATATTTATTTACAATGCCTCTAAATATTTTTACCTCGGGGTGTTTAGCATCAGTAGTTACCTCATATTGTGCTTGTGAAATTGCTCCAACGTTTGCGCTAACTAAAGCCAATAAAATAATTATTTTTTTCATTTTGCAAATTTTGAATACTAAATATCAGGCATCTTATTAACATAAAAATATTTATTGTGTTAATGAGTGATTATAGTAGAGTTAAGTAGTATTTTTTAGCATTAGATTAAAGCGTTGCTTTTAATTCTAACAAAAAGCTTTTCAATTTTTTCAAATGTTCTATCATTTCAAACTTTTCATCTACCTTTTTATTTTTCTTAATAAAATCTTTTGCGCCTTCTAGTGTATATTTCCGCTCTCGTAATAACGTATAAATTAATTTTAAATTTTTTACATCCTCTGGCCTAAATAACCTATCGCCTTTGCCATTTTTTTTTGGCTTAAGTATATCAAATTCATTTTCCCAAAAGCGTATAAGGCTTTGATTAACTTTAAACATAGTAGCCACCTTACCAATGGTGTAATAACTTTTAGTAAACAACTCTTCGTCGGCTGGCACATCAATTAAATCAACAGTAGCTTCCATATCTTTTATACTCATTCGTCCTCTGGTGCTTTTTTGTTTAGTCTCTTTGTATAAAAGAATTGGCTTAGGATTAACCTTTTTAGGCAAGGGTTTTTTTTCTTCTTTTTTTTGGGGTAAAGAAGGCTCTTCAAAAAAATCAAAAGCTATTTGAGATAGTGCCATTTTATAAAATTAAACAAAAATAATTTCTTATTAAATCTTCTTCGAAATTAGTTTCTCTTTCGGGGGCAAAGGAGTTTAATCAAAACTTTTAGCACTACCTGTTGCAGCAATTTTTAACAGTCTATCATACTGCTCTGCATTTAAATCATTAAAGAAGAAGTAAACAGGATCAACAGGCTCTCCATTAATATGTACTTCGTAGTGGCAATGGGGTCCTGTACTAGCCCCTGTATTACCTACCCAACCTATTACTTCGCCACGTTTTAATTTTTGCCCAACACTTGTTTTAATGCGCACCATGTGCATATACACCGTTTCGTAGCCATAACCATGGTTGATGATTACATGATTACCAGCACCGCCGCCAACACCTGCTGTAGTTACCACACCATCGCCTGTGGCATAAATAGGTGTGCCTTGTGGGGCTGTAAAATCAAGCCCATTATGCATTTTGGCTATGCCATATATAGGATGAATACGCATGCCAAAGCCACTAGCAATACGTGTAAGCTCTTTATTACTTAAAGGCTGTATTGCAGGTATACTAGCTAATTTACTATCTTGGTTTTTTATTAATTGCTCAATAGTGGCATAGCTTTGATATTGATAGGTAGCCCTAGCTGTTATATTATCTAAATTTTTAGCAATATCTTTCCCTAACTCATCATCATTCATTAAACTAATTTTTTCTAGCTCCTTTTTTTTCTCTATTGCTTTTGTTCTGGCACTATCACTAACAGGTGTGGCTTCAAAAATACTTCTATATACCTCATTATCTCTTTTTTCTAAATCGGCCATTTGCTGTTGTAACGATTTTACCTTACTGTTAAGTGTAGCATAATTGTCTTTCATTAATTCGTACTTTAACACACTTTCTTTATCGGTGGCTTTGGGCACAAACTTGTTATATAAAGAAATTATAATTAGGCAACTAACCGCTAAGGCACTCATAAAACCAAATATCCGCAACAGTTTTAGCTGTAATGACGTTACCAGTTTTTCGTACCGGAGCGTATTGGTGTTATAGTAATATTTTATTTTTTTCATGCCCCAAACCCCTAAAGGGGCTTTTTTGTACCTTTGTAAATGGATAGCAAATATAAACACATAATACACAAAAAGCAACTCATATAAATAACGTCAATATGATGACTAGTAGCGAAATAAGACAAGCATTTTTAGATTTTTTTGAAAGTAAGCAACACAAAATTGTAGCAAGTGCACCTGTAGTTATAAAAAACGACCCTACGCTTTTATTTACCAATGCTGGTATGAACCAGTTTAAAGATTACTTTTTAGGTAATAAACCTGCCCCTTTCCCTCGTATTGCCGATACACAAAAATGCTTACGAGTTAGTGGTAAACATAACGATTTGGAAGAGGTAGGGGTAGATACCTACCATCATACTTTATTTGAAATGTTGGGCAATTGGAGTTTTGGAGATTATTTTAAACAAGAAGCCATTGCATGGAGTTGGGAGCTGTTAACAGAAGTATATAAGTTAGATAAAGACCGTTTGTATGTAACCGTTTTTGAGGGCGATGAAAAAGAAGGTATCCCATCTAGTAAAATTGCATTGGTAGAATGGAAGAAAATTTTACCAGAAGACAGAATTGTTTATGGTAATAAAAAAGATAATTTTTGGGAGATGGGAGATACTGGTCCTTGTGGCCCTTGTAGTGAAATACATGTTGATTGTAGAAGCAATGAAGAAAGAGCAAAAATACCAGGAAGAGATTTAGTAAACAACGACCACCCACAAGTAATAGAAATTTGGAACAATGTATTTATACAATATAATCGTAAAAAAGATGGAACCCTAGAGCCGCTACCGGCCACACATGTAGATACAGGTATGGGTTTTGAACGATTAGTAAGAGTAATACAAGGCAAACAAAGTAATTATGATACGGATGTGTTTAGTGGCACAATTAGTAAAACAGTTGAAATTGTAAATAAAATTTACAAAGCCGATGATAGTAAAGAGTCGGTTGCCTTTAGAGTTTTAGCCGATCATATAAGAGCAATAAGTTTTACCATTGCCGATGGGCAATTGCCTAGCAACACAGGTGCAGGCTATGTTGTCCGCCGTATTTTACGCCGGGCTATTCGTTACTATTATTCTTACTTGAATTATAAACAACCGTTATTGCATCAATTACTTCCAATTATTGCTACACAGTTTGAGAATGTTTTTCCCGAATTAAAAGCGCAAGAAACCTTTGTTGCAAAAGTTATAAAGGAAGAAGAGGAAGCTTTTTTGAGAACGTTAGACAAAGGGTTAAAAAGAATTGAAGATGTTATTACGGCATCTCAATCATCAAAAATTATTGATGGCAGAAGTGCCTTTGAGTTGAATGATACCTTTGGTTTTCCTATTGACCTTACCAAACTTATTGCAGCTGAAAACAACTTAGCGGTTGATGAAGAAGGTTATGAAGCAGCAAGAAAAGAACAACAAGAAAGAGGAAGAACGGCCACGGCATTAGAAATCGAAGATTGGATTAACGTAAACACTGTTGCCAAAACAACCTTTGTAGGTTATGATAGTTTAGAAGCTAAAACAAAAATTGTTAAGTACAGAAAAGTTAGTGGTAAGGGAAAAGAACTGTATCAAATAGTTTTGGAAAACACTCCATTTTATGCCGAAAGCGGTGGACAGGTTGGTGATAGTGGAGAGTTGAAAATGGATAGTGGAGAGTTGAAAGTGATTGATACAAAGAAAGAAAATGATTTAATTATTCATTTTACAGAAAGTATTTTACCAGAAATGTATGGTGAAGTAATTGCACTTGTTGATGCCGACAGAAGAAAAGAAATTACCGTTCACCACAGCGTTACCCATTTAATGCAAGCGGCGTTACGCCAAATATTAGGCAACCATGTAGCACAAAAAGGAAGTTTAAATAACGAAGAGTATTTACGATTTGATTTTAGTCATTTTGCAAAAGTTACAGATGCCGAAATTGCAGGGGTAGAAAAACTGGTAAACGAAAAAATTCGTCAAAACATACCTATTGTAATTAAAGAAATGAAAAAAGATGATGCAGTGGCATTAGGAGCAATGGCATTGTTTGGCGAAAAATATGGCGATACAGTAAGGGTGGTAATAATGGATGAAAAGTATAGTATTGAACTTTGCGGTGGTTCACATGTAGGCCACACAGGCGAATTAGGTTTGTTTAAAATTACCAGCGAAAGTGCTATTGCTGCTGGTGTTCGAAGAATAGAAGCCGTTTGTGGTAAGGCTGCTGAAAAGTATGTCAATCAAAATTTTGAGGTAATCAATGAAATCGGCGGGCTATTAAAAAACCCAGCAGACATAGCAAAATCTATAGAAAATTTACAAGCCGAAAACACCTCTCTTAAAAAACATATTGAAGCGTTGGAAGCAAGGCAATTAGTGGTATTAAGAAATGAGCTTTTGCAAAAAGATGAAATAATTAACAACATTACGTTTATAGGAGACATCGTAGAAGTAAGCAGTGCCGATAACCTTAAAAAGCTGTGCTTTGATTTAAAAACAAAATTAAACGACTACGTAGCTGTACTTTGTTGCAATATAGATGGTAAACCTTTTGTAGCTGTTGGCATTAGCGATACAGTTGTTGCAGCAAAAAATTTAGACGCAAGTAAAATTATTAAAGAACATATTGCTCCGCTAATAAAAGGCGGTGGCGGCGGACAAAAAACTTTGGCTACTGCAGGTGGGCAAGATGTTGGTGGATTGAGAGAAGTGATTGAAAGGGTGAAGGCTTTATTGTAATGCCATTAACTACATTATATTTTTAGAAAGTATTAGCTCTTTTTAGGGTGCATTCATCCTTCTTTCACTTTCTGCCCTTGCACAAGAAGATAAGCAATTAATTATTGAAAAAAGAATAGATGAGCAAAACCCATCAAAAAAGCAAAGGCAGGAAATTGTAATACGCTGCAACGGCGATAAAGTTAGTATTAACGGTAACCCATTAATAGAATTTAAAGATGATGATATTACCATTAACAAAAAAAATATTACCATTTTTGATGGTAAAAACAAAAATAAAAATGAAAAAAACACTTTCAATTCTTTCCATTTGCTTCCTTTTATTTAGTTGTACCAACGAAGATGTAAAAGGAAAATTTACCGTAAATGCTAACGTTAAAAATATACCCAATCAACAGGTGTATTTAGAAGAGTTATATTTTAGCAATAAAGCAGCAACAATTGTAGATACTGCAGAGTTAAAAGAAGGCAAGTTTTCTCTCTCTTCTATAGCGCCAGAGCAAGGCTTATACCGTGTTCGTTTTGAAAACGAAAAAGATACTTACTTTTTTATTAATGATAAGCCAGTAATAGCCTTTACAGTAGATGCTAAAGATACTACACTGAAATGGCCAACTTTTATTAGCCCGGCTAATGCTTTATTAAAACAGTTTGCTACTAAAATGGATGGCTACAATACTGCATTAAATGAGCAGGGTAATAAAGTGGAATTAAATAATGGCGGTAAGGTTACGGATAGTATTAAAAAAGCTGACAACGATAAATTTGAATTAACAAAAGCCGATTACAAAAACTTTATTGTAAACTATATTGATACCACTAGCAACCCTATAATGGCATTATTTGCATTAGGATATACCCAAAACGTTGACCCTAAGTTATTAGAAAAGCCTGTGGCAAATTTAACTACTCGTTTTAAAGGCCATAACGGTATTGAAACTATTGTAGCACAGTTTAATGCCATGGTAGCAAAAAGTAACGCAGTAAAAGAAACTGCACCAACTGGTAAACAAGCACCAGAAATTACAATGCCCGATACCCAAGGAAAATCATTTAGTTTAAGTAGCTTAAAAGGTAAATATGTTTTGGTAGATTTTTGGGCAAGTTGGTGTGGACCTTGCCGTGGCGAAAACCCTAATGTGGTAGCCGCTTACAATACCTTTAAAGATAAAAATTTTACAATGCTTGGTGTATCGCTTGATAACGATAAAACGGCTTGGTTAAATGCTATAAAAACCGATAATTTAACATGGAAGCATATTAGCGATTTACAACAATGGAGAAGTAGTGTAGTAGCTGACTATGGTATTGAAGGTATTCCCTATAACGTTTTACTAAACCCCAATGGCGAAATTATTGCAAGCAATTTAAGAGGGCCTCAGTTACAAAGTAAACTGGCAGAGTTGTTGAAGTAAAAAAATACACATAAAAAAAGGTTGCTTCAAGTAGAAGCAACCTTTTTTTAGAATTATAATATATTACGGATTTGGAACAGAATTAGGATTTGCTTGCAACTCAGAAAGTGGAATTGCAAATTGCCATAAATTATCACCGGCTGGTATTTGTAGTACGCCACCAGCAGAAGCTGATACATAGTTTGGAACAACTGTTCTATCCAATGGTAAGTTTAATCTTTTTAAATCGTACCAACGTAACCCCTCTGCCCAAAACTCTACTCTTCTACTATTTAATATTTCTGTAATTAAAGCTGTCCCTGTATTTGTGCTTAATACATAACTAGGATTTCTATTTACAGCCAATGTAAAAAGTGCAGCTCTTGCTGGTACTTCTCTGCCTAACCTTGCATTAGCTTCTGCAATTATTAAATACATTTCGGCAAGCCTAATATAAGGCACATCGCCAATAGTAGGTAGAGTTTTAATCTTAAATTTTCTACTCATGTAAGGTGTACGAGCAAACGCTGTTGTAGGTAATGGAAAATTAACAGCAGTAGGTGCTGGCTCCCACATTGTTTTTCTAACATCAGTAGCAGGTATCCAATCAAACAATGCTTGATTAATTCTTTTTGGTACACCTCTAATATAACTCGTATTACCGTCCATAGATATTTGTGCCAGATAAGAACCGAAAGTATCTCCTTGATCATCTTGCACAAAAGCACCCCATATCCACTCTGGGTTATTAATGTTATTAAATCCTGATTGGTATTCTGCATTCGTCATTAACGAAGTACCACCTAAGGCTATTACTTGTTGCGCTGCTAAAATTGCCTTATTATAATATTGTTGAGTTAATGCTACCCTTGCAATTAAAGCATGGGTAGAAATTAATCTTAAATGAGACTTAGGATTTGCCGCACTTGGAGCAGAGGCTGTAGCAAACAAAGCAACTGCATCATTTAAATCTTTATTAATTTGAGCATATACCTCCTCTACTGTAGAACGTGGTAGTTTTTGGTCGGTAGCTTTTAATGGCATAGAAACTCCAAGTTGAGTATTTGGAATGGCTGTAGAATCGTAGCGCTTTGCATATATCTGTACTAGGTTAAAATAACTCCATGCTCTCATAGCTAACGCCTCTGCCTTTAATCTATTTTTATCTGCCTGTACACCAACAGCGTTATCAATATTATCTATTAATGCATTTGAGTTACCAATACAACGGTAATACATCCTAAAGGGATATGCTACGTAAGCGTAAGAATCATTTCTATGATTTACCCATCCACCAGTACCATTACCAGGTGTATACCAACTTGCCAAAGCTTGATGTACATCCTCACACATAAAATCTAACATAAGCATTACACCGCCTTGCCCAGGGGTATTTTGGTTATCAAATCTTGTATATAAATAACGGTAAACACCATTTATTACATTAGAAGCATTAGTGGTAGTAGCATAAATAGAGGCATCATCAACACTACCAGTAGGACCAGCGTCAAAATATTCTTTTTTACAAGATGCTAATGCTGCAATTGTAATTAATAAGAAAAGTAATTTTTTCATTGTATTTATTTTTTGTTAAATGCTATTTGATTAATAGCGAATTCAATAATTTTTTATTTAGAACCCAACATTAACGCCCATGTTTATTAATCGGTTAGGAGTATATACTGCACTATTTGTACCGTTAAAACTTTCTGCTGGGTTTAAACCTTTACGTTTTGAAAAAATTTGAAGGTTTTCACCACCAACAAAAAATCTAGCTTGAGTTAAACCCAATTTTTCTGCTTGAGCACTTGGTAATTTATAAGTGAATGTTACGTTCCTAATGTTTAAGTAACTAGCATCAATTAACCATCTATCAGATTGTGAATTAAAGTTAGCTGTTTGGTTAATATCTAAACGAGGTATAGTTGCAATATCGCCTGGTTTTTTCCATGCTCCTAAATTGTCAACATGCAATGTTCTACCATAAGCAGTGCCCATTAAGCCTGCATAGTTACCATCGTAGAATTTACCTCCTACTTGATAGTTTACTAAAAATGATAATGAAAAGTTTTTATACGTAAATGTATTGGTAAATGAGCCAAAAAACTTAGGGATAGAGCTTCCACTGTAGCCCAATGCTGCAAGATTTGGATTTGTAGTTACAGTATCACCTTTTGGTGTTACTCTTACTGTAGCACCTAAGGGAGTTCCTGGTAAAGCACGGAATAAGCCTGCACCATCTGCTGGGTCAACTCCGTACCATTTTCTAAGATAAAAAGCAAAAATATCTCTACCCTCTTCTAATCTTTTTGTTCCTTGCGTAATAGGCAAGCTGTTAGGTAATTTAGTAATGATATTTTTTAATGATGTTATGTTAAGTTGTACATCCCATACAAAATCTTTTTTCTTAACCACATCTACATTTAATTGAGCTTCAACGCCTCTATTAGACATTGAACCAATATTTTGTGTGATAGTTGTAATAATTGACGATAATCCTAATGGTACATCAAATAATAAGTCTGAAGAGCCTCTATCAAAATACTCTACAGTACCGCTTATTCTGTTAAGGAAGCCAAACTCTAAACCTATGTTTGCCGTTTTATTTACCTCCCAAGTTAATTTTGGATTTGTAAGTTTAGAGGCAATAGCTCCTGGCTCTCCTGCATTGTTATACCCTAATGAGTATAATGCTTGATATTCAAAATAAGTATCTAAGGCATCATTCCCTACTGTACCATAAGAAGCTCTTAATTTTAAATTGTCAATCCAACTAGCGTTTTGTAAAAATTTCTCTTTGTTTAAAATCCAAGAAGCTCCTACAGAATAAAAATCTCCCCATCTGCTATCTGGTGAAAAACGTGATGAGGCGTCTCTTCTATAAGATAAATCTAAATAGTATTTTTTTGAATACCCATAATTTAACCTAGATAAGTAAGCTTCTCTTCTTAATCTATTAATAGAACCATCTACACCATTTAAAACAACAAAATTTGCTAATTGAATATTGCCATCCAAATTTATACCTCTCCTAGAGCCACTAAAAAATTGATCATCCGTTTTTTGAATTTCATGACCTGCTAAAGCAGTAATTTCATGTTTACCAAATCGTTTAGTGTAATTTATTAAATTATTTACAGAAAATGTTCTAAACTCATTTGAAGATACGCTAGCATATCCTCCAGAGGTAACACCATCTCCAACTATTTTATTTTGGAATGTATTGTTTCGTTGATTTATTATATCAATACCTACGTTAGGGGTGTACGTTAAGCCTGGTGCTAATTTAATTTCTAAATTAGTTCTTGCAATTATACTATTTCTTTTTTGCACATTTTCATTAAGCAATGATTCATATAATATATGACGACCGGGAGAACCACCAGTTGGTCTGTTAATGGCGCCTGGGTGAATCCCAAAATCGTACCATTGAGTACCAAATGCGTCTAAAACTGGTGCACCAGCTGTGGTATATGCTCTTACCGGGTATATAGGCGCAATACCCCTTGCAAAAACAAATGGATTTATGAATGTATTAGAACCATCACCAGCAGCTTGGTTTGAGTTTACAAAATTTGCTGTTACATTTACTCCAGCCTTTAACCAACTATTAATTTGAGAATTAACTGCAATACGGCCGTTTACTCTTTGAAAATCGGACCGAATAACAAACCCTTCGTCTTTTAAATAATTTAAAGAAAAAGTGTAGTCTGACTTGTTTGCTTTAGATGAAACACTAAACCCTACTTCTTTCCTTGGTCCGATACGCTCTATTCCGTTAAACCAATTAAAATCGTTGTATAATAATTGTGCACTAGGGTTCATTTTACCATCTACCCCTACAACTTGGTTGTTAGGCACATTAAAAGGGTTATATATTAATTGAGTTGCAATGGTATTAGAAGCATTAGTGGAGGCGACAGCATCTGTTTGACCAACACCTGTAACTGGATACACTAAACCATTTTTTAATGCTTGCCACATTAATGGGTAGTAATCAAAAGTACCTACAGTTTCATATTCTTGAATGCCTCGGCTTGATAAACCGTAATTTGCAAATAATCTGATTTCTGGCTTAACTGTTCTTCCTTTTTTTGTTGTGATAACAACGACACCATTAGCCGCTCTTGCACCATAAAGTGCTGTTGATGAAGCATCTTTCAAAAGTGTAATACTCTCTATATCATTAGTGTTAATATCACTAATATCTCCTCCATATGGAAATCCATCAACAACCTATAAAGGTGCCGAACTTGCATTTACTGAGCCAAAGCCTCTTATACGTAATGCTGCTGCGCTACCGGGTTGACCATTACCAGTAGTTGCTGCAATGCCGGGTGCAGCACCAGCTAACGCTTGCGATATGTTTGTAGTAAGCCTTTGTTCTAACTGCTCAGCTCCTATTCGAGAAACAGCTCCAGTAATAGCTTCTTTTTTC
>CAILUU010000001.1 GCA_903837525.1 uncultured Bacteroidota bacterium | reverse complement strand
TCTTACAAGGCACTTTACTTTAATTATTTTCAATTAAGTTTTTAGTTGAGCTGCTAATGCTTGCTTTAACGAAGCATCCCACTCTTCCTTTAATATACTAAGTACAATGGAGTCTCTTCTTTTTCCATTTGGCATAGGCAAATGATTTTTCAATACACCTTCCACGGTACAACCAATTTTTTGCATAGCCGCAATACTTCTTTTATTATTATTAT
Organism: uncultured Bacteroidota bacterium; assembly: GCA_903837525.1. Classification (GTDB taxonomy): domain Bacteria; phylum Bacteroidota; class Bacteroidia; order Chitinophagales; family Chitinophagaceae; genus Ferruginibacter. The sequence goes on along the minus strand of CAILUU010000001.1, from coordinate 3,043 downwards.
CAGCTCTAAACTCTACTCTTTCAAAACCCATTTGATCAAAAGCAAATTGAAGTAATAAATATTTACAATTTTCATTGAGTTTGGTTCCCCAGCATTTTTTACTATACCAAGTATAGCCTAATTGCGTAGTTTGATAAGCTAGCTGCATATCATAAAACCTTGTACAGCCCACATATTCATTTAATAATTTATCAAATACAATAAAAGCATAGGATGTTTTATTTTCTCTTGCATCAATAGCCGATTGAATATAGTTTTCTAAGTCTTCGCTATTATGAATAGCTACTAATGAATACTGCCATAAATCAGGCTCCTCGTTTACATAATGCGATAGTAATGAGCCATCAGAAATTCGAAGCGGCCTTAATAAGACACGCTCATTTTCTAAAATAATTTCCTCTGTAAAGTCAAAAGATTTCAAAGCTAACATCCATTCAATATTTAAAGTCTAATTTCGTATAAATTTCGAACAAATACCTAAATTAATAATATAAGCACCTCATATTTCTAAAACAATAATAATGGATGACTATGGAAATAGATGAAATTAGAATTTACGCCCTTTCGCTTCCAGATACAGAAGAATGTTTCCCTTTTGGAGAAAATAGTCTGGTATTTAAAACTAAAGGAAAGATTTTTATTATTTTAGATTTGATGGCGCTACCTGCCACTATGAATTATAAAGCAGACCCTGAAGATATTATCCTACAAAGAGAAGAATATCCAGATGCCATTTTCCCAGGCTATCATATGAACAAAAAACATTGGAACACTTTACACCTCAATAGACATGTTCCCTCTGCCATTATTAAAGAGATTGTAATTACTTCATATAAATTAGTAAGAAAGTAAGAATAGGGTATCATTAGCCTTCAAATTAAGTGCCTAAATTTAAATGCACTACCTTGCAGTCTATTATGAACACGAATTTTCAGACCCTAGGTCTTATAGAGCCCTTATTAAAGGCCATTCAGGAAGAAGGTTATACAACCCCCACTCCTATACAAGCAGAATCAATACCCATTGTTTTACAAGGTAAAGACCTATTAGGTTGCGCCCAAACAGGTACCGGTAAAACGGCAGCTTTCACCCTTCCTATTTTACAGTTATTAGTTAAAAACAAAACCGCGGAGAGAAGAAAAAAAATTAGAAGTTTAATTGTAACACCTACAAGAGAATTAGCCATACAAATTGGAGAAAGCTTTAATGCTTATGGAAGACATACAGGTTTAAATTGCACCGTTATTTTTGGAGGTGTTGGACAAGGCCCGCAAGTAAATGCATTAAGAAATGGAGTAGATGTAGTGATTGCTACTCCAGGAAGATTATTAGATTTAATGAACCAAGGGCATTTAAATATTAGAGAAGTAGAAATATTTGTATTGGATGAAGCGGATAGAATGTTGGATATGGGTTTTGTACATGACGTAAAAAAATTATTAGCTGTGCTTCCTAAAAAAAGACAGTCCTTATTTTTCTCTGCGACCATGCCTCCTGAAATTGTAAGCTTAGCCAATACTATTTTATTTCATCCATTAAAAGTAAGTGTCACCCCTGTTTCTTCTACTGTAGATATTATTGAGCAATCGGTTTATTTTGTAGATAAAGTCAATAAAAATGCATTACTTATTGAGATTCTAAAAAATACAGCTATTAAAACAGCCTTGGTTTTTACAAGAACTAAACATGGTGCAGATAAAGTAGTAAACCTACTATTGAAAAATAATATTAAGGCCGAAGCTATTCATGGCAATAAAGCACAGAATGCAAGACAAAGAGCATTGACTAATTTTAAAGCCCAAACAACTAGAGTACTCGTAGCCACCGATATTGCTGCAAGAGGTATAGATGTAGATGAACTAGCCTATGTAGTGAATTATGAAATTCCAAATATTCCTGAAACCTATGTACACCGCATTGGAAGAACAGGTCGTGCAGGTGCGAATGGAACTGCCATTTCATTCTGCGATGCGGAAGAAAGAGCCTTTTTAAAAGACATCGAAAAATTAATTGCAAAAAAGATACCCGTTATAGAGAATCATCCCTTTCCCATGACCAACTTTAATCCCATTAAAGAAGCTAAACAACAAGGAAGGGGTAACTCTGGACATGCTAGGTCTAAGGCTATGGCCAATGGTGGTCAAAAAAGACATTTTAGTCGCCCAAAACCAAGTAGGTAATATTATCTTTGATGCAATTAAAAAAAGTAATTTATGCGCATCCTATTTACCTACCTTCTTTTGTCTTTTGGTCTTTTGGCATCTGCACAAGATACTTCCATTCAAAAAAAAGATTTAATTAGTGCCTCTAAACTAATTGACCTAAGTTTTACCACTAAGGAAATAGATACTTTATACTCCGATGTAATAGACAATTTAGCGAACTACAAGGCTATGCATAATTTGCCTTTACCAAATAGTATACCCTTAAGTATGTGGCAAACGCCGGTATTACCTGGTATGCATTTCAATACAGTGCAAAAACCGATTGCTTGGAAATTAGACAACACAGTACTATTACCTGCCAATAAAAATGATTTAGCATTTTACACCATTGAACAATTAGCTTCTTTAATTAAAAATAAAAAAATAAGCTCCCTAGCACTTACTCAATTTTTTATTGAGCGCATCAAAAAATGGGGCGACACTTTACAATGTGTTATTAGTATACAAGAAGAGATTGCTTATGCACAAGCTAAAAAAGCAGATGCAGAATTAGCGCAAGGAAAATACAGAGGCTTATTACATGGTATACCTTATGGCCTAAAAGATTTATTTGCTGTCAAAGGAACAAAGACTACTTGGGGAGCTGCGCCTTATCAAAATCAAACTATTGAGGAAGATGCTTTTGTATATACTAAACTAAGAGAAGCAGGTGCAGTACTAATTGCTAAATTTACTTTAGGTGCTTTAGCCATGGGCGATTATTGGTTTGGTGGAAGAACAAAAAATCCATGGAATTTAAAATATGGATCATCAGGTTCTTCCGCAGGATCAGCTTCTGCAACAGTAGCAGGCTTAGTGCCCTTTGCTATTGGTACGGA